>MUCR01000033.1 GCA_002816455.1 SAR202 cluster bacterium Io17-Chloro-G4 | reverse complement strand
CTACTCCGTCTCCACCATAGGTTGTGACTAACACTTACCCCGCAACCCAAGAACTAATGGTGTTTGCAAATAGTGAACAGCCGACCCTCCCCCGTCGCCACTATACCTATACATATAGTCATAGCTATATGTATAGGTATAGCTACAGTACCCAAGAGCGTATCAGATGTATGTTCAAACAACATAGATATATATAGTGAGAGATTGAAGTCGCCGTGCAAATAGCGCGGTATATATAATATAAAGCTGTCCCCCTTAAGAAGGGGGACAGGGATGACGCCAACCCAAACGACTAGGAGAAATATGGCAACAGCGGTGGACCCTATTTGCTACATGGATGTGGACACGGGTAATCCTCCGGGGGGACAAAGCGACCACCAGGGCACTACGTATTACTTCTGTGCGCCCGGTTGCAGGGTCGCTTTTGAGAAGGACCCGGAGAAGTATCTGGCCTTTGACTGGGAGGGCATTGATATGGGGTCCTCGCACGAGGAACCCGAACATAGCGGTCACGACCAGACAGGACATCACCACGGAGAGCCAGAAAAGAAGGGATCTTTCTTATCTAGGCTGTTTGGGCGAGGTTAGAAGAGCCTTAAAAGTTCCTCGACAAGCTATCAGGATGAGCGGAACGAAAGGCCGCCACCTGCTCTTTAAGACTTACTTAGGCGATTCCACCTAATTGGCTCTCGTGATTGTGGCCCTTCGACAAGATCACTACGAACGGAACGAGAGGCCGTCACCGTTCGTAGTGAGCTTGTGGAATCAATCTTGACACCGGCCCTAGGCGGCGGCTCCGTGGCAGCGCTTGTACTTTTTGCCGCTGCCGCAGGGACACTGGGCGTTTCGTCCGACTTTGTTGGCCGCTCCCACAGCCACTTTGTCCCGGTTCTTGGGGTTAACGGCTTCCATGGGGCTGACCGGGTCCGCTTTTTTCGCCTGGGTGGGTCTGCGGCCTCCGTTGTCTGGAGGTTGCTCCGTCAGGACGACGTGAAACAGCGTGTGGACCACATCGTATTGCATGCGCTGGGTTAGTTCCTCGAACATCTTGTGACCTTCGGTTCGGTACATCACCAAAGGGTCTCGCTGCCCGTAGGCTTGCAATCCGATGCCTGTCCTCAGGTTTTCCATGGTGGTCAAGTGCTGGACCCAGTGTGTGTCAATGGCCCTTAGCAACAGGAGTCGCTCCAGGGTGCGCATCTGCTCTTCGCCCAGTTCGGCTTCCCTATCATCGTAGACCGCCTGTGCGTGTTCCAAGAGAATGTCATTGACTGCCGCTTGGTTGTGCAGATAAACAGCGTCTTCGTCCTTCAGTTCCTCGGGCAATACACAAATGACGCTGAGTTCATTCAGTAACCCGGGCACGTTCCAGTCGTCGGAGTGGCGGTCGGGCAAAAACCGGCGCGCGATGTCCAGAAATTCTTGCCGTACCATCTCCACTATTTGATCTTTAAGATTTTCGCCTCGGGAGATTTGGCGCCTGTTGGAGTAAATGACCTCCCGCTGCTTGTTCAAGACATCGTCGAAGTCAAGCAGATGCTTGCGAATATCGAAGTGGTAGCTTTCTACCTTTACTTGGGCGCCGCCGATGGACTTGGTTATCAAGCCGTTTTCGATGGGGGTGTCTTCTTCTATCCCGGTCCAGCCCATCACAGTCTTGATGCGGTCACCACCAAAGCGCCTCATGAGCTCGTCTTCCAAGGACACGTAAAATTGGGAACTGCCAGGGTCTCCTTGCCGTCCGGAACGGCCACGCAACTGGTTGTCAATGCGCCGGGAGTCGTGATGCTCAGTGCCGATTACGTGCAAGCCGCCCAAGGCCACAACCTTGTCGTGGTCCTCTTGCCAGGCTGGGCGATTAATGTCGCCTCCTCCCAGCACAATATCGGTGCCCCGTCCAGCCATATTGGTTGAGACCGTTACCGAACCAGGGAGTCCGGCTTCGGACACGATAGTGGCTTCTTTTTCGTGCTGGTCGATTTTGGCGTTTAGTATCTTGTGAGGAACGCCCCGAGAGGTCAATCGCTTGCTTAAGGCCTCAGATGCCTCAATGGAGGTTGTTCCCACCAGCACCGGACGCTCCTCGGAGTGCAGGTTAGCTATGTCTTCCGTGACCACACGCCACTTGGCCTCCTCCGTCTGGAAGACCAAGTCAGATGCGTCTTTCCTTCTTCCGGGGAGGTTGGTGGGCGCCACGGTTACTTCCAACTTGTAGATTTTCATGAACTCATCGGCTTCGGTTTCGGCGGTGCCGGTCATGCCGGCGAGCTTGGAGTACATGCGGAAGTAATTTTGCAGGGTGATCGTGGCGTAGGTGATGCTCTCCCGCTGGATTTTCAAGTTCTCTTTGGCTTCCACCGCTTGGTGGAGGCCATCGGACCAGCGGCGGCCGGGTTGCCGCCGTCCGGTGAATTCGTCCACTATCACAACTTCGCCGTCCAGAACAACGTACTCCTTGTCCCGCTGCTTCATTATTTCGGCGGTCAGGGCGTTTTCAATGTAGTGGACCAAGTGGAAGTTCTCCGGGTCATACAGGTTCCCGACTTTGGTCCAGCCTTCCATCCTGGAAATGCCTTCCTGGGTCAAGGAAATGCTCTTGGTGCGCTCATCGATGGTGTAATCTTCTTCAAATTTCAGGCGCGGCGCCAGTTTGGCGAATTGGTAGTAAAGCTGAACGGGTTCTTCGGCCGGTCCGCTGATAATTAAAGGAGTCCTCGCTTCGTCTATCAGGATGTTGTCGACTTCGTCGACGATGGCGTAATGAAGTTCGTGCTGCACCATTTGCGAGAGCTGAACCGCCATGTTGTCCCGGAGGTAGTCAAAACCAAATTCGTTATTGGTGCCGTAGGTGATGTCCGCGCCATATGCCTCTGTCCGGGATACGGGGCGCAGGAAATTGATGCCGTCGGGGGCATCGCTCAACTCCGGGTCGTAGATATAAGACGCGTCATGTTGCAGGCACCCTACAGTTAGTCCCAGGCCATGGTAAATCGGTCCCATCCAAACCGGGTCCCGGCGGGCCAGGTAATCGTTGACCGTGACTACATGGACGCCCTTTCCGGTCAGGGCATTGAGGTAGACGGGCAGAGTGGCAACCAAGGTCTTGCCTTCGCCGGTTTTCATTTCGGCGATTTGACCTTGGTGCAATATCACTCCTCCGATTAGCTGCACATCGTAGTGGCGCTGGCCGATGCCCCGTTTGGCCATCTCCCGGACGGCGGCAAAAGCTTCCGGCAGCAGGCCGTCCAGGGATTCTCCTTCGCCTAACCGGCTCCTGAAATCGGCGGTCTTGCCCTGCAGTTCCGCATCGCTGAGCTTCTCGTTTGCTGCTTCAAGGCCATTTATTTCTTCAACAATGGGATAGATTTTTTTGATGGCCTTTTCGTTGGCGTCGCCCAGCAGCTTAGCTAACACAGAAACCATTGAAATCACCACCTCGTGGCTAAGGTGATCGCTCGGACTTTGGCCGTTTCACCGAGTATCACGGTCCGTCCCTACTCGATGTTTTGATGGGCCGTTAGCGTCGGGGAACTTGGTGGTTCCCGAAAAACGGTGTCCGGCATCGATAAGATAAGCTAATTCACTACACTACATTGTAACCAATCAAAACCTTGCTTGCACTCCCAGCAAAGGTTGGTATCAGTTACATAACGTAGTAAATGGGCGGACAGAGAGACTGTGGTGGTCGATTGCCTATTAATTGGGCGGTTTCCTCAGCTGGCGTTTCTGTGGATCCAGGTCAAGAGCTCTTCGGTTTCATCCCAACCGATGCAAGCGTCGGTTATGGAGACGCCGTACTTTAACCCAGACGCGTCACCATTTAGGTGTTGATTGCCGGGATTGAGGTTGCTTTCCAGCATGCAGCCCACAATATTCTTGTTGCCCTTCATGCGCTGAGTTACAACTTCAAAAAGGGCTGAAGACTGGTTTTGGTGCTCTTTGTTGGAATTGCCGTGGCTGCAATCGACCAAGAGTTGCGGATTGACGCCAGCATCCCGCAGTTGAATTTGTGCCTGGGCGATGGCTGCTTGGTCGTAGTTGGGCTTATGATTGCCGCCTCTGAGCACCAGGTGACCGTCGGGGTTGCCTGAGGAGCGGACGATCGCGGTCCTTCCTTCGGCGTCCAGGCCCAAGAACCCATGAGGGCTTCTTGCGGATACAGCAGCGTCGATGGCTACTTGAACATTGCCGTCGGTGCCGTTCTTGAATCCCACGGGCATATTTAGACTGCTGGCCATCTGGCGGTGGGTCTGGCTTTCGGTGGTGCGGGCTCCGATGGTAGCCCAGCTTACTAAGTCGGCCAAGTACTGAGGGACTATCGGGTCGAGAAACTCCGTTCCCGCGTGAATACCCATGTCCGCCAGACTTAAGAGCAAGCTGCGGGCGCGCCGGAGACCGGCTTCTATATCGAAGCTTTGGTCCAAGTGGGGGTCGTAGATAAGGCCCTTCCAGCCAGTGGTCGTCCTAGGTTTTTCAAAGTAGACGCGCATGACCACCAGCAATCGGTCTGCGAGTTGCCGGGAGCAACGGAGCAGCTTCTCGGCGTATTCCAATGCCGCTTCTTCGTCGTGGATCGAGCAAGGCCCTACAACCACCATAAACCGGGAGTCGGCTCCGTTGAGAACGCTTCGTATTTGTTCCCGGCCCGCTGCCACTGTTTTCTCCACGTTCATCGGTACCGGAAGTTCGCGAAGCAACTTGGCCGGAGTTATCAGAGGGACCGTGCTTTGAGCTTTTACGTCTTGGGCTATTGTTGGCTGCATTATCCTATGATCCTGTTTCTGCCTGTGCGTTGCTGCCAGAAGGTCTTTGTTGAGAAATTTAGGCATAAAAAAACCGGCCTTCGCAAGCCGGGTGTTGAGATTTCTTGAAGCCTAATCCAGAGCGTTTGTGTTAGGGCAGCAGGTCTCTCCCGGCCTTATTCCAGCCAGTAAAAAAGTACAAATACCCGAAATACAAGTTCTGCGAATTCATTACTCTAGATATTGCTCTTTCCGAGTGTCGATGTCAAGGTCAAAAAGGGGGTCTCAGTGCGCGGCGCCGGTTACCTGGTCAATTCGGGTTAATCCGGAAGAGGCAAACCAATCTCTGAGTTCATCCACGATGATAAAAGGGGACCAGAGGCTGACCAAGTTGGCGCTTCCTACCTGAACCGCAGTGGCTCCGGCCATTAAGTACTCTACGACGTGTTTGGCCTCGAAGATGCCGCCAACACCGATTATGGGCACATCTACCACTTGTGCGGTCCGGTAGACTAGCGCCAAAGATATAGGGCGGAGACCGTGTCCGGACAGCCCTCCCGTGACGGCGCCGAGTACCGGTTTGCGAGCCTCTATGTCGATTGCCATGGCGGGGACTGTGTTGCCAATGGTTAAGGCGTCGGCGCCGGAGTCCACCGCAGCGCGAGCTATTTCGGTCACGTCTGGGACGTTGGGCGCCAACTTGGCCAGCACTGGGAGGTCTGTGTTCATCCTGACAGCAGCCACTGCCGCCGCAGTGAGTTGGGCGCTGTGGCCGAACATGGCGCCGTTTTCTATGTTGGGGCAACTCAGGTTCAGCTCAATGGCTTGAAAGCCAGATACAGCTTGGGTCATGGCGGCCATTTCGGCAAATTGGGCTTCGCTGTCCCCGGACATGCTGAGCACAACCGTAGTTCCGTAGGTGGACCAATCGGCGGTTAACCCGGCCATAGCAGCCTCGATTCCGGGGTTGGTCAAGCCGATGGAGTTCAAAAAAAGGAAATCCCCCTGCTCCAGACCTTGGCGGTAGGAGGGGGGATCCCAACGAGGTTCAGGGTTGCCTTCTCTGGGTCGCCGGGTGAACGTTTTGGGTATAACTGCGCCCAGCCGGCCCAAGTCCATCTCAGAAGTCATGCCCCGGCCATAGCCATCGTAGCCAAACGTTCCAGACGCAATCATGACCGGGTTGGATATCTTTAGGTGGAACTTATTGTGGGGCGCTAAATCCACCCCCAGTTCCACCTGTTGTTTCTCTATTGGTTTGGTCCCGCCAGCTGGTTTGGTCCCGACGGCACTACTCTTCGGGCTCATCTTCTGTCGGCTCGCCGCCCACGTCGGCGCTATCGCCAACCTCCTCCCCGGTCTCCTCATCACTATTGTCTACTTCCGCAAAGGGAACTTCGGTGCCAATTTCCGTGCCAATTTCCGTGGCTGTGCCGTTAGCGCCCGATTGGGCCTCACCAATCGGAGCGCTGAACACTCCGTTTTCCGAGTCACCGGACTCATCTTCCGAATCGTCATCGTCCAAGTCATCCGCGTCGTCATCACTGGCGAAGATATTGAAGACGTCATCCTCGTCGGAGTTGCCATCGTCCGGACCCAAACTCGGAGGGCCATTTTCCGCACCGGCAGCTCCGGCTTCGGGGCCAAAGGGACTGTCCAGCCAGCCACCGGGGGAAGCCATCGTCAATTCAGGTATCGGTTCAGGCTCCAGCAGTTTGTCCATCCCAGGCACTTCGACACGGGCGGGGATCAACCGGCCGATGATCACATTCTCTTTCAAGCCCAGAAGCCAGTCTTGCGCACCGCTGACGGCCGCTTGGGTGAGGACTCTGGTGGTTTCCTGGAAGGAAGCGGCTGAAAGGAAGCTGTCGGTCAGCAACGAGGCCCTGGTGACACCCAGCAGCACGGGTTTTGCCGTGGCTGGTTCTCCACCTTCAGCAAGCACCTTGGAGTTTTTATCTTGGAATTCGAACTTATCCACCATTTGACCAGGTATGAAGTCCGAGTCGCCAGTCGATTCCACGGAGACCCGCCGCAGCATTTGCCGCAAGATGATCTCGATGTGCTTATCGTGGATGCCCACGCCCTGCGACCGGTAGACCTGCTGCACCTCGTTTACTAGGTAGCGCTGCAGTTCGTCCTTTCCACGGATATGCAGAATGTCGTGGGGGTTTAGCGGTCCGCTAATCAATGCGTCGCCCGCCTTTACTTCGTCTCCGGAGGACACCAATATGTGGGCGGATGCGGGAATGATGTGTTCCCGTTCCTCCACGTCCTCCCAAACCAAGGAGACGCCGGTGTTGGTCACCTCAACGCGGCCTCCTATATTGGCGACCACTTGCTGAACCGGTTGAGTCTCCTCAACGGCCCCATCTTCACTGTCCGCCTTTTTGCTGGCCTTTTTCTTACGGGTCACGGACGGCGACGTAGTGGCCAAGGGCATTCCCGGCTCTACGTATTCGCCTTGGTCCACCACCAGCTTAGCGCCTTTGGGGATGGCGTAATCCTCCCGGAACTCCTCCCGGCTCACCAGCCTGAGACGTCGGCCTTCGTCGTCGTTCTCGATTTCCACCAAGCCGTCAATGTCGGCCAGGATTGCAGCTCCCTTGGGTACCCGCGCCTCGAACAGCTCTTCTACCCTGGGCAGACCGCTGGTGATATCGATACCGGCGACACCACCGGTGTGGAAGGTTCTCATGGTCAACTGTGTCCCCGGTTCTCCGATGCTTTGGGCGGCGATGATGCCTACCGCCTGGCCTTCTTCCACCACCAATCCGGTGGCAGGCAAGCGGCCGTAGCAGAGCTGGCAAACACCCCGTTCGGACTCGCAGGTTAATGGTGAGCGCACCATTACCTCGTCCACTCCGGCGTCGATAATTGCATCTGCGATGGTATCGTCGATGGCGTCATTGCGGTCTACCAACATTTCGCCGGTTTCCGGATGGGCGATCGGCGCAGAAGCGAACCGTCCGATGATCCGCTCTTTCAACGACGCATTTGAGAGGTCGTCAGGACGTCCCGTCACCCAGTAAGCGTCGTAGGTCTCGCAGTCTGTTTCCAGAATAATCACTTCTTGAGCGATATCGATTAGACGGCGGGTCAAGTAACCGCTGTCCGCAGTTCGCAGGGCCGTGTCGGCCAATCCTTTCCGCGCTCCGTGGGTTGAGATGAAATACTCCAGGGCAGTCAGGCCCTCGCGGAAACTGGATTTGATGGGAAGGTCGATGATGCGTCCTTTGGGGTTGCTCATCAAACCGCGCATCCCAGCCATCTGCTTAATCTGGGAAATATTACCTTTTGCCCCAGACACCGCCATTACGGCTATACCGCCGTAGTTGACCAGGTCTGCCTGCACTAGTTCTGTAGTTCGGTCCGAAGCTGCGGTCCAGGCGTCCACCGTCTTATCATACCGCTCGTCCTCGGAAATCAGGCCCGAAAGGTACTGATCTTCCAGGTCGCTTACTAGCTTGGCGGCGTCGTTCAATATTTCCGGCTTCTTAGAAGAAACCTGGATGTCGTTAATGGCAATAGTGATCCCAGACGTGGTGGCGTAGTGGAATCCCAAGTCTTTAATTTCGTCCAACACTTCCGCCGTTTGCTCATTGGTCAAGTGGCGGTACAGCGATGCCGTCAGGTCTTTGAGGGCGCCCCGGTCCATGAGGCGGTTCTGGAAGCCGATAGACTCAGGCAGGATTTCGTTGAACATAAGCCGGCCGAGTGTGGTTTCCAGCCATTCGTCCTCTTCTTCTGCGGTGGCGACATGGCGGACTCTAATCTGGGCTTGCAGATTAATTAGTTCCGATGCATGGGCGATGCGAGCTTCGTCGAAGTCATAGAATTCGGAGCCTTCACCCTTGGCCCCTTCACGCAATTGGGTCAAGTAGTAGCAGCCCATGACCATGTCCAGTGTCGGAGCGACCAATGGGTCTCCGGAAGCGGGCGAAAGCATGTTGTGGGTGCTTAACATGGCTTCCTTGGCTTCCAGCACCGCCATTCTGGACAACGGAACGTGGACGGCCATTTGGTCTCCGTCGAAGTCGGCGTTAAATGCCGAGCAGACCAGCGGGTGAATCTGGATGGCATTGCCTTCGATGAGCACGGGCATGAAAGCCTGGATGCCCAGCCGGTGCAAGGTGGGCGCCCGGTTTAGCAGGACCGGCCTGTTTTTGATGACATCTTCTAAGATGTCCCAGACTTCGGGCCGGGCCCGTTCTACCATTCGTTTGGCGTTTTTGATGTTCGGTGCAATTCCCAATACTGCCAAACGGTGCATTACGAAGGGCTTGAACAACTCCAAGGCCATTCGTTTGGGCAGACCGCACTCGTGCATCTTCAACTCGGGCCCGACAACGATGACGGACCGTCCGCTGTAATCCACCCGCTTACCCAGCAAGTTTTGGCGGAATCGGCCCTGCTTGCCTCTGAGCAGGTCCGAGAGGGACTTCAACTTGTGGTTGTGGCTACCCTGGATGGGGCGGCCTCGGCGTCCATTGTCTATCAGGGCATCTACCGCCTCTTGAAGCATGCGCTTCTCGTTGCGGATAATAATTTCCGGCGCGCCCAAATCCATTAGCCGCTTCAAGCGGTTGTTCCGGTTAATTACCCGGCGATAGAGATCGTTCAGATCGCTGGTGGCGAACCTGCCGCCGTCCAATTGCACCATGGGCCGCAATTCTGGCGGCAATACCGGCAGAACGGAGAGGATCATATCCTCGACCCGGTTGCCGCTTTTGCGGAAGGACTCGACCACCCGCAATCGCTTGATCGCCTTTTTTCGGCGTTGGCCCGAAGTGGAATGCATTTCGTGGATGAGTTGCTCTCTGAGGGCCTCTAAGTCAATGGACCGCAAAATCTCTAAAATCGCCTCGGCTCCCATTGCCGCTTGGAAGACGTTGCCGTAGCTCTCTTTCAATTCGCGGAAACGAGATTCGGCGATCAGTTTGTGTACCCGCAAGTCCTCGAGTTCGTCGATACTGACTTGAAGCTGCTCCTGAATTTGAGCTTCATCCGTGGCCAACTGGTTATTGATGGCGTCGATTTCAGCCTGTATAACCAGTTGCTCAACCTGTGGGTCTTTACCCTTCGCAACCGCATCTTCAGGTTGCTCGCCAGTGGGCTCTTCGGCTGCGAGATCTTCAGACTCGACTGGCTCGACTGTGGAATCTTCGCTTTTTTCGTCTAGACCGTCTTCCGGCTGAGAATCCTCGGTCGCATCTACTGCACTTTCGGCCCGTGGACTTTCGGCCCGGTTGCTTAGCGCCTCAATCTGATTCTCAGTTTCCTTCTGGCGTTTTTTGAGGGCCATATCGTGTTTGGCCTGCTCTTCTTCGATAGCCTCGGTTCGGGCTTCTTCATCCACAGACACAATGATGTGCTGCGCGAAGTAGAGCACCCGCTCTAGGTTTCTGGGAGAGAGGTCCAGCAGCAAGCCCAACCGGCTGGGCGTGGTTTTGCTAAACCATATGTGAGCTACCGGCGCAGCCAAGCGGATGTGGCCCATGCGTTCCCGGCGGACCTTGGAGCGCGTGACCTCAACGCCGCAGCGGTCGCAGACAACGCCACGGTAGCGGATACGCTTGTATTTGCCGCAAAAGCATTCCCAGTCTTTAGTCGGGCCAAACAGGCGCTCGCAGAACAGACCGTCTTTCTCGGGCCGAAGGGTCCGGTAGTTAATCGTCTCGGGTTTGGTAACCTCACCGTGGGACCAGTTCAGAATCTGGTCCGGTGAGGCGATGGAAATTCGGATTGCGTTGAAATTGGTGCCTTGGGTCTCGGTCCTATCTGCCATTCTGACCATTAAATCGCCTCCAATGGTTGGTAGAGGTCAGTGTCATCGGAAATCCCTTGGGTTAGGGATGGCCGGTCGTCCTCGTTCAACAATTCTACGGACAAGCCCAGACTCTGAAGCTCTTTCAATAGTACGTTGAACGACTCGGGGACACCCGGCTGGCCTATGGGCTCGCCTTTTACAACAGCCTCATAGGTCTTGACGCGGCCCGCCACGTCATCGGATTTCACCGTCAATACTTCTTGTAAGTTGTAAGCTGCGCTGTATGCCTCAAGGGCCCAAACCTCCATCTCTCCAAACCGCTGCCCGCCGAATTGGGCTTTGCCGCCCAAAGGCTGCTGGGTAATCATGGAGTAGGGACCGGTGGAGCGTGCGTGAATTTTGTCCTCAACAAGGTGAATCAGTTTTAGTATGTATATGCTCCCCACGGTTATTAGCTGGTCGAATGGCTCGCCGCTGCGACCGTCGACCAGTTCGAATTTTCCGAAAGTCGGAGGAGCTATTCGCCTTTCGCGGTGGATTTCCAGGGCCAGTTGGTTCATTTCCTCAAGGCTGAGACCCTCAGGGTTTGCTTCGGCTATATCGGTAAGCCATATCCGCAAGCAGGCTTCCTGGGCTGCACCTTGAACGTTATCGTCGAACAGCGAAGACGCTTCCAAACCCCGCTCCGACAGCCAACTGTCCAGCTTTTCCCTGTCGAGTTCAGGAGAGTCACTGGGGTCTACGCTGATTGCGCCGGCTTGCTGGGCGAACCAAGCTCTGGCCAGCGCGTCTTCGATGGAGATGTCTTCGGCGCCGTCAAACACCGGGGTGTTGGCCCGGAAGTTCAGCCCTCTAGCGGCCCAGCCCAAGTGAGTTTCCAGAACCTGCCCCAGGTTCATCCTCGAAGGGACTCCGATGGGGTTCAGGATGATATCCACGGGTGTGCCGTCGGTCAGGAAGGGCATATCCTCTTCCGGCAGAATGCGGGAAACCACACCTTTGTTGCCGTGGCGTCCGGCCATCTTGTCGCCCACTGAGATCTTTCGTGTCTGGGCAATCCATACCCGGACCGCTTCATTGACTCCCGGAGGCAGGTCGTCCCGGTTGGCCCGGTTCAACACCTTAACGTCGATGATCTTGCCCCTTTCACCATGGGGAACGCGCAAAGAAGTGTCTTTAACGTCGCGGGACTTCTCACCGAAGATCGCCCGAAGCAGTTTTTCTTCCGCGGTTAGCTCGGTCTCGCCTTTCGGAGTGACTTTGCCCACCATGATGTCCCCAGGTCCTACCTCAGCGCCGACGCGGATGATGCCTCGTTCGTCCAAGTCTCTTAAGCTGGCTTCACCCACGTTGGGGATATCCCTGGTGATTTCTTCGGGGCCGAGCTTGGTTTCCCGAGCTTCCATTTCGTGTTTTTCAATGTGAGTGGAGGTAAAGTAATCGTCCTTCACCAACCGTTCACTGAGGATTATGGCGTCTTCGTAGTTATAACCTTCCCAAGACATGAAGGCGACCAGCACGTTTTGGCCCAATGCCAGTTCACCGTGGTCGGTAGAAGAGCTATCGGCCAGGATGTCGCCAATCTTGACTACGTCTCCCTTAGCCACGATTGGGCGCTGGTCGAAGCATGTGCCCTGATTTGTTCGAGCAAACTTGATAACCGGGTGAAGGTGTTCAACGCCCTCATCGTCCGTTACCGTGATTTCCCTGCCACTCACCGCTGTAATGTGGCCGTCCGCCAGAGATAACACCATTTGGCCGCTGTCCCGGGCTACCCGGCTTTCAATGCCGGTGCCCACCACCGGGGCTTGAGGACGCAGCAGAGGGACAGCTTGGCGTTGCATGTTGGAGCCCATGAGGGCGCGGTTGGCGTCATCGTGCTCCAAAAAGGGAATCAACGCGGCGGAAACGCTCATGATTTGCATGGGCGACACGTCGATGAAGTCGACGGCGTCAGGGTGGGCTTCGGTGTAAGTCTCACCTACGCGCACTTCGACTCGGTCGTCCACGAATTGATTTAGCGCGTCAAGGCGGGAATTGGCTTGAGCGACTCTGTAGTTTTCTTCTTGGTCGGCGGAGAGGTAATGTACATCTTCGTCGACGCTGGCCACGAAGGGCCTCACATCTATAACCGTTCCCGCTGGCAGATTCTTCACCGCAGTGAGTCGTTGCCGGCTGATTACTTTGCCCTTGCCGACGATTACTTTGCCGTTCGCGTCCACCACATCGGCGCCCGCTATGCGGCCCTCAACCTCTGGAGAGTCGCTGGTCGTTGTCCTAATGACTCGGCGATAAGGCGACTCGATAAAGCCGAATTGGTTTATTCGGGCATAGGAAGCCAGTGAACTGAGAAGGCCGATGTTGGGTCCCTCCGGCGTCTCGATGGGGCAAATGCGCCCGTAGTGGGAAAAGTGGACGTCTCTTACGTCGAAGCCAGCCCGCTCTCTGGACAGTCCTCCGGGCCCCAAAGCAGACAAGCGCCGCTTGTGGGTTAATTCGGCTAACGGATTGGTCTGGTCCATAAACTGGGATAGCTGGGACCCGCCGAAAAACTCCCGGACGGCCGCCACTACGGGTCTGATGTTAACCAAGCCCTGAGGAGCGGCGGTTTCCGGGTCGACTAGGGTCATTTTCTCTTTGACCATTCGCTCCATGCGGAGCAGGCCAACCCTAACCTGGTTTTGCACCAGTTCGCCAACGGCCCTGACACGGCGATTCCCCAAATGGTCGATATCGTCGGGCCTTCCCTCGCCTTGGTTGATGCGGATCATCGTGCGGATTACCGCAACTACGTCTTCCAGGGTCAAGGTGGTCAAGTCTGCATTATCGGTTTGGTCCAGCCTGCGATTGAGCTTAAAGCGGCCGACCCGACCCAGATCGTATCGCCTGGCGCCAAAGAACAGGTTTCGTATCAGGTTGCGCGAATTCTCCAAGCTGGGAGGCTCACCGGGACGCAGCCTGCGGTAAAACTCGATCTGGGCGGCGGCTATTCGCTTGGCTTCGGTGGAGTCGTACTCGTGTTCCGGACGCAGCCACTCCCAAAGGGTGCGGAGGTCCTCCTCTTTGAAGTTGAGCTCCTTGGGGTCGGGAACTGGGTCCTTGTCCAGAGTGGACTGCATGTACCTGTGGGCATCATCGGTGTCCACATCCTCGAACAACGCCAACATTTCTTCGTCGTTGGCGACGCCCAAAGCCCTCAAGAAGGTGCTAGCGGAAACTTTGCGCTTGCGGTCAACCTTAACCGAGACAATGTCTTTCATGCTGGTTTCAAACTCAAGCCACGCACCCCGCGACGGTATTAGCTTGGCGAAACACAGGTTGCGGTCGCTAGCCAGGTTCTTTTCGTAGACAAAATAGATGCCAGGTTAGCGGACCAACTGGCTTACTACGACACGTTCTGCGCCGTTTATAATGAAGGTGCCGTTGGGAGTCATCATGGGAATATCTCCCATGAATATCTCTTGCTCTTTAATTTCCCCAGTGTCCTTCATCACCAGCCGGGTCTTTACGTATAGAGGCTGGGAAAAGGTAATTTCCCGCTCTTTGCTCTCCTGTGGTGTATATTTGGGTTCTCTGAAGGAGTGTTCCAGGAAATGAAGTTCATACTTTTTGCTGGTGTAGTCAGCAATCGGCGAGATTTCCTGGTAAACTTCTTGGAGGCCGTCTTCCTTAAACCAACCGTAAGAATCTATTTGGCTTTGGATCAGGTTAGGGACATCTAGGACCTGCGGGATCCGGGCGTAGGTCTTAACACTGGGGAGTCCAACGGACTGAGGGATAACGGCAGGAGACAAAGCCATCTTCCAAACTCCTAAAAGACAAGTAGATACGCTAGGCAGAGAAACCGAGGTAACGACAGAAAAGAGGCAATAATGCTCTGGGGAAGATCAAGTGGGTGACAGAATTCGTCGCAAGTAGCATATGCTAGTAAACCTTCATTATATAGGTTTTCAAATAGTTGTCAAGTCAACCATCCTCCAATTTTATTAATGATTTACTACCGCCGCACGTTGGCCAGATCTGCCGCCGCCTCCGTTCCCGGTCACCCCTAATTCGCTGTATAGGTTTATCCAATTATTCCGAGTACCTTCACCGTGCTCCCGGCGGTCGGTTAAACACGCTGGTAGCCGAGTTCGGTGAGCCTTCGACTGTGGCAGCCGCCGCGCCAGAAATCCCTATGCCGTCTTGCGTCTTCGATTAATGTCGAACGTTTCGATTAATCCAAGCAGGCGTCTGATTCAGGCAGACGTCCATCCGGACAAGCGGCCAACATGAAAGCCAGCAGCCCGAGGGTGCATTATGCTTGGGTCATAGTGGCCGTCGCCGCTACGATGCGCTTGACCAGCTCCTCATTCCGCACCTCATCAAGTATCCTGATTCCTCGGCTGGTAGATGCCTTCGGTTGGAGCTACGGCGCCGTGGGCTTAGGATTTTCTCTGCAATGGATTGTGTCCGGCCTTTTTGGTCCAACGGCAGGCTGGTTAGGCGACCGCTACGGTGTCCGGAAAGTCATGACCGGCGGCGCCTTATTTTTCATCTTGGGAATGGTACTGACCGGCAGGATGTCCCACTTGTGGCAGTTTTACCTTTTCTTTGGGGTCATCTTGAGTGCGTCAATGGGCATTTTCCAAGTCCCGCTGACCGCCGCCGTAACGATGTGGTTTCAAAAGAAACTGGGATTGGGCATGGGGTTGCTGCAGGCCTCCCAGGGAGTGGGGCCTTTAATTGCCGTGCCCCTCATGCTGCTAATCATCGACATTTTCGGTGGGGGAATGTCGGGGGTCAGGGCAGCTTTTTGGATTCCGGGCGTGGTAGGAGGAAGTATATTGCTCCTTCTGATAAGGCTGTTCCACAATGAGCCTGCGGATAAGGGGTTGCGGCCCCTGGGAGCGCCCGAAGATCAACCGATACGAAATCTACAAAAGGGAACCACCGCCAGCATACGGACCAGGGTGTTCTTAAAAGAAGCGCAGCGGACCAGCGCTTTTTGGAACCTTATTGGCATTCACTTTTGGGGTTGTGCCGGTCACGCCATCATCCTAGTGTACTTAGTTGCCCTTGCTGAAGACCGGGGCGTTTCCACGGGAACCGCGGCCGGCGTTTTCGTAATGCTCTCAGTAGTGAGCTCCATCACCCGCTTTGCGGTGCCGGTGGCCGCAGAGCGTTTCGGCAGCAAGTGGGCCATGGGAGTGTGTTTTTTCCTACAGACAGCGCCCATGCTGATCTTATTTTGGGCCAACGACCCCTGGCATTTTTATCTGTTCGCAGCCCTCTTTGGAATAGGCTTCGGCGGCGAGATGAGCGCTTTTCCCATTATCAACCGCCAGTATTACGGTAGCGGCCCCATCGGCACCACCTATGGTTGGCAAATGATGGGCTCCGGCATAGGCATGGCCGCCGGGGCACTGTTAGGAGGACAATTGCGAGACTGGACCGGCAATTTCGACGCCACCTTGGTGCTTTCATTGTCGTTGAGCATGGTAGGGGTTATTTCCATCTTAATGCTGCCTGGCACCTCTCATCACCTGATTCCCCATTGGGAGGACGCATTGCCACAAGAAGCCCGTTCTTCTTCAACCGCAGATTGATCCCGGCAGCTTGTTTCCGCCTACGGTTTTGGTGTTGTG
>MUCR01000032.1 GCA_002816455.1 SAR202 cluster bacterium Io17-Chloro-G4 | reverse complement strand
GCATAATTGCCCCTGGAATCCTGAATTGGCCCTCCGCAACTCTTGACATATAAGACAGTTGCTTCGTCGCTGCGCTCCTCAGAATGACAGTTTTGAGGGAAGACCGCCGATTTCGGGTTAATCGCATAGATTATTGGCACTCTATATTTTCCTTGGTGTCCAAGCACCATGCTTCGTCCAAATCCAAACGGCCAGCACGATTGGTGCTGACGTCAACTCGCACTATGGTGCTTCCTTGAGTTCCTACATATAAGGTGTTCCCGCTAACGAACATAGGCGACTTAATTTCGGAATCGCTGATGAACTCGGTGTCAATTACTCGGTTCGAGGCGGAGGTATCCGGCTTCGTGTCCAAGAGGTTGACCGCCCGGCCATTCTTTCCGGCTGCAACTAAAGCGCCGGAAACCAACGCCGGTCTGGAAACAATTGCGGAACCAAGGTCGTATTTCCAGAGGAGCTCCCCCTCTCCATTAACGGCGTATATATTCCCATCCATGTTGGGAGCGAAAATGCTTCGTTCGTCGGCAACTGGTCCTGCCCAGAACCAGTTGTCTGCTTCAACAGACCAGCGCAAAGTACCGTCGTTGGCGTCAATGCCGTACAACTTTTTGTCGAAGGAGCCGACCACTACCATGTCCTTAAAGAGCAGCGGCCTGCCAGACACCGTTCCGCCGGTCTTAAACTTCCACTTTTCCGAACCGTCGCCAACAGCTAAAGCGTATAAATACCCATCGTGAGAGCCGAAATATACTATCCCATCTTTTACCACCGGCGTGGACCAAATGCTGCCCCCGGTTGGAAAAGTCCATAAAGGATCGCCTCCTTCTTCAGCGTCGAAGGCATAAAAGTTACCGTCTTCGGAACCCACCATAACTATCGGTAAATCCGGGTCCGGGACTAGGACGGGCCCGCCGATTAGCGGCTCAGGTTCGGGTTCACCGCCAACGGCCACCTTCCAACCAATGTCAACTATGTCTGAGCCGCTTTGGCCAGCAGGTTGGCCCAAGAAACCAATATCTAGGTCCATGGCATACAAGTATCCATCAATCCCGCTGACGTACAGAAAACGTTCACCGAAAGCCGGTTTGTCAAAAGCGCCCTTCAAACCTCTGACGTCCCCACCGGGTACGCAACCCGCCAAGCCGATAGTCAAGGCCACCAAGACGGTCATCCAAAATACTCCCTTCCTTATCCGGCGATTCCTCATCTGCTTTCACCAGCCGGGGAATAGGAAGCATCCACCTCAGGGGCTTCTGTGCCGTCGTCGAACATTGCTTGAATTTCGCCTTGCTTGGTGGTGACAAAAACGATGAACTGCTGACCGACGGAGAAAATAGGGGATTGACCGGGATGAGACGCTGCTCTGGTGCCATTTACGCCCCGGTCAACGATCAATTCACTGTCGCGGATGGCGGTAATCAGTAGTTGCTCATTGTCTATTTGAATCACCTGGTCCAATTGGTACACCAACGGATTCGATACCGTCAGAGAATTGTCCAACGGGGAAATGCTCCCGGGCTCATTCAAGGCGCTACCGCTATCTACCGGCAGAGGGATGGCGGATACTGGTGACCAACCGTTGCTATCACCGCCCAGACTGCCTGGCGTGCATCCGGCCACTGCAAGCGCGAAAAGCAAAAACAGTAGCAGCACCAAACCCGACTTAAGCCGGGATTTTGGAGCCGCCTCTGCCGGCTCTCCGTGGGACCGAGTATCAGCGTAATTAAGTTTGGAAGTTTGCAATGGTTTTGCTTGATTTATGGTTGAAAGCTTTGGTCACGGTACGGGGTCATACCCTTTGCCCCCCAAAGGATGGCAACGGCCCAGCCGTTTCACTCCCAGCCAAAACCCTTTCAAGACGCCGTGTTTGACGACAGCTTCCTGGGAATAGTGGGAGCAGGTAGGGAAGTATCGGCAGGACGAGGGTAAAAATGGTGATATCGTGCGTTGATAGACCTTGATGGCCACAATCACAGCGCTCTTCATTACGACGCAATGTCCGTGAATACAGGCCCCAAAGACGCAAAGTTAGAATGCGAGAAATCGGTGGATTTAAGGCCGGGCACTGACATGGGCGTCACCTTTGGTTGCGCTATATTAAGTGTCCAACAAACTACTACGCCGCAGCAGGTTGGTGATAGCCTGTCTCAAATCCTGAAACTTAGCTCTTTCCGAGCTTTTTCTGGCTATGAATAGGGCATCCCATCCCGCTTTAACCTGGTTTGAACGGACAGCCTCTCGCAGCCTGCGCTTTACCTTGTTTCGGACCGCCGCATTCCCTATCCGTTTGCTTACTAAAAATCCGAACCGGCTGTGATCAAGGTCATTCGCCAGGAAACGGATAACAAGAAGTCTGTTGGCAGCGCTACTACCTTCTTGATGTATCTGGGAAAACCGCGGGCTTCCGGTCAATCTTGACCTGCGTTGCATGACAGGGAAGAAAGTCTAGACAGTCAACTTGTGGCGCCCTTTAAATCGCCGCCTACGCAGTATAGCCCTGCCATCGGAAGTGCTGGAACGGGCGCGAAAACCATGCACCCGGGCGCGGCGGCGTTTCTTGGGTTGATATGTTCTTTTTGGCATAAAAAGTACTCTCTCTGGCTGCGATTATATGGCCCACGCAATTCAAACGTCAAGAGCGGCGGTGCCTAATTACGCTTGGATTGAGAGAAATTTCACAAAACCTCAACAAGCTAGATTACATTAATATATATTTCATTAACTTCTAATTCCCCCGACGCTAATTTATACTCCAAATTAAGTGAACCTCATTAAGTAGTTTCGTCACCGCCAGAAGCTTAAGAACAGGAGCTTAAGACCGACCCTGTAGTAACGGGAGCGCATCATGACCATGAGAAGAGCGGCCATACCGTCCTTGGAACACTCTTTGGGGGAAACGGTCGACATCATCCGGCAGACCGTCCGGGATTTCGCCGACAATGAAATAGCCCCCAGAGGCCAGGAAATTGATGAGACCAATGAATTCCCCGGCGATTTGTGGCGGAAGTTCGGGGATTTGGGGTTGCTGGGCGTAACTGTGTCCGAAGAATATGGCGGGGTGGATTTGGGTTACTTGGCCCACGCCGTGGTGATGGAAGAAATATCCCGAGGGTCGGCCAGCGTCGGACTTAGCTACGGCGCTCACTCCAATCTGTGCGTCAATCAAATCTTCCGGAATGGCAACGACGACCAAAAACGCCGCTACCTGCCAAAGCTGATAAGCGGCGAGAATGTCGGCGCTTTGGCCATGAGCGAGCCTGAGGCCGGCTCCGACGTGGTTAGCATGCGATTGCGGGCCGAAAAGCGCGGCGACCGATACGTCCTGAACGGCACCAAGATGTGGATCACCAACGGACCTGATGCCGACGTGCTGGTGGTTTATGCTAAGACGGACCCGGAGGCCGATTCAGGGGGAATCACCGCGTTTTTGATTGAAAGGGACTTCGACGGCTACTCCCCTTCGCCCAAGCTGGACAAACTGGGTATGAGGGGCTCCAACACCAGCGAGCTTGTTTTCGAAGACTGCGAGGTCCCCGAAGAAAACGTGCTGGGTGACGTGGGCGGCGGGACGCGGGTGCTTATGAGCGGCTTGGATTTCGAGCGGGTCATATTGTCCGCCGGCCCGTTGGGCATCATGCAGTCCTGCCTGGATACAGTGGTCCCCTACGTGCATCAGCGTCATCAGTTCGGCCAGCCCATCGGCGAGTTTCAGCTAATTCAGGCAAAGCTGGCCGACATGTACACCACTTTCTCCGCCTGCCGCTCTTACGTTTACGCCGTGGCTCGGTCCTGCGACCAAGGACTGGTAAACCGTAAAGACGCCGCCGGGTGCATCCTCTACGCCTCCGAGCGGGCGACTGCAATGACCTTGGAGGCTATCCAAGTATTGGGCGGCAACGGCTACGTCAACGATTTTCCCACGGGGAGGCTGCTGCGAGACGCCAAACTTTATGAAATCGGCGCCGGCACCAGCGAGATCCGGCGCATGTTAATCGGCCGTGAACTCTTCAAGGAGACGGAGTGAATGCTCGCGGCAATTCCCCGCACGATTTGAGCTTAGCCTAGTCGTATCCCTGAACTCGGACGCCACTACATTTGCCTGAGGAAAGGAGATGGCCCATAATAATCAGAATACTTTATGGAGGAGTTTTCCGGCCTGGGTAAGCCATGTTCTAGATCAAGCTCCCATTTATCGAAAAATGAAGGAGGTGTCACTTGTCTAAAGTCAGCATGATTCACCATATCAATATTCAAATTACCGACCGGCAGCGGACAAGGGAATGGTATGAAAAAGTTTTGGGCGCCGAGTTCTTGGACCGGGGACCGGCCTTGAATAAAAGGCAACTTCAATTGCGCATCGGAACCGGAGAAATCCATACCAGCGACACTTCGGAGGTTATCCAAGTGCCTCAGGTCCACTTCGCTATCGAGGTAGAAGATTGGGAAGGCACACTAAAGCACTTGGATTCTCTGGGTGTGTCTTGCTCACGCAGTGCGGGAGGCGCCTTTACCGGAACCGGGGGCGATGACCCCAAGCAGGGCCGACGGGAGGACACCAACGAGCATTACACTTACATCCGAGACCCCGACGGAAACCTCATCGAGTTGGTATATCATATTTTGGGACTGGAAAGCTCCCAGGGAAAAGATCTGGAGTTGACCAGCGATCCTCAGAATGTTCGCTGGACCCAAAATTCCGGCTTCGTGGAAGATGCCTACAAAGCCGAACCCGTCCAATCCGCCTAATCGACCCCGACCCACGCCCGTTTCCACTGCATCCCAGGCCGACCGAAATGGCTCTATTATCTCGGTCGGCCTTAATGTTTTACTGACAAGACCGAATCATTCGGTAACCGACATGTGATTGGCCCCTATCTGGAGAATTCAAGAAAATGGTCCAGCCCAAAATAAAAATCCACCTGATCGATGGGACTTACGAACTCTTCAGGGCTTACTTCGCCATGCCACCGCTAGCTGCGCCCGATGGCAAGCCCATCGGAGCCGTGAGGGGCCTGCTGAGGACTCTCTTGATGTTACTGCGGCAAGACGACGTGAGCCACGTCGCTTGTGCCTTCGACCACGAAGTTTTGTCCTTCAGGAACCAGCTTTTTGATGGATACAAGACCGGTGAAGGGACTCCTGAAGACCTTGCGGCCCAGTTCGCATTGGCCGAGCAGGCCGCCGCTGCGTTGGGCTTAGTGGTGTGGCCCATGGTTGAATTCGAAGCCGATGACGCCATCGCCACTGCCGCCCACCGTTGGCAGGACGACCCATCGGTGGATCAAGTGGTAATCTGCTCACCGGACAAAGACCTGGCGCAGATGGTCCGTGGCCAGCGGGTTGTCTGCTTGGACCGCCGGAGAGAAAGGGTTTACGACCAAGATGGCGTGGTCGTAAAGTTCGGCGTGCAGCCCGAATCAATCCCGGACTACTTAGGCCTGGTAGGCGACGCAGCAGACGGGATTCCGGGGATTCCCAAGTGGGGCGCCAAGACTTCTGGGATCGTACTTAGTCATTACGGTCACATCGAATCGATCCCCGGCGATGCCAAAGATTGGGATGTAGAAGTTCGCGGCGCTGCCGGAATCGCCGCCAGTTTGGCAGGTCGCTTAGATGATGCGCTTTTCTACCGGCAGTTGGCGACATTGAGACTGGATGTGGGCTTAGAAGAGACCTTGGACGACCTGAGGTGGCGAGGCATTAACCGCCCAGTTTTCGAGGAGTTTTGCGCCGGAACCGGCATTTCCGAGAATATCCAGCCCAACGAGTGGAACGCGGATTAGCGGCATTGCCCCCATCCCTTCGATGAGCTCAGGACAGGCCTAACCTTCCCCCGGAATGGGGGAACGGACAGGTCCTCTCCCCCTTGACGGGGGAGAGTTAGAGTGGGGTTGAACTTCCACTTGTTTGCCTCAGTTAGACTTGGCAATACTATTTGGGCCGTAGCCTATTCCCCAAACCGCGGAGCGCGCTCCTCCAGATAGGCCTCCATCGCCTCCTTGGGTTCTGAAGTCTTGAAACGCTGAATAAATTCCTGGATGCTAAACTCGGTGGACTCCTCATCGCTCACTTCCAGCCACTTGGCGATTATATCTTTTTGAGAAGCAAGCACAGCCCGGCTCATCCCAAGCAGGTCTTCAGCGATTTCGCTCGCCGTGTCGATAACGTCGCCTGGCGCCACGACACGGTCCACCATCCCCATTTCAAAAGCTTCTTGAGCATTCACAGGATTACCCGTCAGTATAAGGTGGCGGGCCCGGCCCAATCCGACGGTCTTGGGCAATAGAGAAGCCTCTATTACCGAGGGTATCCCCACTCGCACTTCCGGCAGACCCAATAGGGCGTCTTCCCCTGCAACCCGTATGTCGCAAGCAAGGGCCACCTCCAACGCGCCGCCGAGACAGGGACCGCGGATCGCCGCGATTGTCGGCACAGCCATGGTGAGCAGCTTTTTGGCTCCTTGATGGAGTAGGCGGATCAGAGATTCGGCATCAATCGGGTTCAAGTCCTTCATTTCAAGAAGGTCCATCCCGGCGGAGAACACTCCGTCGCCAACGCCGGTGATGATGATTACGCGGGTTTTTGGATTCGTTTCCAGTTCCTTCAGCCGTTCCGACAGATCGCTGAAAGTCGCCCGACCGAGTATATTGAGACGCCCTCTTCCCTTAAGTTCTACAACTTCAATCCCATCGGCTGGGCCTGGGTTTCGGTACATGAACTACTCCTCTAAATGCGTCTACCAAAACTCGGGTCATGGATAAGAGCGCACTTCCACCCAGGCTTCCCGGTCACGTATGGGGTCTTCCAAACGGCGCAGGTTCTGGTCCATGACTGCTAAAGCATCGGCGTCGAACGTGAAATCCCAGGACAGACCGCAACCCTGGCACGAGAGTTACCCGGTTCGAGCCAATTCCGGGAACGGCAGTTCCATACGGGCTTTACACCGGACGCACGATGCCACCACGACAAGAAAGTTGGAAAGTTTTCCGACCGGCTCGGGTCTTCCGCCTTGAGTGGCCACGGTCGCTCACCCCTGAAGTCAGGCTGGCGATAATATATCACGAGCTAATTTCAGGATAAATTTCGAGAAGGCATGAAGGTGGATGCCGAAAAACCGTCGGCAATAAGTTCAATTGCCCCGCACGAAGGCCAAACGGTAGTCCTGCGTCCAAAGATTATCGAACCCTTCCAGGCCCAGTTCCCGCCGCCCAGCGTTGTTCCAAAGGCAGATGACATCTCGGCGGCCGTACCACCCGAACCAGGGGTCGTGGAGAAACGCAACTGGTCCTTCCAGTTGCACCTCGGGAAACTTAATGGCGAAATAGAGGGCGTCCTCGTAATACGGACAGTCCAGACCCAGCCCAGCGGCCTCCGTGGTGGCATCTCCTGAAGAAATGTCGTGGTCAAAAGCGAGGAGAACAATCTCCCGCACCAAACTGCCGCCGAATCGCCGCGCCGGGAAGTTCTCAGTAATCACTTGAGTGTGGGCGTAGCCGTAATTGGCAGCCAACACCAATTCCTCGGTGGTACGGCCATCGCCGATGGTAATGGGGTAGCTTTCCACAATGCGGCCTCAGTGCTGCGGTGATGCGATATTCTAAAATTGCTACCGGGCCGTGAGCAACCGAGGATTTGGCCAAGGCTCAGGTGAGCGTGTCCAACATGCGTTTTCAGCCATTCTCACAATCCTGAGCTACCCATCTAAAACGAAAATTCCCTTTTCATTTATTAGTGACAGGTGTGGTGTCTCGGCGGGGCATAATATCAACGAAGGTGAAAATGCCTCGAACCGGGCTAGGCCGTGCTTGCACTAACTGTTTGATTAATCAACCAGCGTGAGGCAACAGCTGATTAGTGGCCGACTAGGGCTGACGCCCGCTCATGCCCAGAAGTTTGTCTTGGACACTCGCATGGTCGGGAAGGGATATTTCGGGTCCGAAAAATCCTCCTTCACGTCCCATGGGTGCGGACATAGTAATCACGCCCAAACAGACTTCGGACAATCCACTGTCTAGTTTAGTGCTTTGCCCTGTGGCCTTGGCCAGATCCCAGGTATGCACGACCAGGTCTGCCATCGGAACCATCACAAATTGTCCAACTGGCATAGACCCGAAGGGCGTCTCAACTATTTCTTCAAGGTTTAATGATTTCAATGTCGCCAAAACCGAGTCCGTAATGGTTTTTACTGAAACTTCGCCACCTTCGCTTGGTAGGGGGTGATTCACGTCGCCCATTATCGAAAGGTCCACGACTCCTTTGATCAATACGGCATGGGTTAAATTCTGAACACCGATATTGTGGTTAATTAAGCCCTGGACACTCCACTCGGCGCACGGCGTGGGTAATTCGTATTGTGAGGGTGTGGTGCCCGCCAAAGTTGGAAGGATTTGCTGAACTGCACCTTCGTACAACTCAATCGGATTCGGCGCTTGGTTTGCCATGTCGCTACCTCACGAAACTAGAATTTAAGATTGTTCAAGTGTTTACATATAGGATTAGAGCCGCAATGGGCGTGGCGACCACTGGGCGTTGGTCAGCCAGGGCCCCAAATATCAGGTCCAGGTCGCCAGATTACTATTTAACCAATTGGTTAAATATAATGTTGGTAGGAAAGCCTGTCAAAACCAGATGCGCAACTAAAGGATTGTGACCAAGTGATTGTTGAGGCCTTTAACGTAAAGGTCGAAACCGATGGATGCTTCCTAGCAGGGATACGATCTCAAGATTGCCACCGGAAAACCGGTCCAATTAGCTAAAGAATCACGGTGCGCCGAAGTGGCGGAATGGTAGACGCGCCGGTCTCAAAAACAGAGGCCAGCGGTGTTGTGCTAGGTTGCCAAATACAAAATTCGAGCCCCCTAACGGGGGCTTCGTCGTGCCTGCCATATTGCCCGGTGTTTCATGCAGGTGTGCCTCAACTCACCCTGTTTGGTCATAACGGCGGTTGTGCGACTCAAGCCAATGCCATTGCCCTTATCCCCAGCGATTCATGATTTCATCCGTTATTTGTCACCATCGCCGTTTTCCGAGCGGGAATGCGGCGCAGACATAGGCACCACCAGCAAAACTACCGTGGCCAGTAGATAGATGCCAGATATATAGAAAAACGTAGATTCAATGCCAACTTCATCAAACAATCGGCCGGCAATAAGGGGAGATGCAGCCGCAAGAACGAACCGCGAAAAAGAGAACACTCCGAGAGTGCTGGCGGCGACTTCTTCGCCAACCACATCTAGTGCAGCGGCAGTCAATATGGGCTGGTCGCTGAAAAAGAAGACACCCATAAAAGCCAGGATAATAATCAAACCGATCCCTTCTCCGAATGGGACTAGCAGTGCCGTCAATGCACAGAGTCCCAACATTTCAGGTATCAGCACTAATTTCCTGCCAGCGCGGTCTGAGATGTAACCAACTAACGGCGCTGCTACGACTCCTACTCCTACTAGCAACGCTATATGTAAACCGAGAGCCGCATAGTTCAATCCCAACTCGTCATCAAGCCCCAGATACAAGGCCAGAAAAGGAAGAAACGCCACACTGGCCATTCCGCGAAGACCCGCTACGGCCATTATTCCCCACAGACGAGGGTGATCTTTGAATGATTTACCGGTGTTGGACATTTGTTCCCGGAATCCAGTACTCAATCGGTCTGGGGAACCCGTCCGGCCAATATCACGAAAAGCCCAGAAAACTATGAAGATCAAAAGCAGCGGAACCACTGCGTATATGCTGAGGACCCCTCGCCAACTAAGGGTGAGAAGAAGAACGCCGGTCAATGCTGGACCTAGGACGTCTCCGATATTGCCGCCAACTCCGTGTATTGAAAGAGCTGAGCCGCGGCGGTCTGAGAACCGTTGTGAGAGAGCTGCTGCTGCAGGTAGATGCCACATAGCGGCGGCCGCCGCCACAGCAGCCATGCCTAGCAAAAGGATCGGGTAGACAGGTGAGATTCCCATGATAAGCCAACCGACGCCAAACAATCCTATGCACCCGGCAAGAACTAGCCCCCAATGTCGCCGGACCGTGTCGGTTACGACTCCCCCTGGAAGGGCTATGATGCCAGAAACTACCTCGCGGGTGGCGGATATCGCGCCGACCTGAAGGCCGCTCAGACCGAATGTTGCCACAACCTCTGGCAACATCACAAAGAAACTCTGGCTAAACCAGTGGAAAATCGCATGACCTAAGCTGAGGCCGGTCAAAATGAACGGAGCAGAGTCCCGCATCCCGCGGATTTCTTGGTGGTTTATATGTGAGTCGATTTCTGCCATTTAGTCTAGTTACCTATTCCGTCAATTCGTGCACTAAACGAAGATTTCCTCAGCAGCCCACCGAGCGAACTCCGGTACTTAAGGCCTGAAATCCGTTGGGCCAGGCTAGACCGTCAACTGCAACAAGCAGTTCTCTACAGTGCGGTTGGTGCCTGAATCTACTGCGCGGTCAATCCCCCGTCAATAACCAACTCACTCCCAGTCATGAAAGAGGATTCGTCCGAGGCCAGGAACAATACACCGTAAGCTATGTCATCGGGCGCGCCGAAGCGGCCTAATGGGTACATTTCTAGTCGGCCCTGACGGACCGGTTCATTAGCGAGCATCTCAGCGGTCATGAGAGTCTCAATGATTCCCGGATGCACAGAATTTACGCGTATGCCCTCCTTGGCATACTGGACAGCGGCAGACTTGGAAAAAATCCGCACCGCTCCTTTGGAAGCAGCGTAGGCTGTAGACCCATTATTTCCAACTAAGGCCAGGCTAGACGAGATGTTGATGATGGAATTCGGCCTCAGCTGCACCCATACCTCTGGAACCACCGCTAATGAGGGCGATTTTACCTTCCAATCGCATAGGTATTCTCCCAAAGAGAGATTTTCAGAACTGGCAAAATGCTAACCGCCGATCCTTGTGATTAACACCCCCATGGGTCTCGCGCCCACCGAATAAGTCTCTAACGGTGTAAGTTCTCCAGATTCGCCGTTGATACCGTAGGAAGCAAGACGGCCCGACGCTGAGCCAGCGGCGAAGACGAATTTTCCCTCTGGGTCGAGGCTAAAGGCACTGGGCACAGGTTCAGTGGGGACTTGCCCGATAGACGATAGCCGACCGGCCGCGTCTACTGTGAAACAGGCGATGCTATTGTGTCCTCGATTGGGAACGTACAGGAATTTTCCATTAGCGGTGATTTGAATCTGGGAACATGTATTCCTTTCTGTGTGACCTTCTGGAAGGGTCGTTATCGTTTGAAACGGTGACAGCGTTCCTGCAGAAGAATCCAGATGATAACCGGTGACACTGCAGCCCTGCTCATCGGAAAAGTAGACGGTATCTAGGGTAGGATGAAACCAATAGTAGCGGGGGCCGACGTTCGGCTCCGGCTCGATCTTTAGAGGAGAGTTGTGGGCAAGACCTCCGGTATTTTCGTCGAATTTGAACTGAAAAATCACATTCGGCCCGGGTTCGTTTTTAGGGGGTTCCATCACATTATCAAATAGGCGGGCAATATGAGGTACGTAGGCGAACTTGTTGGATGGGTCGGTTTGAATAGCGTGGGCGCCAGCGTCCGTTGCCAGCCTTTCTACGACCGGTGCTCTAAGGGATCCGTCATCGCCGAGAGGGTGCACCGATACATGCCCGGCTTGATACTGAGCTGAGAGCAAGTACTTTCCCTTGCGGTCAGTGGCCAAAGAGGCAGACCAACCGTCAGTCGATACTGAGCCGGTTCGCGTAAGACCTCCGGTGGCGTGGTCTATCCGCCAGCTGGATATCCCTGGAAGGCCGCGTTGACCGACGTAAAGAACCTCTCGGTTTGGGCTTATCGCTAGTAAGTGTGGACCATCGGATATCGGCATTTCAGATTTGGGTGTGAGCTTGCCGGTTCCAGCATCCATGGTGAAAATCGAGATCTTGTCATCGTCCTGGGAAGCGACATACACGAAAGTAGGCATTGATCGACCTCCTCTAATGTTAATGAGAATTGGCGGTATCAAGTCGCCGGGGTAGCCGACTCGTTTAGCAGCCTAACTGCCCAGTTTCTCCCGCCGGGACAGCACCCGCTCCACGGAGTAGAGTCGAACTACACCAGAATCACGGGCTGGCGGTGTTGGTGCCGGTAGATTGGGGCAACAAGAATTTAACAATCAATCGAAGAGTCGGTCGATAGGACTAGCTGACCATGTCGTAGCTGCGGAGAAGCTTACCAGGCAGGGCGCCAGTGCAGTCGTTGCCCTCGAAGGTAACATTGCCGTTGACGATGGTATATCGCAAGCCTGTGGGCTTTTGCACTAAGCGGCGCTCGCCCCCAGGGAAGTCGGTGGCGAAGATGGCCTTCTTGTGCAGGAATCCCAGTTCCTCAACGTTGTAAACTATGATGTCGGCCCAGTTGCCTACCCGGAGGGTCCCTCGGTCTTTGAAGTCCGCAAACCAAGCTGGCAAGGCGCTTATTTTGTAATGTGCCTGCTCCAGAGTCAGCAACTCTCGGTCTCTTATCCAATGGGACAGAAAGTGGACCGGCCAGGTGCTGATGGTGAGGAACCTGGTGTGGGCCCCTCCGTCAGATACCGAGATGTGGGAATAAGGGTCTTTGATCATCGCGCCATCGGCAGGGTTTCCCGCTTCAAAGTGGCTGAACTCAGTCTCCAAGTTTTCGTCCAAGGCTAAGTCCAAGAAAGAGTCCAGGGGATGCTTCCCTTCCGACTCACTGATCTCCTGTATCGTCCTGCCCTCGTACTTGTAGTTGCGTTCGTGGGCAACCTCCAAAACAGTCATTCGTAACCAATCAGTCCTGGGGTGAGGCCAGTCTTCCACGTCTTGTTTCATGGCGGCTCGTACCTGTGGGTCCCGCAGCTGGACGATACGGTTTTCCAGGTCGCCCACCAGTGGCTGGACCCAACTGGGCATGTAATCGAATAGGTTGTATTCCGTTAGCTTGAACTCGCCTACTATCTCCATGCAGTTCTGTTGGTTGAGCACCGGCAGGCCCTCTTCGCGGGCTTTGTTCAACCAAGCCATTCCCACCTCGTCATGCTCACCCACTCCCACGTGAAGGGGTCGGCCGCTGATGCGCATCATTTGGGTCATCAGCTCGTGCTGTTCTTCGTGGTGCTCAGAGACACCGATAGTCCAACCCAGGTGGCCTACGCCGTACTGCCCCACTACTTCGGCCAGTGCCAGGACTTCCTCTGGGGAGGCCACGTGGCTGGGCAAAAAGCTGCCGTCTTCAGGGCGGTCTTCCATATTCTTGTCCCATGAGATTCCAAAGGCCCCCGCCTGCATCGCCTCGTGGGTGATCTGCTTCATCTGATTCAATTCCGCCTCGGTCACCGAGGTTCGTTCCCGGGCCGCCATCATACCCAACACATAACCTCGCATAGGCGAGTAAGGCAGCAGTGCGCCCACGTTTACGCCCAAGCCCTGGCGATCCAGGCTATCGAGGAATTGAGGAAAGGTTTCCCAGTCCCAGCGCATACCCAGACGCATGGACTCCAGAGGTATGGCTTCGATGCGGTTCATCATCCGCATGTTTAACTCCCGGTCCTCGGGCTTGGTAGGCGCAAAGCCGAAACCGCATTGGCCGATGGTCAGGGAAGTGACGCCGAACCATCCGGAAAGGGAGGCGTATGGGTCCCAGTTAAGCTGGGCGTCATAATGGGTGTGCAGGTCGATGGCCCCTGGGGCCACGATACATCCGCTGGCGTCGATCTCCTCGGCGCCCCCAGCGCTTATTTTCCCGCTGATCTTGGCTACTCTACCGTTTTTTACTCCTAGGTCACCCCGAAATTTGGGCACCCCTGTGCCGTCCACGATGGTGCCGCCGCGGATAACTAAGTCATACTCCGGCATTGTAATTCTCCTTGGTGTATTGCCCCGTCCCATAAAATGTTTCGAAGGGTAATACTAGGGGAATTGTACACCCAATATCTCCTGAACTTTGAGCGACTGAATTGGCCTGCGGAGTGAGGGAAGTTTAAGACGGCCTGGGGGCCCCGGGCAAGGGACAACCGGGGGATTTCATCCTAAGACTGTAGACCGACTTACCCGCTGTGAACAACATCGTGCTGTTGTCGGCCTCTCCCCAAGCGCAATTAGCCGGTATCTCGGGCAAGCGGATAATTCCCAAGTACTCACCTGATGGCTCAAACACCCAACACCCTCCGGGGCCGTTGCAAAACACTCGTCCTTCGGCGTTCACCTTCACTCCTACGGGGACACCGGGCTCGGCGGAAAACATCTGGGCGAAAATTCGGTTGTCGCTTAAAGAGCCGTCGCTTGCCACTGTGAATGCCCGAATGAACTGGTGGAGGCAGACCTCTCCCCGTCGTTTTTCCTCCAAACAGCCATCGTCCAGCCGGGTAATTGCGATGTAAAGAGTGGCCTCATCGGGCGAGAAGGCTAGTCCGTTGGGGTACTCGGTATCCATGGTTGCGATCATTACTGAGCCGTCGGGGAGTATGCGGTGGATTCCACCGAATCCCAACTCTTGCTCCTGTGGGCTCAAGTGCCCTTGGGGGTCCGAGAAGAAGATGCTGCCGTCGGAGCGGCACACCAAGTCGTGGGGCCTGCTCAGCCGTTTGTCGCCTATATGCTCGGCGAGGGTAGTATACCTTCCGTTTGTCTCTCTTCGGGTCACCCGCCGGGCTTCACCCTCGCAAGAAACTACCCGGCCTTTAATGTCGAATGTCCTGCCGTTGGAGCCACCGCTGTTTTCCCTCAAGGTACCGGGCGCGCCTCCGGGTGGCAGCCAGTAAACCCGGTTGGCTGGAATGTCGGCGAACTCCCAATATCCGTCCGGGTGCCACAGCGGCCCATCGGTAAAACCAAAGCCGGTAGCCAGGAGTTTGTGCTCTGGGGACTCGAATAATCCAAATAGCTTCTCAGTCATGGTGGGTTGAGGGTGGCCGGACTATGGTGAACCCAGTCAGTTGGACAGTATTGGGGCAACCTTAAGTGTGAGTCCCGCCATCTTTGACGTCTCAAGCGGCGAGTATCGCTATCCAACAGCCTATAGGAACCAGCCCATTCCTTTGTAATAGCCTCTCAGGTAAGCTATCTGCCCACCATGAACACAATTGTCATAGATCATAACACCCAAAAATGAGCCAATCGAAGCAGTGGGGCGGGGAGGGAGCGTAAGTTCGCGCTCAAGGTCGGACGCAGAGAGAGATTGAATATGTTCCCGAGCTGCCGCTTTCACGGCATCGTAGTAACCCACGAGTACGTTCTTGGGCGGGAGTTGCCAAGCCGCTACTTGTTTCTCAGTCCAGCCTTGGCCTGTATTGTTGATGTCATCATCTAGACCGAATTTGTCAGACCAACCGTCTTTAACCCACAATTGGGGAGCATCTTGGCACCACGTATGGACAAAACGGTCCACAATCCTGTTCATGTGCCAAAGCAGCCACCCCATGGAGTTTGACTGGCTATTGAGTTGGGTTCCGAGCACCGCATCGTCCAAATCTTCTATGGCTCTATCCACCATTCCCCAGTTACGCTCTAAGGCAGACAAGGCAGTTTCTGTAGCGGACATCAATTCGACCTCCAAGTGTCAATTAAAGCTTAATCAGGTAAAGCTTAATCAGGAAAGTATGTTCACCGACCAAGGTGGACAGCTCTAGGTCTCCGTCTATGGTTTTCCAGGCTTTAGATTTCTCGCCGACCTGTTCAGCCAATTTAATTAGACCCCTTAAGAACTAGCCTGTGTTCCTGCAACGACCGCTGGCAGCTTCATGGTAAATGTGGAGCCTACGCCAGCTTCACTTTCCACCAAGACATCGCCGCCCATCATTTGGCAAAAATGCCTGGTGATGGCCAGACCCAGCCCGGTGCCGCCGAACCGGCGGCTGGTGGACGCTTCCGCTTGGGCGAAAGCCTGAAATAGATTTCCCATTTGTTCTTCAGTCATGCCAATGCCGGTGTCGGCTACTGCGAAGTTGACCCACTCAGAGCCTTCTTCGGTGACCTTGCTGATTTTCAGGGAGATTTTTCCCTGCTCGGTGAACTTGGTGGCGTTGCTGAGCAGGTTAAACAGTCCTTGTTTGACTTTGGTCACGTCCGAGTGGATGGAACCCACTGAGTCAGGACAGTCTATCTCCAAAGAATTGGAGTTCTTTTCCACCAAGGGCTGGATCGTTGCTTGCACGTCTTGAATCATCTCGGCCAAGGGGAAAGTCTCTGGTATATGTCCATCGCCCCGGCTTCGATTTTTGAGATGTCCAAGACATCGTTGATCAGGCCCAACAAGTGTTTGCCAGCGCCGTTGATGCGCTCCAAGTCGGGTCCGAAGTCGTCGTTCTCCTGTTCGGCGGCCTCCTCTTGGAGCATCTCGCTGTAGCCGATGATCGCGTTCAGGGGAGTGCGCAACTCGTGGCTCATGTTGGCCAGGAACTTGCTCTTAGTGCGGTTGGCGTCCTC
>MUCR01000031.1 GCA_002816455.1 SAR202 cluster bacterium Io17-Chloro-G4 | reverse complement strand
CTAACCCTCGTACTTCCGGAACACCAGGCAGGCGTTTTGGCCTCCGAAGCCGAACGCGTTGGAGAGGACTACCGACACGTCCCGCTTTCTGGCCTGGTTGGGAACATAGTCTAGGTCGCATTCCGGGTCCGGTTCCTCTTGATTAACCGTGGGATGGACCACTCCTTCGGTTATGGTCTTGATACAAGCGGCCGCTTCCAGGGACCCCGATGCTCCCAAAGAATGCCCGATCATGGACTTGGTGGAACTGATGGGTATCTGGTAGGCTCGGTCACCAAACAAGCGCTTGATGGCCACTGTTTCCACAGCGTCGTTTAAGGGCGTGGAAGTTCCGTGTGCGTTAATGTAGTCCACCTGCTCCGAAGACAAATCAGCATCGGCCAGAGCCAAACGCATGGCTTCTGCGGCACTGATACCGTTTTCCTCGGGCTGCACCGGATGGGAAGCGTCGGAGGTGCAGGCGAAGCCGGCTATTTCGGCCAGAATATCCGCGTTACGGCTTAGGGCATGCTCCAACGACTCCAGCACCAGCACCACGGAGCCCTCAGCGGGCACAAAACCGTCTCGCTTGGCGTCAAAGGGCCGGCTGGCTGCGGTCGGGTCATCGTTCCGGGTGCTCAGGGCCCGCATCACGGCGAATCCAGCCAAGCCCAACTGGCTGATACCCGCCTCAGTGCCTCCAGCTAAAACAACGTCGGCTGTGCCCCGGCGGATTACCTCCAGAGCTTCACCCATGGCCTGGTTGGAGGCGGCACAGGCGGTGGTGGCGGTGGAGTTGTAGCCTTGTGCTCCCACGAACCGGCTAACGGTGGCGGCGGCCATGTTCGGCAGAATCATGGGGAAGAAAAACGGGGTCATCTTCATGCCGCCCTTTTCCGCCAGGACGCGGCAGTTTTCCTCCAACGTGGGAAAGCCGCCGTTGCCGTTGCCGAACACCACTCCTACCCGGAATGGGTCTTCTTTCGACATGTCCAAGCCCGCTGACTCCATGGCCGTCAACGCTGATGCCACCGCCAATTGAGAAAACCGGGCCATGCGCCGGGCTTCTTTGGAATTGATATATTGGCCGGGGTCGAAATCGCTGACCTCACCGGAAATTCGGCAGGGATAGTCCGTGGGGTCACATAATGTCATTGGGCCGATTCCCGAGATTCCGGCGACAAGATTTTCCCAAAACGCTTCCGGGGTTTGACCCAAGGGCGTCATGGCGCCCATGCCGGTTATTACTACCTTTTTCCTGGATTCTGTTGCCACACCCTCGTCTCCCTATCCCTCAAGTTAGTACAGTCACAACCATAGTCTGACTTTGTGGATGTTTGCTCAAAATTGTCCCGGAATTCGTCATTCTGAGAGAAGCGTACAATCCTTGCCTTTAGAGAATGAGATTGCTTCGTCGCTACGCTCCTCAGAATGACAGGTTTAGGGTCAAGTCCGGCCTGGTGCCAAAGTATATTCTAACCCCTTGCGCCAAAAGCCCGTTGGTCCGAAGGCAACAAGTCCGGATAAATCTCCGGTTCTATACCCAGCACCGCTTCTCGGACCTCCGCGGCAACGAATAAAGAACCCGTCGCCAGGATCAAGTCTTCGTCTCCGGCAGCATCCAGTGCCGCAGCCAGGGCTTGGGCAGGACTGGCGGATTCAACCGACGAGATACCACGCTGGGCAAACATTTCTGCCACATCCGGACCAGGAAGGGACCTGGGATGGCGGGAAGCGGTGGGAAATACCAATGGGTTAACCTTTTCCAGGCAACGGACCATGTCGCGTACGTTTTTGTCCCTGGAGAATCCAGCGATTAATATCAGCCGCCGGTAGTCCAAGTACCTGGGCAGGGAGTCGATAAGATTTTCCATAGAGTTTAGGTTGTGGGCGCCGTCGGCCATCACCAGAGGTGAATTGGCCAGCATTTCCATGCGGCAGGGCCAAGACACGTTGGCGAATCCTTGGGCTATTGCGTCAGTGGGAACGCGGTGGCCTCGCTCCTTTAGCACTTCCAGTGCAGCCACCGCTGTAGCGGCGTTCACCAACTGATGACTACCCAGCAACGAGGTCTTAAGTTTATAGTCGCCGAGCCTCCCACGGACAGTGAACTCTTGGCCATGCACATTTGCAGTCGCAAGATCCCACTTGACGTCCTGCCCTACCCGTACGGTATTGGCGCCCTGACTCTGGCAGACCTCCTCTATGGCCGAGGCAGCCTCGGGTTCCTGAGGAGCGATCACCACAGTGGAAGCAGGCTTGATTATTCCCGCTTTTTCGTTGGCGATTTCGGCCAAGGAATCACCTAATATTGCGGTGTGGTCAAAGCTGATACGGGTGATGACGCACACTGCCGGGTCCACCACATTGGTGGCGTCTAAGCGACCGCCCAATCCCACCTCGATGACCTGAAAATCCGCAGGCTGAATTTCGGACCCGGCCAAGGATGGGCCTCCGGCAAAGGCCAGGAATCCCATTGCCGTCATGAACTCAAAGAGGGTTACCGGTCCCAAGCCGGCATCGGCGGTGATTTTCAGGTGCAAGGGCCAGATTTGCTCCACCAAAGCGGCAAAATGCTCTTCTGATATTGGCTCGGTATTCAAGCGGACCCGTTCCCGGAAGCTATGCAGGTGCGGTGAGGAATAGAAGCCGGTGCGGTATCCGGCGGCATGCAGGACGCTGTCGCAGAAAGCGGCAGTGCTGCCCTTGCCCTTGGTGCCAGCCACGTGGATCACCGGCGCCGATTTATGCGGATTGCCCAGTTGAGCCAGCAGGGCTTCGATTCGTTCCAGGTTGAAGATCGTTTTCTGGCGAGGTCCTCGCTTTTGGTCTTCCAGGTTGAACCTAGTTTCCGCGCGCGTGCCTAAGGAATCCTGGTGTCCACGCTCGTGGTCGACCAAAGAGAGGAGCCTGGAAATGGCGTCATTGTAAGATGATTCCGGGCGCACTAACTGTAGCTACTCCCATACTGCGGAATGGAAAACGGTCGTGGGCATCAGAGCAAAATCCCCAGAACCAAAACGACCTTAGTGGTCTCGTATCCTACTTGGCATATCCCCGCTCAGGATTCTGAAAGCTTCCCGGGTGGACAGCAGCTTTACGTAGTCTATGTTACCTTCGACGGTCTTGGGGGTAAAGCCAAAGTTGTCCTCCACGGATTGGGGTTCTGCCACGTTTCGCATAGGAAGCAAGCGAAGTTGGTCCATGGTTATCGGTGGCCGGGGCAACACCTGGGAAAACCAGGTCATGATGAACATCAACCAAACCGGCAGGTGAAGCCTCAATCGCCGCTTACCCATGGTGCGGGCCACGATACCAAAGACTTCGTTAATGCTGAGTTGCTCCGGGCCACCCAATTCGATGGTCTTGCCTTTCAGTACCTCCAGGTCCACTGCGGTGGCGATACACCAGGACACATCCTCCACGTCAATGGGCTGGATGCGATTCTTGCCTGACCCTGCCACGGTTACTACCGGAAGGGTTTTCACCATGGCGGCTATGGTATTGAGGAACTCGTCTCCAGGACCAAAGATGATAGAAGACTGGATAATGGTATAGGAAAGGCCGCTGTTGGCCACCTCCTGTTCCCCTTGCCATTTGCTAAACAGATATGGGTACCCAGGGTTGCCGGTGGCGCCGATGGCGCTGACGAAAACCAGGTGTTTTACCCGGGCTGCTTTTGCGGCCGCCACCACGTTGGCCACTCCCTGGCGGTTGATCTGGTCGTAGGTGTTTCTATTGCCGCGGCGGATTGTGCCCACCAAGTGGACCGCTGCGTCTACGCCATTGAAGGCCACCGTTAGGGCATCCGGGTTCAAGACATTCCCATACTGAATATCCACTGTCCTAGGAGGGAAAACTCGTTCCCGGCCTGGAGTATGGACCAAACAACGAACCTGATGGTGACGCGCCAACAGGGCGGGCACCACGCGCCGCCCTAGAAAGCCGGTGGCCCCAGTGACTAGGACCAGCAATTCACGACCTCCTCCCAGTAGATCCGGCTTTGTCTATCTGACAAAATGGCTTTTTCGGGCTAGCTCTGGGATTGCAGCGCCGCCTGGTAATCTTCAGGCGTGTTTAAGTCCAACAGCACTTCGGCGGTGGACATTTCCGTCCGGTTAGTGGAGTCGGCATGGGCTTGGACAACGGCTTTCACCCCAAAGTTTTCTTCCACGATGGCGGAGAGTTCCGGCAGCAATGCCGGGTCCAAAGCGATGGGGTGGCCGCCTTTTCCATTGAATGTGGGAATCGTAATCAGCTTGCCGGATTCCCGGTGCCGGTGCAACACTTCTCGAACGGTTTCCGGGCTGCGGGGCTGGTCCACATTTAGGATCAAGATAGCTGATAATCCATCAGCCTTCGGCTCGCCAGAACCCAATGCTTTAAGGCCTGACTTGATAGAGGTGGTTTTCCCTTGGGCGTAGTCCGGGTTAACCGTCCAGGCGACGCCCAGCCTATCTGTGATTATTGGCTGGAGGGTCTCTGGCTCATATCCCAGAACCACAACCACATGGTCCACGCCAGCCTTTTGCAATGCGGAAATTTGGTGATCCAACAAGGTGGTGCCCTGCCAGTCCAGCAGGGCTTTGGATCTGCCCATGCGCCGGGACTCACCAGCAGCCAAAAGTATCGCTGCGGTTACCGGCATTTAGTCGTCCTAATATGCGAGTGATTTATGTGTCACCCCGGGTGCAGAAAGGGGTTTTGAGGGTCATTAGGAGCCGATGAAACGAATGGTGCTGTTCTATGGTAAGAACCTAAACCGGTGGTCGACTTCAAAGCCTGAGATTCTTCAGTCGCTACGCTCCCTCAGAATGACATTTAGCTGACACGGTAATTGGTGAGCCCCCATGCCCATTTCTGAGCCCCCATGTCCATGTTAGTTAATACGGGGGTTACACTTGAACGGTGCGTTGGGAAATCTCGGCCGCACGGTCCACGTACCAGTCTCCCATCTGCAATGGGCTGCCGGCTCCGCCACGCCGGACCATGATAATCTCCGACATGATGCTTACAGCCAGTTCTTCCGGCGTCAATGCGCCGATATCCAGGCCTATCGGAGAGCGGACTTGCTTCAAGCGCTCCGGTGACGTTCCTTGGCTCACCAATCGCTGGTAGATCATCAGCGTCTTACGTCGGCTTCCAAGCAGTCCGATATAGCGGGATGGCGTGTCCAGGGCCGATTCCAAGGCCATGTCATCAAACCGGTGGCCCCTGGTAGCCACAACCACAAAACTGTTCAAGTTAAGTGAAACCTCGCTGGACCACTGGTCATACGGCGCCACCACTACCTGTTCGGCATACGGGAACCGCTCTGCGTTGGCAAATTCGGGCCGGTCGTCAACAATAAGCACCCGGTAACCTAGACTATGGGCGAGGTCCGCGGTGGCTTTGCCAACGTGGCCCCCACCAACCATTACCAGCGTGGGCGGCGTAGTAAATCCCTCGATAAACACTTCGGCGCCGTCGCTGGTAGTCAGCGATTCGACGCTCCCTACCTCGGCGAGCTTGCTGGCAACCTCGACGGCCTGGGAATCCAGGGCTGCGGTGCCCAAGGAACCTGCCACCGAGCCATCCAAGCGCAACAGCAGCTTTGCCCCCAATCTTGTGCTTGATCCTTCGGCAACGTTGACCACAGTAGCCAGGGCAACGGCGTCGGCGCCTTCGTATGCGCTGGCCACCTCATTGGCATAAGGCAAGAACTCAGATGCCTCTCTAAACGGCTCCAAGAAGAAATACATAGTACCGCCGCAGACCAGTCCGTCCCGTGCAGCCACATCTTCATTCAAATAATATTCCTTGAACTCCGGGCCGCTTCCCTGGCGCAAAATCTCTTTTGCGGCGAACCAGATGTCACCTTCCACACAACCACCGCCCAAAGTGCCTACGCCGGTGCCGTCTTGGCGCACCAACAGCATGGCGCCCGCTTTCTGTGGCGTTGACCCCTTGGTGCGTACGACTGTTGCCAGCACGCAAGGCTGGCCATCACCCAGAAGCTCTATGGCGCCGTCAATGACTTCTTTCATTGTGCAATTCCATCCGGCATTATTTTTCTAACTTGAATCCCAATTCAATTTGCCTGTGAGACTCAGTCCCAGTCCCCGTGAGGGACTGGGATTACCGAGGCTGGTGTCAGTCTATTAAGGTTAACAAAATCATCGGCTACAGGCAAACGTGACCATATACCAGATAATGGACGCGACTACCACATATTGTATACCCAAGGCCTACAATTTGGGCGCCAAATAGGGTACAATGGTTATTCATTATGGTAACAGTCGCCATCACTTCCAGCGGCCCCTCAAACGCACGCCGTTATAAGGAAGTGATGGAACGTCTGGGCGCCAATATCCGGTTACTGTTCCCCGAAGATGCCGGGACCAGGCCAACGGATGGGTTGATGGAGGGCGTGGGTGGTCTCTTGCTGCCCGGCGGCCCGGATGTAGATCCGGTCCTCTATGGCGAGTCTCCAGACCCATCAGCCGGCCTAGAAGTTTATCGTCCACTGGACGATTTGGATCTGCGCCTGCTGAATCACGCTCTCGAGGGAGATATGCCGGTGCTGGCGATCTGCCGGGGAATGCAGATCTTGAACGTGGCGTTTGGCGGGAAGCTAATCCAGGACCTTCCCGGCCATCGGGCGGTGGAGGAGGAGGACGGCTGGGTTTCCGCAAATCATCTAATCTATCTCTCTCCCGGCTGCAAGGCGGCGGCAATCCTGGGAATGGCGGGGTTCTTCCGGGTAAACAGCCGGCATCACCAAGGATTGCGGGAGGCACAGCGCGCTCCTCGGCTAATGGCATCAGCGTATGGAACAGATGATGGGCTTGTGGAGGGGCTAGAAAGCCCGGAGCATAGCTGGGTTATCGGATTGCAGTGTCACCCGGAACGACAAGAAGAAGTACCCAAGCTTTTCGCAAACCTATTTGAGGCTTTCAGCGAAAGAGCCGCTGCTTATGCCGAGGCTTGCTACGCCTAGTCCTTCACGCTTTCATGTGAAACTTTATATCCCAGGAACCAGTAGATCGGTTCGCCCCAACGATTAGCAGGGCACAAGAGCAATTATATCAATGGCATTTGTCGGCACTGTTTATTGGGTTAATCAATTGGGTGATGCAATAAGGAGCCAAGACCAATGGTAACCACAACACCGGGGTCCCCGGAACAAAACCAACTGGTGCGTATTGAAGATGAGATGCGCACTTCGTACCTCAGCTATGCAATGAGCGTAATCGTCGCCCGGGCGCTGCCCGACGTCCGAGACGGTTTGAAGCCGGTCCAGCGGCGCATCCTGTATACCATGCAAGACATGGGTCTAAGGTCCAACACCGCCTACAAAAAAAGCGCCAGAATCGTCGGCGACGTAATGGGCAAGTTCCACCCTCATGGCGACAGCGCTATCTACGACGCTCAGGTACGCCTGGCCCAGACTTTCTCCATGCGTTACCCGCTGATAACAGGCCAGGGGAACTACGGCAGCGTAGACGGCGACCCTGCTGCGGCAATGCGGTACACCGAGGCCCGATTGGCGCCCATCGCCGAAGAAATGCTGGCGGACATCGACCTTAACACGGTGGACTTCTCTCTCAACTTCGACGATTCCCTAGAAGAGCCGACGGTTTTGCCGGCCCGCCTTCCCAACATGCTCATAAACGGAGCATCGGGCATAGCCGTGGGCATGGCCACCAATATTCCTCCTCATAATCTGAGCGAAGTCTGCGACGCCCTGGTCTATCTGGTGGACCATCCGGATTGCGCAATCGACAGGTTGTTAAGGTTTGTGCAGGGCCCGGACTTCCCTACAGGCGCGATTATTCGAGGACGGGCAGGGATAGTCGACACCTATATGACGGGCCGCGGCCGGGTGATCATGGAAGCCGCTACCGACATTGAAGAAATCAGGAACGGACGAGAACAGATAATCGTCACTGAACTGCCCTACCAGGTGAACAAGGCAAATCTGGTTGAGAAAATCGCTCAACTGGTCCGGGACAAGAAGATTGAAGGCGTTTCAGACATCCGGGACGAGTCGGACCGCCATGGCATGCGCATGGTAATCGAACTGCGGCGGGACGCCCAGGCAGACATCGTTCTAAACAACTTGTTCAAACACACTCAAATGCGCAGTTCCTTTAACAGCATCGTGCTGGCGTTAGTCGACGGTCAGCCTCAAGTCCTGAACCTCAAGAGGTGCCTGGAGCTATTTATCCAGCACCGCCAAGTCGTGATAAGGCGCCGTTCTGAGTTCCTGCTGAAGCGGGCCCAAGACCGGGACCACATCGTTCAGGGGCTGCTGCTGGCGCTCAACAGCATTGATGATGTTATAGCGATAATCAGGGCTTCGGCAGACGTGGAGACCGCCCGCAACAATTTGATGGAACAGTTGTCTCTGAGTCAGGTGCAGGCCCAGGCGATCTTAGACATGCAGCTTCGCCGGTTGGCCGCTCTGGAAAGGGAACGGCTGGAAAAGGAGCACGAGGACCTGCTCAAGACCATCGCGGATTTGGAAGGTCTCTTGGCCGATCCCGCCAAAGTTTTGGCGGAGATAAAAGCCGAGACCCGCAAGCTCAAAAAGTCCTATGGCGACGAACGCCGCACCGTAATCGATGAGGCGGAGTTGGAGGATCAAAACGACGAAGACCGCATCCTCCATCAAGACGTGGTAATAACCATCAGCCAGCGTGGCTACATCAAACGAGTGCCCAGCGCCACTTACCGCACTCAGCATAGAGGTGGTAAAGGTGTGAGGGGAATGACCACGCGGGACGATGACGCCCTCTTAGACTTGGTGGTACTGGATACCCACGCAACATTGTTTTTCTTCAGCAACAGAGGCCGTGTCTACCCGCTGCGAGCGTTCCGCATATCCGGTGATACCTCCAGAACTACGCGGGGTACAGCCCTGGCGAGCCTGTTGCCTTTGGCCCGGGGAGAGCAGATTCAAGCAATGCTCTCGATCGAAAATCCTAAAGAGGACTACTTGTTGGTTCTTGCCACCAAGATGGGCGAGGTCAAAGCCTTGCGCACCGGAGGATTGGCTAACATCCGGCCTAGCGGCTTGATCGTGATGGACTTGGAGCCCGAAGATGAACTGGTGTCAGTGGCTCAAGTCAGAGACGCCAAGGACATCGTCATGGTATCCCAGCGCGGTCAGTGCATTCGATTTAGCGTAGATAACTTAACCCCTCGTTCCAGAGCCGCCGGAGGCGTGCGCGGGATACGCTTGCTAAACGGAGACCAACTTATCGCAATGGCTGCCGTGTTTCCCAGCAGCCATTTGGTGATCGTGAGCGAGCGCGGTTACGGAAAGTCCACCCATCTATCCAGGTATCCAAAACACGCCCGCGGCGGTCAAGGTGTCCGCACCTTCAGAGTCACAGATAAAACCGGGCCGGTGGCGGCTGCCCGAGTGGTGTCCGATGCCCCGGATCAAGAGATCATGGTAATTTCGGCCAAAGCCCAAGTTATCCGGGTCACCTTGGAAGACTTCCGGGTTACCGGCAGAGATACTCAAGGAGTAATAATCTGGCGCGACCGCGAGCCTGATGACTATGTGGCATCAATCACCTGCTTCCAAGAAACGGACTATGGCCAAAAAGATGAAGCGCCGAATGGTCGGCAAGCTACTAACGGCAAGAATGGTGCTTCCAACGGGGCAAAAGCCGAGAACGGCGCTGAACCCGACGATGGCGCCGAGATTGAGGAATAAAGGCAGCTTGTAACCTCAAAATTAACCTCGGCATCCACCGGGAAAATTTAGGCTGGCGCGGTAGCGTGGTTCAGAACAGCTCATCCCACGTATATTTAGCCGGTATCAAACATCAAGGGGCGTCGTTGCGACGCCCCTTGATTTGCGTTCAGCTAGAAAAATACCGAGAAGCAAGTACTCGGATAGAACTATTTTTGAGACTATCTAAAGGTGTTCACAGGTTTGCGAACTCTTGTGTTGGGAGAGCTATTTTGCGGGATTGTACCAACGGCTGCGGAAGAACATTAGGGGCTCTCCCGACTCATTCTGGCGCATTTCTTTAACTTCGCCCAAATAAACTGTATGGTCCCCGTAAACGTGGGTACCCATCACCTCACAGCCGAAGAAAACCATCGAACCTTCTAAGATGGGAACGCCAGCCTCCCCTTCAGTGTAACTGTAATTTACATCCTCATCCCGGTCCTCGGGTCTCTTAGCAAACATTGCGCCCAACTCTTGTTGTTCTTGACTCAAGATATTGACGCCGAACCGGCCGGTGCGCTCCAAGTAGCCATAGGTGTGAGTCCCGTGGGCGATGCATACCAGCAACACGGGAGGATCTAGACACACTGAAGTGAAGGAGTTGGCAGTCATGGAGTGGGGATGGCCCTCGTCGTCGTTGGTGGTTATGACCGTAACGCCGGTGGCGAAGTTACCCATCGCCGTCCTGAAATCATTTTTGCTGACCAAATCCTACCTGCCCTGTTTTTTAATTTCCTGTATTGGTCGTTGACCGAGCATGTCCTCATTATAATCACATTGGCAGCCGCCCGCCAACGTGTTTAGAGGGGCGCCAATAGCTCTGTCGAGACCCAACTCCTAGAGCATGATTTTGGACCGGCTATGCTGGAAAGGGCCTAAAGCAAGCGCCGATGTCTCCGGGCGAGCATGCATGGGCCGCATCAACATCCAGCTTAAGGACGGTGTTTGGCCGGATATATCCTGAGAATTGCTCGGGATGGGTCAGCTGGGCCAGAATCTCCAGGCCGTCAACAATCCTGGGTCCCGGATTGCTGAAGTACACATGGTCAAGCAAGTAGACCTCTCCGTTCTGCACTGCCGGGATATCTTCCCAACCCGGTTGACCTGCCAACCATGGTATCTCCCTCCGGTTTCGCGTCAAGTCGGAAGAGCAAAGGTCGATGTAAAGCTTTTCGGGCGCCCATCCGCAAATTTCCTCCCAGTTGGGACGCACAGCAGGTGAGCCGGGAGGAAACATCTCTTGGCGTCCACCAGCCAACTGGAGTAAGTCGGGGATCCAGTGGCCACCGATAACAATTGGGTTGATTCCTTCCAAAGAGAAAACCTTGGGCCGGTATTTTATGCCCCTTAACCGCTGGGTAATGAACTCAACCCTATTTCGAAGTCCCTGCACCAAATTAACCGAAGCGTCTGCCGCACCGCAGGCGTCGCCAATTTGGGCGATGGTGTCAAAGATTTGCTGGACCGTCCCGGGCTGCAACACCAACACGTTGGGCGGCTCGGCCATACCCTCTACGGCCTCTTGCACCTGACCGGCGTCAACTTCGCAGAAAAAGCACAGGTCCTGGGTCAGTACCACGTCTGGGGGATTATTCAATATCCAGTCGTTGTCCAGGTCATACGGGCTTTCACCGGTGGAGAGCAACTGCTGGATCATTTCCTCTACTTGGTCGCTGGTCAGGACATCGACATCTATCTTGCTCCTGGAGACCACATGTTTGGAACCAGCCTCCGGAGGATAATTGCAAAGGTCGGACACGCCCACAATTTGCTCTCCCAATCCCAAAGCAAACAGTATCTCCGTGCCACTGGGCAGCAAAGAGCAAATTTTCATTTTCTATCGGTTGCTCCGAGTTTTGATAGGGATAACCGAAGATATTGGCCGGTGGACCTCGTGAAGAAATCCTGTGAATTTTGGCCTCATTTCGTCGTAACACGCACTACGGAACCAGTGCCTGACTGGTGTATTATAGACTACCGTTAAACCACGATTAGGAAGCCTTGGGGCTTGCCTGAGATAAGCCGCATGGTCAAGCGGCTTAGGGTCTGCCGACGGTCCGCTTCAACATTCCCATGAGCAACCCTGGCGCCATTAATTACTCCCATGACTTGCGATAAAACGATCAATACGAGATACGAAATCGCACTCTCCTTTTCCAATTATTTTCTCAAGGGCCACAGTAGGACATCCGAAGCGGTTATCTTTTTATGGCGCAATCCCCAATAAACGAGCAAGGAAATTGGGGCAACTTCACGTTAATGAAGTTGAGCGCTTATGGCTTCGGCATGATTGGATTCGTGCTGGCCATGGATGCCGTGGTATTGCCGGTGCTGGTCTCCGATCTTTCGCCCGAAGAGTGGAAGAACACATACCTTGCCATCCTGGGATTTAGCGGACTATTGGTGGCCGGATTCGCTCAACCTTTCGTCGGCCGCGCTAGCGATGCCACCATTTCCCATTGGGGCCGAAGAATTCCTTATATGGTCTGGGGCGGGGGATTCGTAAGCATTGGTTTGATTGGCGTAGGGTTTGCTCCGAATTATCTCACGCTATACGGTGTCTGGTTGTTCATGCAAGCCAACTTCAACACCGGCTACGGGCCTTATCAAGCGTTGATTCGGGATTTGGTTCCGCTCAGCCGCATTGGTGTGGCCTCATCGATCAAAATCCTCTCCGATGCCACCGGCTCTTGGGTACTGATCGCAATTTGCAGCACTCTGCTAGGTAGGGCGACTGGCGGCTCGATTGACAATTGGCTATGGCTAAGCTTGGGTGCGATTGCCATATCTATCGCCTTATCCACAATAGTTACTTCAATTACGGTTAGAAGAAAAGAAGTTGAAGCGGGTTTGACCCACCAAATAGGTGTGCAAGCCACATCAATATCTAGTGGACCTGAGAATCAACCACCGCCGCTGCACCCTCAACTAAAACGGTATTTGCTCTCGCGGTTGATGATCATGACGGCCATCACCGCCTTTCCAACGTTTGGCTTGTTTTTCCTGGCGGACGCCGTGAAATTGGATAACCCTACCCAAACCTTGGGCTGGATGATCTTGATTGTTGGCGGGGCGCTCGCCCTGAGCATCTACCCGGCGGGATGGTTGTCCGACAAGATCGGCCGAAAACCTGTGATATTTATTGGGGCGCTGGGGGCGTCCGGTAGTAGTATTTGGCTGATTTGGGTTAGTAGTGACGTCACTGCAGTTTTGATAATCGCCAGTTGCCTGGGCGCATCCATAGGCGTCTTGCTGAGCTCCAACTGGGCCTTGGCGAACGAACTGGGCACCCAAGGGCGTGAGGCTCTTCACATGGGTATTGTAAACCTGGCCACCACCGGCGGCTCAGCGGCAGCCAAAGTTATGGGGCCGGGAATCGATTTGCTTAACCGCGCGTCTGATGGCCGTGGATGGGACGCCATGTTAATTACCTGCAGCGTCTTATTCATCCTGGGCGCATTATTGCTGATGCCCCTCAAGGTTGTGGACACTGCCGAAGTAAGCCCTACCCCTTCCCCCGAGCAAGCGATCTAGTTGAGGACTCGGGCAGTTGAATCGACCGTCATTAAGGCTGGGTCTCACACTATGCCGATAATTCTAACCAACGTAGGGGCGGGTTTGAAACCCGACACTACACGAAGAGCACCATCATTGAGCCTATCATCATGGCTAACTTTATGGCTAGCTTTTTGAGACATCGCGCGTTTCAGGAGACGGTCGGAAAACACTAGTTCCCGAAGTTAAACTTTAGTTGCGGTCGCACTTTTAAGAAACTCGGCGGCGCCCTTGGCCACCCATCCGTTCCAAGAGGTCATCAAGAACCTGGCGCCTTTGCCGATGTAGCCGTCAATATTATCGTCGTTGACCAGCGTGCCCGCCGTCCGTCCCCCACCCACTATGCGAGAGATGGCGTCATCAATCGCTGCCTGCACCTCGGGGTGGCCCGCATCTCCGATGTGGCCCATGGTTTGTGCCAAATCGGATGGGGCAACAAAGAAGACGTCGATACCGTCGACTTTGAGAATATCGTCTAGATTCTTGAGAGCCTCGACCTCTTCCAGAAGCACGATTACCATAGTCTGGTCGTTGGCTTTATGAAAATAGTCGGGTACGCCGAAAGATTGGCGCCCGCCGAACATGCCCCTGTAACCCAAGGGCGCGTATTTCGACGATTGCATCGCCTGTTCGGCGGCCTCTCTGGAGTTGACGTGGGGAACTACTATGCCCATGGAACCCCTATCCAGGGTACGGGTTATCAGCCACGGCTCGTTGGCGCTTACCCGAGTTATCGAAGTCATACCCCAAAGGTCGCATGACCGGGTCATGTTCCCCAAGGCGTCCCAGTCCACCGGACCGTGCTCGCATTCGATCCAGGCGGCATCGAAGCCCATGGGCCCAAGAAAGTCGATTACGTCGGCGTCTTGCACGCCCGAGATTGTGGTGACGACCTGGTTTTTCCTCAGCTTCTCCTTGGCAACGTTCGGTCTTATTTCTGGCACGGGGCGCCTCCTAAGTTCATATATTATTTGTTTGATCGATATTTAGTGGTTTGATTTGATTAGTACAAGCGGCGGTCTCGGCGTCAGTGCGTCAAGACCGGGCCACCTTGCCATCCCCAGGTCAAAATGATAAACATCTAAAACTCATGGAACATCTGTTGCAACTGTGCTTTGTCTTGCGTCACGGTCAAGCCTAACATTAGCAAGATCCGGGCTTTTTGAGGCAGCAGGTTGTCACACACCATAAACCCTTGTTTTTCTTTTTGGGGTGTTGTCACAACTCGGCCAGCAGTGGCCCTGGTAGCCAACACCACCGGAATTCCATCTTTTACGGCTTCCTCCGCCGCTTGGGTAACCTCTGGCGGGTACGAGCCACCTCCGAATCCAGCCAGAACCAAGCCGTCGGAGCGGTTGTTGCGCACCGCCTCCACCAGCAAGCCATCTGCGCCTGCATAGGCGTACACGATGTCCACCCGCGGCAACGAAGCACGGCCGGTGACGTCGAAAGGAGTCTGGGTCGTGTGCTTGCGTAGCGGAGCGCGGTAGAACACCACTTGGCCATCAGCATCGGCATAGCCCAAAAACCCCAGCTCGTTGGGCCGGAAAGTCTCGACTCGGAAGGTATTGGACTTGGTGACGTCCCGAGCGCTTTGAATCTCGTTGTTCAGCACCGTTAGGACGCCCTTACCTCCGGCCTCCGGGCAACAGGCTATTCTAATGGCGTCGATGAGATTTGCGTCGGCATCGGTCCCCAAAGACGTGGGCGGTCTCATGGCCCCGGTGACAACCACCGGTTTATCGGATTTGACCGTAAGGTGTAAGAAGTAGGCCGTTTCTTCCAGGGTCGCCGTGCCGTGGGTGATGGCCACCCCGGTAACATCAGTTTCTTCCCTGAATGTTTGGTTAATACGGTTGGCTAGATCCAACCACTCGACCGGACCTATAGATGTGCTGCCAACGCTGACTAAATCCTCAGTGCGCACCGTAGCGATTTCGGCAACTTCGGGAATACGCTCTAAAGACTCCTGGATGGTAAGGTGTTTTCCCAATTCCGAGTACACAATGTAGTCCATGCGGTCCGGTCCCACCCCTGCGATGGTGCCGCCGGTGGCGATGATTCTTACAATAGGCTTCTGGCTAGTCACGTTGATTACCCCCTATTAGGTTGGCGAACTGGGTTTGTGGCTGCTATGGTTTTTATCTGCGCTGTGTCGCCGCTCATTGTCGTCAATTAACGGCCCGCTGGCAACCGTGCGAACGGGAAAGAGCGTGGGAATAAATTCTGAGGCCTGTATAATCGAGGGAACACAGAGAGATGCGAGGCTAGTCCGTTGCGGACCTTAATATTGTCGGACATTCACTCCAACTGGGAAGCCCTCACCGCCGTGATTGACGACGCAACAGAACGGGGCGGCTTTGATCGAATTTGGTGCCTGGGCGACATAGTGGGTTACGGGCCTGACCCCGGTCTGTGCATCAGCCTTTTGCGCCAGCACAACGCACAAGCTGTGGCTGGCAACCACGATGTCGTAGCGGTGGGTAAGGCTAGCTCGGCGGATTTCAACTACGCAGCCAAGGCGGCGATTGAATGGACTTCCAATAATCTATCGGCTGAAGACAACAGGTATTTATCCGGCCTACCTACTGTGATAACGGCGGAGCCATTTACCTTGGTTCATGGGACGCTACGGGACCACGTGAATGAGTACTTATTGGAGCGAGATTCGGCCTTGGCGACCCTGGAGCGGTTGGAGACTCGCTACTGCGCAGTGGGACATACTCACCTTCCCTTCATCTGCCGGGAGGACGGAGGCGCGATTAGCTTTATTGAGTTCGCCGAAGAACAAGCTTATCCCCTGGGTGAGGAGCGATTGATAATTAATCCTGGCTGTGTTGGCCAGCCCAGGGACCGAAACCCCCGGCCCAGCTATGCCATTTACGATGATGAGGCGAACAACGTCCTGCGACACCGGGTAGAGTATCGAATTCAAGACACCCAGGAAAAGATGCGTGACGCTCAAATGCCTGAGTATCTGATTGACCGCTTGAACCACGGAATTTAAGCGCAGGCTAGGGCTGATGAATAGTCATGGCTCTGAATTGACCCAATCCCCGAGCCGTAAATCGCCGATGTCAGGCTGGAGTTTCGGTTTTATTCCCTCAATAATCCTGCTACACTTTTAGCCTGGCCCATACCCATCTGGACTGCTACAAGATGGCCCGCTAGCTCAATGGCAGAGCAACTGACTCTTAATCAGTAGGTTCTCGGTTCGACCCCGAGGCGGGTCACCAAACATCAGGCGT
>MUCR01000030.1 GCA_002816455.1 SAR202 cluster bacterium Io17-Chloro-G4 | reverse complement strand
TTTGGAGCGGAAGAAGGGATTCGAACCCTCGACCCCCTCCTTGGCAAGGAGGTGCTCTACCACTGAGCCACTTCCGCTTCCTACGTGGTGCCAACCAGGCTCGGGACCACCTTCAGGCGCAACACCTAGGCGGCGGCGCCAACCAGTTCCTTTGTGCCTGGAGAGGCACTATCCAGTATACACGATTTCCGCTTTAAATTGTCCATAGGCCGCGTCCATAGGCCGGTCAGTTCTTCTGAAATAAAAAGGTGGAAGACGGTTCATACGTCTTCCACCTTCATGCTCTGATTTTCTGGCTGCCGAGCCTGCCTAATCTACGGCTCGACTAGGGCTGAGTCGGCTAATAGTGCCGTAGCTCGACCACGTTGTCGTCGGGGTCGTAGATATACAGGGATATCCCGTCGCCGTGGGAGCCCCAGCGCGTCCCCGGCCCGGCCTGAATCTCGACGCCAATGGCCTCGAACTTGGCCTTGAGTTCTTCCATGTCCGTGGGCTCGATCACCATGCAATAGTGATCTTGGTTCTTGATTCCGTCTTTGGCGATGGGCTCTTGGTCGGAGCCAAAGAAGTCGATAATCGTGTCGGCGTTGAGCCTAGCCGACGGGAAGCGCACCTCCCCGGCTTTCCACTGGTCCACCCGCTCCGACTGCATTCCCAGCGTCTCGCAGTAGAACCTCAGAGATTCCTCCACGTCTTTGACCCTCAGCACTATATGGTCCATTTCCGTTATTTTGACCAGCGCTTGAGACTTTGCGGTAGCAAGATTCTTTGTCCTAGTGGCCATGGGAATCCTCCTGCAAGTGTTTATTTCTGAGATGCACCTGATTTCCCGATAAGTATAACCGATGCTGGCGTTGTGCGTCTCATTCTATATGTTGATAGCAAGCTAACCGGCCGCAAGGGGTTTTGGTCCCAGCATTCCTGCGTTCTGCGCTGCCGCTTGGTGCATGGCGACAACCCCGTTAGCCAATTCCTTTAGTCCGGCGATGGCTTCGGGATCGGCCAGTTGGCCGTCTTGGAAGTGGCGCGACTGGAGGTAAACCCCGCTGGGTACCAACTGCGCGCCAAACCAGGCCAGTACCGGACGCAACTGGGTATCGACTGCCAGGTAGTGGTGGTCAGTGGCGCCCATGCCAATAAGTCCGCACACCTTCCCCATGAGCCCTTCCACTGGGATCAGGTCCAGCAGGTTCTTCAGAGAAGCCGTGAACGACGCCCGGAATATAGGCGTAGCAATTAAGTACATATCGGCGTCCATCACCTGCTGGACCACCGCCTCGGTGTCATCGCTGAAAGCCGGTAGAGGGCGGCCATCGGCGAAGGAAATTTGGTGATCGCCTAAATGGAGCAGGCTGGTTGTGACTGACGTGCCTTGCTCATCCACCGACGAAAGGGCGATTTCCAAGGCCTGATGCAGCCTTCCCGGCTTAGTCACCGACCCATGGATCCCCAGCAACGTTGGCAATGTGATACCTCCTCTGTACTCCAACCAGAATGTTTCTGCAAACTTTAAATGGCTCAGCACAGGCTAGTCGAACCACGATGATAACATTCCCTGATGAGGCAATATCATCCCCGCAAACCAGGTAGAAAGGTTATAGTGTACGAGTCTGAGCAGCCCCGATAACGCTTATCTTGGTAAACAACGCCCAAAAATGGCAATACAGGAGAACGATGATGTCTGAGGATGCCCGCAGCAGGTTGAGAGAGGAGCTCGAAGCCCGCAATATAGACGCCTATCTGGCGTACACGCCTTCCAACCTCTACTACACTACCGGGTTTGTCAGCCCTGTGGTCGCCCTTTCTTGGCGGCTGATGGGCACCGACTTGGCCTTAATCCCCGCTGACTCCGGTAGTCCTCCAGCCTTGATAACCAGCGATTTCGTGGAGAATCCGGCGCGAGCGTCGACGACCATCGAGGACATCCGCACCTACAAGATGTGGGTCGAGAGCCGCGACGTGGACGTTCTCACCAGTTCTGAACGTGGAGCTCAACTGTCCAGGCCCGCTCAGTGGGACCAAAACGAGATTCACGGCGCACTGAGGGAAGTCCTGGGCGAGAGGAAACTGGAGCACGCCACCATCGGCACCGACCTGCGCCACATTCAGCACGAGACTATGAACTGGCTTAAGGAAACCAATCCCGGCTGCGAATTTGTAGACATAACCGACGTGCTGTACCAGTTGCGGGCCATTAAGCAGCCCAGAGAAATCGAATTGCTCAGACGGGCGGCCCAACTCTATGAAGCTGGCCAAAACCAAGCCATCGCCGACGCCCGCGAGGGGCAGACGTCAATGGACATCAAGTACAGCTACATGGACGGGGCCCTACAAGCAGCCAAAGCCGACCCTTCTCTGGGTGACTTCCAGGGCGCGTTCGGCTTTATAAGCGCCGGGTCGGGGGCGAGGATGAGCTTCGGGGGCAACTCGGGAATGGCCTCCGGAGACCTGATAAAGTTCGACTGCGGGGTCACCTTGGGCGGCTACTACAGCGATTGCGGCCGAACGTTTTCCTTCGGCAAACCCGCGGACATGCAGCGAAAGATGTACCAGGCATTGCAGTCGGCTCATGCGCGGGCCAGGGAACTTATGCGCCCTGGCGTAAAGCTTTCCGAGATATTCCGAGTGGCGACCGAGGAAGTGCGCTCCCAAGGCTTCCCCAATTACAGCCGAGGCCACTTCGGTCATTCCATTGGCTTGGACTCCTTTGTGGAGGAGCCGCCCTTCATCAGCGCCGACGAGGAAGCTGAACTTCAGCCAGGAATGGTCATGTGCTTGGAGGCACCCTACTACGCCGAGAGCCTAGGTTCCTTCCAAATAGAAGATATGATTCTGATTACCCAGGACGGTTGCGAGATTTTTAATAAGTCCGGGTATGACTTGGTAGAGGTTTAATTGCGGTAGACTGCGGCGATTGGTTAGCCATATCGACACAAAAATAATTGGAGCACTTATGAGTTCGTGGAAAGACCGGGTCAAACTGCTACAGACTGAGTCGCAGCGTTTCTACCAGTACCTCCAGGGTCTGCCAGAGGATGCCTGGAGCAAGCAGAGCGCCTGCGACCTGTGGCAGGTTCAAGACGTGGTTGCTCATCTGATAGGCAACGCCGAGTTTTATGCGGGCACCGTGGAACGAGGCCTGCGGGGTGAGTCGGAGCCTCCTGAAGGCCGCCCCGCCGCTGGAACCGGGCATCCGTCATTGGGCGCTGCTGGCACCGCCGAGGGAGCCATCGCCAACCGCGAGCGCCTGGGCGATAAGTTGCTGGCTACACTTGACGCCCGCGCCAATCACTTGAACCAACTCTTAGCTGGTCTGGGCGCTCAAGACCGGGAGAAGCCCTGCTACCACCCTGGTGGAATCGTCCCAGCAGGAAACTTCGTCGACCTTCGCTTCAAAGAACTGGGTTTGCACGACTGGGACATCCGCTTCGCCATGGAGCCGGACCCCCAACTGATCCCAGACAGCCTGCCGTCTATGGTCATATTGATTAAAGAATCCTTTGCTTCGGGTTCGCTACGCTGGGCCTTTTGGCCCGGCCCCAGCTTGCCCCAGCCGGTGCGGTACCGATTCGACGTGAAAGAACCTGTCCCCATAGCGGCAGACATAGTCGTGGAAGGCGATAAGTTCCGCTTCGAAGAGCCGACAACAACCCCCGCTGACGTTACCTTCCGCTGCGACACCGGCACCCTCGGGCTGCTGACGTCCGGGCGCATCCCGGCGGCCCAGGCCATCTCCAGCGGGCGGTTGACAGTGGAAGGGGATGAACGGTTGGCGGGGCAGTTCAGCCAGTGGTTCAAGGGGATTTAGGGTGTCACTGAGGAGCAAACAATTCGCGCCTGCCTCGTCGCCCTAGCCCGTCTTCTCCGCCGCTTTTTCCACCGCATACCGGTTCGCCGGTATCGGCAACCCCAGATTGCCGTGGAGGGTGTCTGACTCGTACTCGGTGCGGAAGAGGCCTCGGTCTTTTAGGATGGGCAGGACTTGGTCGATGAAGTTGTTGAAGCCGTCGGGTAGGACGGCGCTGTTCAACATGAATCCGTCGGCGGCGCCAGCCTCGAACCAGGCTTGCATCGTGTCCGCCACGTAGGTCGCCGTCCCGATGAAGACATGTTTGGGCGTGGTTGCTCGCAGTGCCATTTCCCGCAGCGTCAAGTTCTCCTTTTTCACCAACTCTTTGATACTATCGGTAGTGCTCTCCCAACCGTTTCGGCCGAAGTCGCCCAAATCAGGGAAAGGCGCATCCAAATCGTATTGGGTAAAGTCCAGGTCGTTGAAGTAGCGGCCCAGGTAGTTCAGGGCGTCGTCCATAACGACAAGGTTGGCTATCTCCCGGTGCTTTTCCTCGGCTTCCGTCTGAGTCCGGCCAACGACGGGGGCGCACCCGGGGAGAAGCAATATCTCATCGGGTTTCCTGCCGTGTTTGGCTGCCCGGCCTTTAATTTCCTGATAGAACTGGGCGGCGTCTTCTAAAGACGCTTGGCCGGTGAACACAGCGTCGGCATGCTTGGCGGCGAATTCCTTTCCTGCTTCCGAGGAGCCAGCTTGGATCAGCACGGGCCTCCCTTGCTTCGACCTGGAGATGTTTAATGGGCCCTGCACCGAGTAAAACTCCCCTTGGTGGTTGAGCCGGTGCATTTTCCTTTCGTCGATGAACTGGCCGGTCTCCTTGTTGCGCACGAAAGCGTCGTCCTCCCACGAGTCCCACAGCCCCTTGGCTACCTCCAGATATTCGTCGGCCATGCGGTACCGCAGGTCGTGCTGGGGATGCTCCGGCTTGCTGTAGTTGAGGGCGGACCCTTCCAGCGGGGAGGTAACGATATTCCAGCCCGCCCGGCCACCGCTGATGTGGTCGATGGACGCAAATTGCCTGGCTACGGTGAATGGGTCGCTGTAGGTGGTGGACAGCGTGGCCGCTAAGCCTATGTGGGTTGTGTGGGCCGCCAGCGTCGCCAGCAATGTCAGGGGCTCAAAACGGTTGAGGAAAATGGGATGGGATTTCTCACTGATGTATAGGCCGTCTCCGAAAAAGACGAAATCCAGCTTGGCCGACTCCGCTTTCTTGGTTAAGGTCTTATAGTATTCCAGGTTGATGGCGCCGTCGGCCACGGCATTGGGGTGCCGCCAAGAGGCCATGTTGCTCCCGGTGCCGGAGAAAAACGCTCCCAGCCTTAACTTCCTTTCGCTAGCCATAATTATTCCCGCCTTTGGTTTGGTAACGGTCCCCAAGCTCTTGTCGATGGAACCCCGGTTCAATATTGCGCCAAATACATCATGCGTCATTCCGGCGTAGGCCGGAATCCATAGCTCGTCATATACCCCGAACATTCCTGAACACCGGCCTACGCCGGAATGACGGAGTTGATATCCGGGCTCGTCAAATTGGTGGCCGAACGCTAACCCAACAGATTAAACTCCCGGCTTAGCAGCTCATAAGAGTGGAGCCGCTTCTGAAAATCGTCGATGGCCGTAACCACGAATATCTCGTCAATCTGGTAATCGTTCTGTATGCCGCATAGTCTCTCACGCACCGTTTCAGGCGCACCGTTGATGACGTTGGACGGTAGAATTTCGTAGCTGAACTTCTCACCGGATTGGTTCCCAAAGTCTTCGGCGGCTTCCACCGAAAACACTGTGAAAGTCTTGCCGCTTTCCAGCAAAATTCTCACAACGTGAATCTCCGAAGCATAGCCGGCAGCCTCCTCGTCGCTGTCGGCCACGATCACAGGCAGAGCCAGCATTGCGTGGGCCTTCGCTCCATTAGTGTCTGCAAAGCCACTGCGATAGGATTTTACCGCCTCCCACATGACGGATTCGTCGCTGTTCAGAAACAAGGCGAATATGTAAGTCATCCCTACGCTAGCCGCCATCTCGCCGCTGGATGGGGTGGTACCCAGCAAAAACAGGTCGGGCGCCTGGGGCGGCGTGGGGCTTAATTTTAGGCCGTGGTGCGGGTGAGAGACCTCCAGGCGATTGTGGAGGAATTTCTCCAAGTCTAGCAGCTTCTCCAGAAAAGTCTTGCCGCCGTCTGTTGCGTCAGCCTGAGTGGCATTAGATCTTAATGCCGCCGTTGTCTGGGGCAAGCCGCCGGGCCCCCGGCCGATACCCAAATCTACCCTGCCGGGGGCCAAAGAAGCCAAGACGCTAAAGTTCTCGGCTACTTTGAACGGGCTGTAATGTTGCAGCATCACCCCACCGGAGCCAACCCGGATCCGGTCGGTCTTGGCCAGCAGGTGGGAGACCAGGACTTCGGGAGAAGACCCCATGACCTTGTTGGAGCCGTGGTGCTCGGTAACCCAAAACCGGTTATAGCCCCAAGCTTCGGCCTTCTGGGCCAGCTCTATCGTGTGCTGGAGAGCTTCCGCCTCGGTCTCGGAGTCGTATACCGGGCTTTGGTCCAAGACGCTTAACTTCAGTTCGACTTTCGCCATGAAGAATACTTTACACCCAAGGCATTGCTATGACCATTGTGGGAGAAATTTTGGTCAAATTGCCGGGTTCCAAAGTCAATGAAAATGGCCTGGGATGGACGTGATTCACTGCTATCTAGGTTGTACTGGGGTGGATTAGGCGCGCACGAGCCTGAAAGGATGAAGTAATTCTCACACCTGCTGGCACATTCCAAGAGGTTTTCTTTGACATGGGTGCGAGCACAGGCGTGTTCGCTCTCGGAAATCGCTAGTTAGGTTGGGACATCATTGCAGGTTTGAAGTCTAGCAGCAGAGGTGGGGTGGCGATACAACTGGCGAAGGTCCTTACAACGATGACCTACAATAGGCGTCTAGAGGAAACTTCAGAAAAGGACTTGGCTGTTAATCTAGCCGAACCGGAGCAGTGGTGCCGAGGGACAGAATCGAACTGTCGACACCGGCATTTTCAGTGCCGTGCTCTACCTACTGAGCTACCTCGGCGAGGTAATTATCTTAATTCTAGCTATGAGAGACTGTCAAGAATCGCCGAACTCGAAAAGCACAAATGCGATACACTTCCGAATCCGCGGTAATCGGACTGGGCGGCCCCGTACTCGTGACTGGGCGGCTAGGTTGACTCCGCGTGGCTGCGCAATTGATAACGGGTGTGGCTGCGGCGTATAATACAGGCGGACCCAGTGTCTGGACAATTTTCAATTGCGGCACTCTGCCGGAGCGCAGATTGACCTTCAACCACTAAGACGCCTAGGTCGTGCGCTTAGCCGTTATTACGGGCTTTTTATTACACGGGCTTTTTATTACAAAGGGAGGATTGCAACGATGGTCGATGTTCTGACTGGGACTTTTACAGTAAAAACCGGACACGCTCAGATGCTCAAGGGCGGCGTGATAATGGATGTGGTAAACCGAGAGCAAGCCGAGATTGCCGCCGAGTCGGGGGCCGTGGCAGTGATGGCGCTGGAACGCGTCCCGGCCGATATTCGGGCCGATGGCGGCGTGGCTCGCATGACCGACCCGGGAATCATCCAGGAAATTATGAATGCGGTGAGCATCCCAGTCATGGCCAAGTGCCGCATAGGCCACTTCGTGGAAGCCCAGGTGCTTGAAGCCATAGGCGTTGATTACATAGACGAGTCGGAAGTGTTGACTCCCGCTGACGAAGTCCACCACGTCTGGAAGCACGAGTTCAACGTTCCCTTCGTTTGCGGTTGCCGGAACTTGGGCGAGGCCCTACGTCGCATATCCGAGGGCGCCACAATGATCCGGACCAAGGGCGAAGCTGGCACCGGGGACGTGGTCGAGGCGGTTACCCACATGAGGGCCGTCCAAGACGCCATCCGCAAGCTTCAGACTATGCCCGATGACGAACTCGTGGTCGAAGCCAGGGACTTGCAAGTCAGCCTGGACCTATTGATGCAGACCAAAGAACAGGGGCGCCTGCCAGTAGTGAACTTCGCGGCTGGCGGAGTCGCAACCCCGGCCGACGCCGCATTGATGATGCAACTGGGCGCCGACGGAGTTTTCGTTGGCTCTGGGATTTTTAAGTCCGGGAACCCGGTAGAGCGCGGACATGCCATTGTTCAGGCCGTGACCCATTACAACGATCCCAAGATCATTGCCGAGGTTTCTAAAGGTCTGGGCGAAGCCATGGTGGGCATCAGCGCCAGGTCGATTCCAGAGAAAGACTTGCTGGCTCCCAGGAGTCTCTAACCCTAAACCGCGTAATCACGTAAAGCTGGTGATAGGAATAAATTAGAACAACCCAAGTAAGAGCAGAAATTTTTGAGGCCTGGGATCTCCTTCGGATATAAGGCTGGCGGATATAACGCCGGTGGATATAAGGCCCCATACTAATAGTGAGAGGCATCTGCCCCAGTTGGAAGTAGGCGTTTTAGCAGTACAAGGCGATTTTGCCGAGCATATAGCCACCCTCAAAGGCCTGGGCGTTGAAGCGCGTGAAGTAAAGCTACCCCAGCACTTGGACTCGGTCGAAGGTCTAATCATCCCCGGGGGTGAGAGCACCACGCTAAGCAGGCTGATGACCCTGTACGATCTCCGTGAGCCCGTGAGGTCAATGGCCGCCAAGGGTATGGCCCTATGGGGCACCTGCGCCGGCATGATCATGTTGGCCATGGAAATCACCGAGGAAGACCCGGTTCCGCTGGGATTAATGGACATAGGTGTCCACCGGAACGCTTATGGCCGACAGGTGGACAGCTTCGAGCAGGACCTTAGCGTGCCTTGCTTTGGCAGCGAACCTTTCCACGGCGTGTTTATCCGGGCTCCCATGGTCAACCGGCTGGGCGAAGGCGTGGAAGTGTTGGCGTCTCTGCCCGACGGAGAACCTGTTGCGGTCCAACAAGATAACTTAATGGCCACCTCCTTTCACCCGGAGCTAACCAACGATCCTCGTTTTCATCGCCATTTTCTTGACCTGGTCCCCGTGGTGGCCAATTGATGCAAACCCTGCGCACAAGAGACGTGTTCCGGTGTATCTTGCTCAATGTGCCAAAGGGCCCGAATCTGGCTTGCCCCTCACAGTGCTTGACCGGCGATAAGCCAGCATCAAATCCCGTCCTGTGGAAAGAAACGCTGGCTCAACGCCGGGAACGGGTCACAGTGGCCAGTTGGGACGGTCCCCGGTTGGCGGGATTGGCTTCCGCCCGAATACGCAGCGGTCACAGAGCGTGGGAAATTGATCGCCTATTTTTGGCTTGTGACAGCGAGGACCTTTCGACTAACGGTGACCCATTTTCCTCCGCTCCCATAGGCCGTGGCGATGAAAGCCAGCACATAAACTCTAATCCAAACCTAGTGGCCTTGGAACTAATGGAGCAGATCGCCCGGGAAACGGGCCCGCTAAAAGCCGAGCGCATTTTCTTGCGGCTGCCCACCAAGAGCCGGGTATTTACCCTCGCCCGGCAAGCTGGATTTTTCCCTTATTACGAGGAAACGTTGTTGGAGAGCGCTGGGGCCCTGGAGCCACAGCAGCACCCTGCCACGCCGCCGGAAAATTGGCAAGAATCGTCGCCCGAAGACAATTTCTCGTTATTCCAACTCTATTGTGCCGCCACGCCTCAGCCCGTCCGCACGGCGGTGGGCATGACCTTCGACCAATGGCGGGATGCTCAAGAGCCGCTGGGTCATCGCCAGACTTGGATCTCCAAATGCGATGGCCGGGTAGTGGCTCGGCTGGGATTATCCTGGCGCGGCCCGATGATGGGAGGGGAAGTGATGGCCGACCCGGGCAGCCCTGAAATGTGGGCAGCAATGGTCGAGTGGGCACTGAATCAAGGGGGCACGCAAAGGTGGCTCGTGCCTGAATATCAGGAAATGGTAGGCAGTCTGTTGCTTCGTCGGCAGTTTCGGATGGTATCCAGTTACAGCGTGATGATCAAAACGGTGGCCGCTCCCGTGGCAAGACCAGGCATGGTCACTGTGGAGGCGTAAGGTTGGTAATAATTGGAGATATGGTCCGCCAAGAACTCGAACTGCTACTGGACGTGTTGCCCCAGCGAGCGGTGGAGGCGTTGCTCAAACGGGACGACTTGGAGGAGTTACTGGAAGTCGTCTTGGACTTGGGGAGAGTTCCGGAGGCCCGCTTTGTGTCTGGCGACGTTCCTTTGGCAGAAGACGAGGTCACATCCCAGGACTTGAACCACATTATCGGCCAGGTAGGCGATTTTGGTGACGACCATCGGGCTGGCATCGAACGTACCCTTCATAGGATTTCCTCGATTCTTAACCGCAAAGGCCAAGTCGTGGGAATCACTTGCCGGGTTGGCCGGGCCGTGTTCGGCACCATAAAAATCATCGATGACCTAGCCCTTTCAGGTAAAAACATATTGCTGTTGGGCCGCCCCGGCGTGGGTAAAACCACCATGCTGCGAGAGATGGCCCGGGTCCTGTCCGAGGAGGCCCGGAAGCGGGTAATAATCGTCGACACGTCCAACGAAATCGCAGGCGATGGCGACGTTCCGCACCCGGCAATCGGCCGCTCCCGCCGGATGCAGGTGGCTACACCGGCCAGACAACATGCGGTGATGATTGAGGCAGTGGAAAACCACATGCCCGAAGTTATCATCATTGACGAGATGGGGACCGAGCAAGAAGCCTCCGCAGCCCGGACAATCGCCGAGCGGGGAGTGCAGCTTATCGCTACTGCTCACGGTAACACCTTGGATAACCTGATTATGAACCCCACCTTGTCCGACTTGGTGGGCGGTGTGCAGACCGTAACTCTGGGTGACCAGGAAGCCAGGTATCGGGGCACACAAAAAAGCGTGCTGGAGCGCAAGGCCCCGCCTACCTTCGATGTTGTGGTGGAGATACAAAGCTGGGAGCGCGTGGCGGTCCACGACGGGGTGGCCCAAGTGGTCGACCAGTGGCTCCGCGGCTATCCCATTACCGCCGAGGTGCGCTGGCTGGACGAGAGCGGCCAAGTGAACCGGGTCCAAGAGTTGGCTAAGGGCGGAGATAGCGCCACCGCTCCTTGGACGGCGGATTATGCACCGCCCAGCAGCGCAATAAATGGCGGCAACGATTCCGCTCCCGCAGAAGCTTTCAAAGATGTAGACGCCAGGGTGTTTTTATTTGGGATCGGAAAGGACAAGCTGGCCGCCGCAGCTCAAGGCACCGGAGTCTCGGTCCAAGTTGCCAATGAACTGCGCCGGGCAGATGTAGTCTTGACCACCAAGACTCACTACCGGAGAGGGTCCCAGTTGGTCCGGTTGGCCGAGTCAACCGGTAAGCCGGTTTACGTGCTGCGCAAGAATACTATGCCCCAAGTAGAAGATTTCCTCCGATCCATCTCCAAAGATTTGGGGGGAGGCGGAGGTCGCTTTGACCAGCGTCCCGAGCGGGATGAAGGCGCGTCCCAAGAGGTGATGGAAGAAGCCATGCAGGAGGCTGAGGAGGCCGCCAACCGGGTGCTCGGCGGTGAAGACCAAGTAGTGTTATCTCCACAGCGGTCCTATGTAAGAAGATTGCAGCACCTACTGGGGCAGCGCTACAACGTCCACTCTACCAGTCGCGGCCGGGACCCCTCCCGGGCGGTCATGTTTTACAGGACTTAGGTCTTAATGGGCAGGGTAGTGTGTAGTGGGACCTAGTTTTTGCCTAACCGCTGTTTTTCTGCCGTATTTTGGTAATGGGAAGGGTGGCGCGTTGTGGCCTCGTTCATAGTCTTTGAAGGAATCGATGGCTCGGGGAAATCCACCCAAGCCAAAGCGCTGTTACAGCGCCTGCGCCGCCGTAATATCCCCGCTTTGTTGACCCACGAGCCAGGCGGCACGCCGTTGGGAGAGCAGTTGCGGCGTTGGCTCAAGGGCCGGGCCGACCTATCTCCTTTGGCCGAGCTCACGCTATTTGTCGCCGCCCGAGCCCAATTGGTCGATAAAGTTATAACCCCGGCGCTAAAGTCGGGGGTAACGGTGATCTCAGACCGATTTACGGCCTCTACAGTGGCTTACCAAGGCCATGGCCGAGGATTGGACTTGGACCTGATTAACGGTCTCAACGTGGCCGCAACCGGCGGCTTAGCGCCGGGATTGACGATTCTAATTGATATGCCGCCGGAAGAGTCGCTGGCCCGCAGGAACGACGCAGGTCAGGACTCCTTTGAGTCCGCTCCGTGGGAGTTTCACCGCAAGGTGCGTGAATCTTATCTGGCGCAGGCGGCCGCTAACCCGGACGACTGGTTGTTAGTGGACGGAGCCCAGGACAAGCGTCGGCTGGGTCAGCAAATCTGGGAAAAAGTAAAGCCCCTCTTATAAGAGAGGGGCTTTTTTCATCCGTTGGTTCCAGTTTGCTCGTGGCGGGCTCTTCGACTCGGCTCAGGACAGGTTTGTCGAAGCACCCACCGAAGCGAGGACGGGCTAGCTAGTCATCCGCTGGAACGGGCTCCAGATTTTCAACCTTCTCTCGAACGAAGGCCAGCATTTCACGGACCCTCTTAAGGTTCGGGAAAACGTTGTCTTCGCCCTTTTTGTCATAAATCCGTTCGCCGTCTACGAAGACCTCCATGATGGACTGCCCTCGCGGGGAAATCGCAATTGCGGCGTCGGGACCGAAGTGCCGGAAAAACTCGTTCGCCATCCACGTGGCGGTGCCTAGATGCTGTCAACTTACGCAGTAGGTAATCTCGATCTGGACCTTGCCTTCCATGCGGAATCCTCCCTGAGTTCAAATTAGGTAGGCTCTGCCCCAGTTTAGCGCAATTCAGCCACAAGTCAACCCGTATCCGGCACAACGCTGGCGGATTACGTTGCTAGAGTTGCCCAATGACATCCTCGCCAAACCGGCGGATGATTTCAGCAGGTTGAGGGCCAATGGCGGTAATCAAAAGCATATCCACCCCGGCGGCTTCAATGGAGCGCACCTTCGCCCGGCACTCCTCAGGCGTGCCCACCACGGCGAACCGGTCAGCCAGGTAGTCAGTCAGCCCTAATTCGTCGCTGAGGACGGCGTTGCGCGTCCTGCCCAATTGCTCGTGCTCGACGGGGACATACTCCCTCTGCAAGATTGCAATCGATTCACGAAATTCTTCCGGAACATGTTTGCCGTCCAGGGTGAAACGGAAAGCGTGGTGACCGCTGGCGGCAAGGGCCATTTTGATTTCCTCAACTGCCTGATCTCGTTCGTCGGCGATGTTGCACTTGGCGAAGGCCCAGACCTGGGTTGTTCCTGACGCTTTTCCGGCGCGGGCTTCTCCTTGCCGGATTTGGGCTATGGACTCCTTGATGACTTCGGTGCTCAACCCGGTGTGAACCATCACAATGTCTGCTATTTCGCCGCCCAAAGCCAAGGTCCTGGGCCCTTCCGCAGAGATCATCATCGGCACGGACGACTGAGACCATTTAACGTGGATCTGCCGTCCCTGGTATTCGTATTGTTGCCCAGTCAGGACAGTGCGAACGGCGTCTATGTACTCCCTCATCTGGGCGTGCTTGGCGGGACGCAAACCCAGGTTCAGTACAGCGCTGTCGCCGGTGCCGATGCCTAAGAAAGCCCTGCCGCCAGAGATGTCGTTGATCGAGGCGATGGCTGATGCGGTCACCGCTGGGTGGCGGGTCAACGGATTGGTGACGGAGGGGCCGATTCGCGCCTTTCCAGTTGCATAGGCCACGACGCTCAAGCTGACATACAATTCGTGGGCCAAAGACTGTGATTCGGGAATGCCAATGTAGTCAAACCCCTGCTCTTCCGCCAGCCGGGCGAGTTTAGCCAACTCTTCATGACCACCGGGCCAGATGGCGACGCCGAAATTCATTGTTTCTCCTCAGCTTAATTGGTTCTTCTTGTGATTCTGAGCAGAACGGAGAACCGCTTACCCTAATCCTGAGATTCTTCACTATGCTCAGAAAGACATTGGTTGGCGCTGGTAGTCCGCCTAAGCGCGCTCAGCTTTCCGTGATTTTAGCCAGGGCTTTTGCCCGCCTGAGATTGCCATAAGTATAGATGCAAATGCAGAGCCCCAACAGGACTTCCGGCACTTCAGAGCCTTGGGAAGCGAGGTTGAAGGCTTCCATGATAAGCCGAGGCAGGTTGACTGGGTCCCAAATGTCGCCCATGCGCCAGACTAGGATCATCAGAAAGGCGGGGGACAACGTCAAGGAAGGCCAAATAAAATCGGCGCTGGTCACTCCGCCCCGCCGGTGCCAAAATGCGCGGGCAGACGCGCTCACCAAGGCAACAATACTAGCCCAGAACAGAAAATGCGAAATTACCGAGTCAAAGCTGCCGACGTTGTGGATCGTGGTCTCGCCTTGTTGATTTAACGCGCTCAGCGCTTCAGGAGTGCCCCAGTTAAACAGCCTCTGGCCCCAACTAATTTCTTCTAATCCGCCAAGCACGAATACCCCTGCTATGAAGCAATTCAACAACGCCAACTTTCGCCAACCCACTTGCTTCAGTCGCCAAGCCGCAGCTGAGGCGAGGGCGGCGGCGAACGCATAAGTGGCCACAGACCACCACTCGCTGACACCGTCCTCACCCTCAAACCAGTCCACTGTCTCGTAAGCGGATAGCGACCAATGGGCCAGTCCGGAGAAGACAAGGACGCTTCCAGCAGTCAAGAAAAAGGCGACACCATACCGATCAGCGGGAAGATGCAGCGGGTGGGTGGTCCTTTGTAAGAACCAGGAGTGTGCTGAGCTAATCTTGAACCTGACCCACGGCCAACTGAAAATAAGGCTAACGGAACCTGCGAGGATGCCGGACCAACCCCATATACTGACCGCTTGGGTAACGTCTTCGATTTGCTCTTCCAAGAGAGGAGGCGCTTGGTTCCGGTAATTCTCGGCCAGCCACACGATGCGTTCCGAGAATGAATCGTTTAGGAGAAGCACCAACGTGCCCACAACCAAACCGAAAATACCGGCTGACATCCAGATTGCAGGAGGCATGCTCAGGTTTATGGCTGCGCCGGAGGAGGGGACTCGGCTTTGGGTCATTATGCGGGCGGAGATGGGGCGAATTACTGATAGACCTTACGCGGTCCCAGTGTCTTTAAGTAGCCTTCCAGGTTGCGGCGAGTCTCGTTAACAGAATCACCGCCGAACTTTTCCAAGAAAGCGTCAATGAGCACTAGGGCAACCATGGCCTCGCCAACTACCCCGGCCGGGGGCACTTGGCAAACGTCCGAACGCTCGTAGTGGGCTTGCACGGCTTCACCGGTGTCTAGGTCCACAGAGGGCAGCGGATTGACCATTGTGGCTATGGGCTTGATAGCGAACCGGGCGACCAAGGGCATACCGTTGGACATGCCGCCCTCGGTGCCGCCGAGCCTGTTGGTCTTGCGTTGCCAAGGGTGACTAGGGTCGGTCACCGGCAGAATGACGTCGTGGACTTGGGAACCCCGCAAGTCGACTGTTTCCCAACCGGGGCCGATGGACACCGCTTTCACGGCGTTGATGGACATTAGCGCTTGGGAGATTAGGCCGTCCAGCTTCCGGTCCCAGTGCACGTGGGAGCCTAACCCAATGGGGACGTTCTCGGCAATGATTTCCACGGTGCCGCCCACCGTGTCACCGGCCTCTTTGGCGGCGTCAATCTCAGCTACCATCAAGGCTGCCGCTTCGGGGTCGGCACAGCGGACGGGAGATTCCTCCACTGCTTGCCAGTCAATGTTTTCTGGGGTCTTGGCCCACACTCCGGCTATAGACACCACATGACTTCGCAGGGTGATGCCAAATTCCTCTAAGAACCGCATGGCGACGGCCCCGGCAGCCACTCGTGCGGCGGTTTCCCGGGCGCTGGAGCGTTCCAGGACGTTTCGCACGTCGTCGTAGCCGTACTTCATGGTCCCCGGCAGGTCTGCGTGTCCTGGCCGGAGGCGGGTGATGCGCTCCCCGCGACCGTCGGCGTTGGGGTCATCCACCTCGTCAACGGCCATGGTGGATTGCCAATTGGCCCAGTCCCGGTTCTCCAGTGTCATGCCTATGGGGCTACCCAGGGTACGTCCGTGACGGACGCCGGACATAATATGAGCCCGGTCTTGCTCAATGAGCATCCGCCCGCCGCGGCCGTAGCCTCGTTGGCGCCTACCCAAATGGATGGCGATATAGTCTTCGGTGAGGGACAACCCGGCGGGGATGCCTTCAACGATTATAACTAAGCCTTCGCCGTGGGACTCGCCTGCTGTGAAAAACCGGACCATTTAGGATCTCTCCCAGAGTTCGGAAATCATGAAGTTCTTTCGGAGGGGTCTTAGGGGAACCCTTTCTTACAAGAAAGGGTTCCCCTAAATTCTTGGGATTGTCCAGCTAACGGGAGGCCATGGCTGTCTTGGCTGCTTCCAGCATGACCGCCACTGGAGCGTCTTGTCCGGTCCACATTTTAAACGAATCGGCCCCTTGGTAGACCAGCATGTAGATGCCGCCCAACGTCCCGGCCCCCGCCCTGGCTGCGTCACGCAGCAACGGCGTTTCCAGGGGATTATACACCAGGTCATAGACCAGAGACGTGGCCGGTATCAGCGCTGGCCGCAGTGGAGAGCCGGTTTCGTCGGGACCGTGGGACATGCCGACCGTAGTGCAATTCACTATTAAATTCGCAGAAGCGGCAGCGGCGGCCAAGCCCTCTTCTTCCAGCGAAATTGACTGGGCGTCCAGACCGTTGTCCCGGGCCATGCGGCTAAGCTGTTGCCCTCGTTCCTGTGTGCGATTGGCGATGGTGAGGCGGCCAACACCGTCCCTTATCAGCGC
>MUCR01000029.1 GCA_002816455.1 SAR202 cluster bacterium Io17-Chloro-G4 | reverse complement strand
TTCGGAAACTGAAACCATTAGTATCCCTCCTCTGTTTAGCAAGATGCCGGGACTTTACTACAGTGACAACTAATCATCAACGGGACTGAGGCCCATGGGCACCTGTTACACGTGTGTAACAACCTAATCATCAAAGGCGGAAATCCCGTGAATAACCGTCCAAAGTTCCAAGCTGAGTTCGGTGTTGCCGAAGAAGAACCCGACGGCCCATTCCAGGGGCTTGTCCAGCGACTCAGCCAAGGCAGCCGCCACCACATTCCTAGACCGTCGCTATTGGAGATCGGAGGCTGTATTGACGATGGCAACCGACATTGCGAGGTAAGACTGTTCTAGCGTTGGCAGACAGTGTTGGCTTTGCTTAGCCGGGACGAGAGGCCAACATTTGCCCAAAAATTGTCTGGATCAACCATCACCCCCTATAAAGATTCCGCCAAGCCTTATTGGGGGATAGGGGGTACACCAAGTCCATAGGTAACCCAGCTTCGAGGTTTTGACACCAATTTTGACACCAATACCGAGAGATTTTGGGATACACCGAGGTACAAAGCAGGCAGGCGGCTTGATGGCTTTAGGCTGCCTTTATATCTGGGGACACGGTGGGGGACAAAGGTATTCAGTTTACGAAACCGCTGCTCTGCCACTGAGCTACACCGGCTCATAGAGGAAATTTAGCTTCAAATTTGCTGATTACAACTCAGCTGATGCAAACCCAATTTTCGAAAAGTGCACGAAGTTTTTCTGGCCGAACACTTCCAAAGTATATCATCGGGACACAAAACAAAGCCCCCGGCTAACAACCGTGGGGCTCTTGTTGCTGGGGTCCGGGCACCCCCGGCAGGGCTTAGCAGCAGTTAACCCCGCAAGCGAGATTCCACTGATATCACCTCTTGACACAGCGCCGTTGCACCAGCCGCTCGGATGAAAACCTTTGGTGACACCGTTAATGTGCACCTTGCGCAAGGACGGCTTCGCGTTTCGTCGTCACTCGATCACGCTCCGATAATTCTCAATTTCGAATGTATAGTCTCTCATGCGCGCCTCTCCATCGAATATCCCTCTGTGATAAGAGCTGAGCAACGAGAGATTGGTGGGGTCAAATAAGTATAATCGTAGGTCCCTTATCGCAAGATCCCACTCCCTCCACCCATTGATGTGCTTGTTGTGGATTGACCGAAGTTCACCAGTTATTCCAATGTCGCCGAGCTTTTCTACGTGTCGATCGACTTCCCTAATTAGGCCATCAAGGATGGTAACAAGTTCTGGATTGGTCCGGTCATCCAGCCACTTTTCAACCGCCTCGTTAATCTCTTCACGGAGAATATCGCCCTGGTCTAGCAAACCTAGCGAATCGCCTCCTTGCATTTTAGACATATAGTCGCGAAAAGCTGTTTGCTCTCTGGTTAACTCGGCATCACCACAGGCGATGGCGGAAAATAAAACAAATAGAATTGGTAAGATCAAAGAAAAATGTCTATTCGGTATCAAGCTGGAACCTTCTCCCCAGCGACGCGGCGGCGTTGAGTGCTCAGCTGTGTAGCTAATAAGCCAGTTCGCCAAAGGACAATATTAGCACTATGATAGGATTTTCAGGGTAGTACGAAAGTGGGCCGGTGTTGCCCTTCCCGGCATTTTGGAGGTTTGTGGAGATTCATGACTGAGAGAGTTTACAATTTTGCGGCAGGTCCGGCGGTTTTGCCCCTGCCGGTATTGGAGGAAGCTCAGCGCGACTTGGCTTCCATGCCTGGGACGGGCATGTCACTCCTTGAAATGAGCCACCGTTCAAAACCGGTCATTAACGTCATAGATGAAGCTGAAGCAGGCATACGCCGGCTGGCCGGAATCCCCGACAACTATAAAGTCCTATTTCTCCAAGGCGGAGCCTCTTTGCAATTCTCCATGGTGCCCATGAACCTGTTGACCGAGGATGGACAGGGCGACCACATCGTAACGGGCAATTTCGCTAAGCTGGCGCTTCAAGACGCACAAAAGGTGGGTCGCATCCGGGTCGCCGGTTCCACTGAGGAGCAGGATTTCGTTCGAGTCCCCTATCAGGATGAGCTAGACTTGGACCCTGACTCCGACTACGTCCACATCACCGGCAACAACACGATTTACGGCACCGCTTGGCCGACGGAGCCGGAGGTGGGCGACGTCCCATTGGTTGCCGACCTTTCGTCCAACATGTTCAGTAAGCCCATCGACTTCACCAAATACGGCCTAATCTACGCAGGCGCTCAGAAGAATTTGGGGGCTGCGGGGGTAACGCTGGTGGTGATTCGCGACGACTTGCTGCTTCGGAGCCCTGAGACACTCCCAGCAATGCTCAGTTACAACATCCATGCGAAAGCAAGCTCGGCCCACAACACTCCACCGGTATTCGCCATTTACGTTTTGGGTTTGGTGGTCAAATGGTTGGCTGGGCAGGGCGGTCTGCAGCAGATGGGGCAGCGAAATGAGGAAAAGGCCCGGTTACTCTATGACGCTCTTGATACTTCCGAGTTCTACCGCGGCCATGCCGAGCCTGGGCACAGGTCCCAGATGAACGTGACTTTCCGCTTGCCCAGCCCAGAGTTGGAGACCCAGTTTATAAGCGAGTCAACGGCGGCTGGACTTGTGGAGTTGAAGGGCCACCGCTCCGTGGGCGGCATCCGCGCTTCCATCTACAATGCGTTCCCAAGACCCGGCGTGGAAGCATTGGTTGGGTTCATGAAGGAATTCGAGCGCGCTCAAGGTTAACGCTGGCGCAACAGATTCCTGATCTTAAGGGAGCGTCATGCTCACCGTTTCGCCATCTAGCGTCGAAACATCGACGTCGTAACTCGCCTTGAGTAGCCTCAGAAAGTCGAGCACGGTGGGATTGTAGTGCTGGCCTCGCCGCAGTAGGACGTAGGTTGGCAGGCGCACTTGCCTCCTCTCGGTTAGCCGAATCATGGCGAGGCTTCCCCGCTCCAACTCCTGACGCACGCCGATTAACGGCAAGAAAGAGATCCGCCTACGTCCGTTTCCAAGACCGGGAGTTTGCCCTGGAAGAGGAAGGTTACACCGCCGCCAAGCGTCTACAGGAAGTAGGCGCTGGATATTTCGAACAAGTAATGCTTAGCGTATCGGGCGGCGAAGCGGCTACCATGGCCCTCGCCGGTTCCACCGAGAGCGCCCAGTTCAGTTAGCTCAGACCCAAACTAATAATTTCGGGCTATAATAGGGCCGGTTAAAGGACAGACCGGCCCTATTTCTATTTCGCCGGTATCAGTTCCCTTTAATCAAGCAGAACAAAAAATACCAATGAGACCGGGAGTATGGTTTCAGGTTAGACCAGAAATCGGGACAATAGCGAAGAATCCGAACCTACTCACAGTGAGCGAAGGAATGGCGAGAGTAACACTGGCATCTGGGGCACTTGTCGAAATAGAGAAGATTCTGTATGCCTTTGTCAGGGACGAAGCCGTAACCGGCACGGACTGGACAGCCGACGAAGTGTTTAAAATACTGGGCGAACTGGTGCAAGACTTCGATCCCAAGAACAAGGAACTCTTGGCCAAGCGGGCAGAGCTTCAATCGAAAATCGATGAATACTACATCGGGAAGCGAAAAGCCGGTTGGCAGCCTACCGTAGAATCGGCAGACCAAGACGCTACGGAGTTTGAAGGGTTTCTAACGGGCATCGGCTACTTGGAGCCGGAACCCGTGGCCGCATTCTCTATGACCACGCCCCGACTGGACTCGGAAATGGACCAGAACGGTCCAGAGTTGGTCACTCCCGTTACTAGCGCAAGCATGGCGGTAGGCGGCGCCAACGCCCGGTGGGGTAGTCTCTACGATGCTTATTTCTTGAGCGACGTATGCCCTGAGATCGACAAAGAAGCGGCCCGAATGGCGCGGCTCCAAATGGTGGTGGATAGAACCAATGAATTCCTAGATAGCCATGTGGCTCAGTGGGAATCCGGCCTGGGATTCAGTGATCTTGTGTCTTACTCGGTTCGCCTGAATCCGCAAGGCAAGTACGCGGTTCTCGGTCGTACTGCTGACGGCAGGAATGTGGGGTTAATTGACCCCGCCAAGTTTATCGGCTTCAACACCGGTTCTAATAAAGACCAAGCAGAGCAGATAGACAGTGAAGAGCAGCTGACCGATTTCTTCTTAGAAGACAACGGCCTAAAAATACAGTTCCTCCTTTATGACGGCGGCAAGGTAGATGAGGGCAATGGCCAATTCAAAGACCTGGTGGTGGAGTCGGCCCTCACAACCATCGTTGATTTCGAGGACGCCGTCGCCATCGTAGACGCCGAAGACATGGTGCAGGCGTTGCAAAACTACCTAGGCCTGATCAGCGGAAACCTACGAGCTTACAGTTCCCGAGGTACCGCCAAGACCCTGAACTCCGACAAGACTTACTTGGACGTAAACGGGGTCACCCAGACGCTAAAGGGAACCACGTTGATGTCCGTCCGCAATGTGTCTTTGCACATGTACACCGACATGGTCACGGTAGCGGGACAGGAGATTCCCGAGCGGATCCTAGGGGTTTTGCTGACCACACTTATCGCCAGTTCCCATGACCGTGGCTCCGATGGACAACCAATTGGCGGACAACCAACAGACGGAGAACCAAAAGGGGAAACAGGCCCTGGAGCGGTCCCAAGTAGAGGCCCCAACAGCATGAAGGGGCATGTATATCAAGTAACACCCAAGCTCCAAACTTCGGAGGAAGTGGCAGAGCAAGTACGGTTCTTTGAGGCCGTGGAAAATAAGCTTGGCCTGGCTGAAGGCACTGTCCTTATCGGAATCATGAACGAAGAGCTTGGCATGACTCTCCAGTTGGGCCAAGCACTCAAGGCATCCCAAAGCCGGACCTTCTTCACAAACACAGGGTTCTTGGATCGGACAGGCTCCCAGATACGGGTTCAAACCTATGCTGGGCCGGTAGACCTGAGAGACGACTTAACCAAAGCCCTGTACAACACCAGTTATGAGCTCCACAACGTGGATGTGAGCATCCAGGCCGGGGTTCATAGAAATGGAAAAATTGGAAAGGGCATGCAAGTCAGGAACCGGGCGATGGCGGAAATGCTGGAGAGGAAGATAGACCATCCCAGGACCGGCGGCAACACTGCCTGGGTCCCGGCTCCTTATCCCAGCGACCTCCATTCCATGCATTACCACATGATCGAAGTTGACCAAATTCAGCGGGTCATGGAAGATTCGTCTCCGCTGAACATATCTAACAATGACCTTTTGACTTTCCCGCTCTTGGACTGGAACAAGCTCACAGAACCGCAAGTTAAGCAGACATTGTTACTAAGATACGCCCACAGCATGGTCGCTTACGTAGAGCCTTGGGTTCGTCGGGGAGTAGGGTGCAGCGGCGTGCCCAACTTCGACAAGGTCGAGGAGATGAAAGACCGGGCCACCGAAAGGATCGACGGCGCAATAATCGCCAACTGGAAGCTGCACGGAGTAGTTAGCCAGTCAGAAATCGAGGATGCGGTGAAAAAGGCGGCCGAGATCGTCGACCAGCAAAACTCGGGACAGTCCGGATACGTGCCGATTACAGATACTCAGGAAAAAAGGGACGGCCTTCTTCAAGAACCGGCTATCGTCGCCGTATTGGAGATAATCGACGACGCACTGTCGTCACCCAGCGCCTACGTGGAGCCGGCCCTGTTCAGAAACCGCAAAGCGGTGAAGGCTGCTTCTAAATAAAGGGATCGAACCTCGACAGATTGAACTTGAATCTGAACCCTGACGTGATGGTTTACTAGGCACATGGGCTGGTACAGGGTCCTCTACTGGCTGCTGCCGCGGCGGCTCCGCTCCTCTTGGCCGTTATTGGCCATCGCTTCTTTTGGAATTCTTTCTGCCGTAACCCTAATGGCGGTGGGCGCTATCTACACCCGAGGCCTCGCCGAAGGCGGCGTTCGGCATTTCCTCTCGACAACCGACCCAACGGTTCTGGATACCCAAATCCTTGTGCAGAACCGGCCGTTGGGACCTGCGGACTATGGCCAGCTCCGTGGGAAAGTCGCCGATATCGTCCAGGACAACATTAACCACATGGTGCGGGAAACCCATCGATTTGGCCGTACTCCTGACGATTGGCCGCTGACCCGCGGCCCATTAGGACCACGCCCCCTATTAGGCGCACCCGTTGGCCGGCCATTTTTCTTGACCGGTTTCCAAGAACATTCCCTCTTACTCAAAGGAAGGTGGCCGAGCGCAAATCCGGTGGCTGTCCAAGGGTACTTGGAGTTGGAAACGGTCGTTGGCGCCGACACCGCCCACCTTATGAATTGGCCCTTGGGCACCCAGATATCTGTATTTCCTTTTAGAGGGGAGCCCTTGGAACGGGTGGTGCTCACCGTGGTAGGCGTGGCCGATGCCATCGACCGCCAAGACGAATATTGGCTTTCAAACCTCACTTATTTTGGCGTCCAGACCATAAACGGCGAGCAACTGCTTGTTCCTTTTTATGTAACGGAAGACGCCTTCTTCCAAGGCTTGGGCGGAAAGTACCCAGCGGTGGTGGGTGATTTTGGCTGGTTTCTGTATTTGGACACCAGCGTTGTTACCGCATCAACGGTGGATGGGACTATCGATTCCATCGCCAGACTTGAAATCGACATCAACAGGAATATACCCCGCACCCTGGTATTGACCGGCTTAGACAATACTTTAGAAAGGTACAAACGCCAATTGACACTGGCCAGGGTGCCGATTTACTTGTTTACCGGGTTGGTTGTATTTCTGATTTTGTACTTCCTGGCCTTGGTCATCGGTCTGCTCTCCCGTTACCGCTCCGAAGAAGCCGGGTTGCTTAGGAGCCGCGGAGGCAGTATCGCCCAAGTGGGCGGAATATTAGTGGCTAGCGAAGGAGTAGTGACCTTAATCTCCATCATCGTCGGTCCCTTTATAGCGTTGGCCATCGTGCGCCTCCTATTATTAAGAACCATCGACCCGGTGGGCGTAGAGGGCACGGTCAACGTGGGAATATCCGCCGATATGTTCGTCATGGGAGCGGTGGGCGGCCTGCTCAGCCTCGTGGTTCTAGCAGGTTACGGCGTGGGCCGGGCCAAGCTAGGTGTGGCAGCGGCGCTAAGCAACCGGGCCAGGCCGCCGACGGTCCCGTTGTTGCAACGTTACTACGTGGATTTGCTCGTATTAGCCGGGCTTGGGATCTTGTGGTGGCAAATCAGCGGCCGCGGCGGTTTTATTTCCCGGGACTTGGCATCCGGCACTCTGGAGGTGAATCCCAGTCTCTTATTCGGGCCCATCCTAGTGCTGCTGGCGGCGAGTTTCTTGATTTTACGGTTCCTGCCGTTCTTGATGCGCTTTTTGGCTTGGGGCGGCAGCCGGGTTAGCCCCGCCTGGGCTTCCTTTTCGTTAGTGCGAGTGGCCAGGGACCCGCTGTCCCACGGGTCGTTGGTAATCATTTTGATGCTGGCGGCGGCGTTGGGGGTATTTGGAGCCAGCTTCCAATCAACCCTGGCCCGGAGCCAGGAAGAGCAGGCCCTTTTCCGACAAGGAGGCGATCTAGTGGTCGGGGGACGCGGATTTACCCCCACAATTCAAGCAACCGTTGCCGCTGCCACCGGGGTGGAGCACTCAACTCCGGTGGGAAAGGACACGGTAACCCTCTTGGACGTTCTACCCCGCAGGTCAGCGGCATTGTTCAGTTTCGAGCCCACCGCTATGGCCGAGACCGCTTGGTTCCGGGACGCTTTCGCGGGCCGGAGCCTGCAAGACTTGCTAACGCCCCTGAGTGAAGACGAACACTCCGGGCCTATCTCGGCATTAGACCCTGTGGCAGGGGTGCCAATCCCGGCAGACGCAGAACATTTGGGCGTCTGGGTCGACGTTTTCGACTTGGAGAGCGGGGTGATAAATTTGGGCCTCAACCTGTGGGCCCGTCTGCGGGATGACACGGGCAGGTACCGCAACATCCGATTGGGAAATCTATTCGACCCTACTGAGACCTTCAGCGCGGCGAGCTCGGCCAGCGGCGACGAGACTATCAGCGATACACCGTCGCTAACCGCCGGTCCCGGCAGTTCTGGCGAACCCGGAATTTTCGACCCCGGTCCCGGTTGGATATTCCTTGAAGTCCCTTTGTATGGTAGAGGTATCTCCGCCTCAACCACGTCTCCAAGGCCCCGCCTCGGCTTGGTAGGCTTTTATTTCACTAAAAGAGCAATTTTCGCCGTTCCTCCCGGAAGCATCGTCTTGGACAACGTGACAGTCCGGGGTTCTTTATTAAACGAAGCCGGGAATGTCCCTGGGACAATAATAGAAAACTTCAACGACCCCGGCCCTGAACCTGGTCCTTGGAATGCGTTAGCCAACCAGGCTGATGAGCCGGATATCGTGGAATACGACGAAAGCGCCGGTTTACGCGGAGAAGGCGGTTTAAAATTCTCTTGGACGTCACCGCTGGTCGAGTCAAACAGGGGAATGCAATTGCCGGCCGGGCACCAAATTTTGCCGGCCGTGGGCAGCCTTCAATTTCAACCGGGGCAAGTGGTGCGGTTCAGGGACAGTAAGCATGTAATTCCCGTGGTGATCCGCAACGTGAGCCGGTTCTTCCCAACGGCCAGCACATCGTTGCCTTTCTTATTGGTGGACCGCGATGACTACGTGGAATATATTGACCGGCTCCCCCAGGGAAAGTTGGAACAACCCCGGCAGATTTGGGTTACTCCGGCAGAAGGCTGGGATCGTCAAGATGTAGTCACATCCATCAACGACGCCACGTCGGGATTTACCTGGGTCCGGGACCGGGACCGAGCTGTCAGTTTGGCCGGGCGAAACCCATTGGCCGGCGGCGGGTGGAACGGTCTCACCATAGTGTCAATATCGGCCATCGTTGTGGCAATAATACTGACCCTGGCCATTCATAGCGTTGTGGCCGTGCATACCGGACGGGTAGACCTGAGTGTGGTCCGGGCGTTGGGATTCTCAAGAGCCCAGACCATTTTTTCTTTAACTTTGGACCGGGTACTGGTAGCCGCATTAGGGATTGGGGCTGGCAGCGCCATCGGCATTTGGTTGGGCCGTTGGGTTCTTGGATACCTTGATATTACGACCGCTGGGCAGCAGGTCATTCCACCGATGATTGTTGACGTGAAGGGATGGCTGGTTGCGCTAATCCTCGCAAGCCTGGTAGCGGCGACCTTACTGTCCCTTCTGCTCGCGGTGTACTGGGTCATGCGACTGCATGTGGCCCAGGTTCTGCGGTCGGCTGAATAGGCACGAATCCAGTTACCGTCGTTCAGCGAATGGAACAAGGATTCATTAGGAATCTTGAGCCGAGCTAAGGTCATCAGCGCTATGAGATTCAAATAAAAGATGTCTGTGCTGCGTTTGGCTGCCACCGTGGCGCTGCGGAGGACGGTTTCCAACTGGAAATTGGAAATGGTGCTTTTCCTTGCCATCGTGCTCGCCGTGGCCCTTATGTCCAGCGGCCTCATTTTTTCCCGGCTGTTGGCTGAGGCGGCCTTGGGCCACGCACTAAGCAAGGCCACGGTAGATGAGGCCGACTTCCAGGTGCGCACCTTTATCGGCAGCGAAACTCCGCCCACTGTGTCAGGCCGCACATCGGCTTACCAGGCGAGGCTGAAATTCAATGACGATCGCATCGCAGACCCCTTTGAGCCTTACTTAAAGGGCCGGTCCCTGCTTTTTGAGTCTCCAACTTTCTTTTACCAAGGCCATCCTCAGCTAGAACTCTCCGACGAACTGCGCCCCAGAGGCGACATCCAGTATATGAGCGGACTGTTTCCCCGGAGGGCTCATTTGGTCGAGGGCAGGTGGCCTACCTCAGCGCAATCGCAAACTGAGTCATTTCCGGAATCCCGGGCGTTTTCCCGAGACATTAATGAGGGAGCTTTGGAAGTCGCCATAGACGAATTAGGCGCAGAGCTGCTCCAACTCGGAGCAGGCGACGAATTCGAGGTGTTCCCAGCCACCGCATTCACCGACCCGCCCGCCACGAAAGCGAAAATCGTTGGTGTTTTCAGAAGGATCGACCCAAACGATGAGTTCTGGTTTGGTGCCGACAAGGATTTTAGCTTCAAAAACGAGCGTTGGACTATGGTGCCGCTATTCACCTCAGAATCGGCCATCGTTAGGCAATTGGTGGGCCTCTATCCGACGCTGTTTTTGGATGTCACTTGGTTCTACCAACTTGACCGGACCGGGATTCGGGCGTCCGATGTGGACAAAATCCAAGAACTGGCCCGCAGATTTTCCCAGGACGTAAACGCCAACCTGAACAACGGCAGCATCGCTATTAAGCTAGACCGATTGCTGCGGGATTACGAAGCCGAGCTACTGCCCACGCGCGTACCCATGTTCCTCATCATCTTTCTGGTCACCGGAATACTTATTTACTACTTGGGCTTGGTTGCGGGTTTGATAATAAAATCGCGAAACACCGAATTGGCCCTCCTAAAAAGCCGGGGCGCCACCACTCCTCAACTAGGCTTGTTGGCGTTGGTCGAAAGCTTGCTGTTGGCGGTGCCCGCGGTGATTCTGGGCCCGTTCATCGCCCAGGCACTCGTCCGACTACTAGGGAGGCTGTTTTTCGGCTTGGGCGGCAGCGAAATCTTGGCCGGGGTGCCGGTCACCCTGTCGACCGGGGCGTTTCTGCTGGGCCTGGCTGGCGGCATACTGGCAGTGGCGGCCATCACCGGATTTACCTTGCTTGCCAGCCGGCAGGGTATTGTTGAATTCAGGCAGGGCGGGGCGCGTCCTCCCCGAACGCCGTTTATCCACCGCTATTACCTGGATTTGCTATTGCTGGCGCTGATTAGCTTGCTTTGGTGGCAGACAGCCAACCGGGGCTCATTCATGGTTCGCTCATTGGGCACCGGGGAACTGCAGATTGACTACAGCCTGATGATTGGCCCGATTTTATTTCTGTTGGCAACCGGACTTGTGATCCTGCGGTTTTTCCCCATTGCCGTGACTTTTGCCGCCGGAGCCATGGAGCCGGTGGGGCCTTCCTGGCTAGTCCACGGACTTAGACATGTTTCCAGAGACCCGATTATGCCGGGCGTGCTGGTGATTATGTTAATGCTGGCGACAGCATTGGGAATTATCGGCAGCACCTTCAGCTCAACACTGGAACGCAACAGGGAAGATCGGGCCTTGTATACGGCGGGCGCCGACCTATTTATCGAGCACAACGGGACGCGTAGATCTCTGCCGCCCGCAGAGCTGAAGAAATTGGTTAGCGCTGTGGACGGGGTGGCAGCGGTATCGGAGGTCAGGAGGACCGGGGCTGCGCTGGTGACCAAAGGTTTTGGCGCAGCCAGCGTGTCGGTTCTGGGAGTGGACGCCGCAAACTTTGGACAAGTGGCCTGGTACCGTGATGACTTCTCCGACGGCCGCAAACTAAACGATCTTCTGTCCGTCATCGGGCCCGACCAAGCAGCGCCAGCTCATGAAAGCCTAATTTCCTTGCCTAAAGATGCCCGTGCTCTGGCCCTTTGGGCCCGGCCCAGCAGGCCAAACGACCGGCTTCTACTACGAGCCCGGCTAAAGGACTCCGTGGGACGGTTCTTCGACGAGGACCTGGGAAGGTTGGGCTTCCGGCAATGGCGGCAGCTGGAAGCGAATTTTACGCCATTACCTCTTTCGGGTCGACGAGGCAGCTCCACGGTACCGGTTTTGGACGTGTCGCCTCCGTTTTCCTTGGTGGCTATCTACTTAACCAATTCATTCGGTACCCTGGAACCCGGCGCTTTGTTCTTGGGTCAATTATCGGCAATGACTCCTGGCGGCGAGGTTGTCCTCGACGATTTCCAAGAATTGGAGAATTGGCATGTGCTGGAAGACTTCTCTCGGCCCGACATCAGCTTCTATGCACTGGAGTCCAGCGAATTAGACACACCTACGGGAGGTGGCAGTGCAGCGGCATTCAGCTGGGCTGCCGGAGGAATCGGTCTTAAGGGCGTCCATCCGGGTCCATCGGAAACCGCAACAAGGGCGATCATCAGCAGTGAACTGCTAAAAGAATCCCAAAGTTCCCTTGGGGACACCATCAACTTGAGCCTGTCCACCTACACTTTGCCAATAAAGGTCATGGCGGTGGCTGACTTCTTCCCCACTGTGGACCCCAGCGAGACCCAGTTTGCCGTCGTGGACCTGAATTCGCTGACCGATGCCGCCAACCGCCACAGCCCCATACCGGTGGGAGGCACAAACGAAATCTGGGTTGGACTTGAAAGAAACGAAGCCGGCGTTCAACTTGACAACAGCAGCTCCGTCGAAAACATCTTGTCCGAAAACGGTGTGCGCCTTAGAGGCGCATTATTGGCATCGGAGTTGGTCGCCGAAGGTGTTGATCAACCTTTGGTCAACGCCGGTTGGGGCGCTTTGCTGGTTTTGGTGTTCTTGGTTCTGCTTCTCGCCGCCGCTTCCGGCGTGATGCTCTTCTCCTACATCGACACAGGTGAGCGCCAGACGGAGTTTGCGCTTCTGCGCACATTGGGGTCATCCGCCTCCCAGTTAAATGCCGTAGTATGGTTCGGGGTCTTTTTAATAGTAGCCTGCGGCATCGGGATTGGAACGTTGGTGGGCTTTCAGACAGGCGTCAACTTGTTGCCCTTGATGGACGTCGCCAAAGACGGAGTTCCGGTAGTCCCGCCAATGGTCCTAAAAATCAATTGGACAACCTTGATTATTTCCTATGCAGCGTTGTCTGCGGTGACTGTGGGTACTGTTGCTTGGTTGGCCTGGTTCTCCGCTAAGCTAGAGGTGCAAAGGGCCTTGCGCATTGGTGAGTGATAGCCAAGGCCAAGATACTGATGGCAGGGCGGAGAGGCCCAAACCAGGGAATATACCGCAAAGGAACTTATGAGAGACGGAAACCAACAGACGGGTGGACTTGGGGGTACGAACTATGGATCGGGCCATGGTGACGGCCCTTATATTCAATGCCAAGACTTGTTCAAGATTTACAAACGGTCCGACTTGGAAGTCGTGGCGCTTAGAGGCCTCGACCTTGAAGTTCAGTCCGGCGAAGTCATGGCCATTATTGGGGCCAGCGGCAGCGGCAAGAGCACACTCCTCAACATCCTAGCCGGCCTGGACCGGCCATCGGCTGGTCAGGTGCGTGTAGGATCCAGAGACTTGTTGAACATCTCGGACCGGGAGTTGGTCTCCTACCGTAGGCTGGACGTTGGATTCGTGTGGCAAGCTACCTCTCGAAACTTGGTGTCTTACTTGACGGTCAGGGACAACGTGGAGTTGCCCATGGCCATGGCTGGCTCCAAGAGCGCCAGCCGACGCAGTTACGCCATGGAGTTATTATCTTCATTGGGGATGGAAGACAAAGCCAACCGCCTGCCACACCAACTCTCGGGTGGCGAACAACAAAGGGCAGCCATAGGGGTAGCCCTGGCTAACAGGCCGCCCTTGATTTTGGCGGATGAACCCACTGGGGAACTGGACACGGAATCAGCGGTCCAAGTTTTCGAATTATTCCGCGAACTTACCAACATCTACGGTGTCACTGTTGTCATCGTCACTCACTACATCGGCGTGGCCAAGTTCGTGGACCGAGTGGTGCACATAAGAGACGGGCGTATCAGTTCAGAGTCCTATTCCCGGCCCAGCTTCCAGCGTTCTGGTGAGGAAATTGAGGATGAATTTTTGGTTGTAGACCGGGCTGGCCGACTGCAACTGCCCCCGGAGTACGCCGAGCGATTTCAGAAAGCGGGACTGGCCGAAGTGGACCTGGAAGGTGACACGATTACTATTAAACCACCGGGGAATCAGACTTACCGGCCGCCAAATTAATCGCCCCTTGCCGCCGGAATAAAGGCGCCTTGGCATTAGCGGTTGTAAAAACAATAAGGATTGCTTGGCAAAGGCATGAGTCAATTTGAGAGACCCTTGGAAACTGACCCCCCCTCAACGACTCCCTCGAACGGCGCGGTAATCGCCGCTCGAGGAGTGACCCGGATCTTCGGCTCTGATTCAACCAGAGTAATCGCCGTCAACGACGTTTCGCTAGAGGTCTTTCCCGGCGAGACTCTGGCTTTTATGGGCCGATCCGGTTCGGGCAAGACTACGTTGTTGAACCTGTTGTCCGGCTTGGACCAGCCCACATCAGGGGAAGTCTTGTTTCAAGGCAAAGACCTGGCCTCTTTCGATGAGTCCGGTCTAGTTGAACTGCGACGTCATAAGATTAGTTTCATCTTCCAGTCCTTCGGATTGATGCCCCTACTTTCGGCACAAGAAAACGTGGAGTTCCCCTTGCACCTCCGCGGGCTAGGGTGGCGAGAGCGCCGCCGGCGAGCGCAGGACGCTCTTGAACTAGTGGGATTGCGCTCGCGGGCCAAACACAGGCCCTACGAGCTTTCCGGGGGAGAACAGCAAAGGGCATCCATTGCCAGAGCGCTGGTCACCGGGCCTGAAGTAATGTTTGCCGATGAACCGACGGGAGAGTTGGACACCACCACCGCCTCAACGATTGCGGCGATATTAGCCGATATTTCCGCAAAGCAAGGGACCACGGTATTAATCGCCACCCATGATCCAACACTGGCTGCCGTGGCCAATCGTACCCTAGAGTTGATTGACGGGGAGTTGATTGACGAGGAGTTGATTGACGGCGGGCTGACCTAAGCGGTCATGAATTTAGCCAGCCGGGACGCCATTACTGGGGGCTCAGCGCTTAAGCAGACGCGTGGCCGTTTATTAGGGCCTACCGCTCGAAAGCCCCAATGTCCCTAGCCGGGCCTTTGCGGCGAGGCTCCCCTCGCTGGTCCGACTCCGGTTCCGGTCCATCGCCTCCACTGTCTATTGCCGGGCTGCCAGGCAGCAACTCTTGAGTTTGGGTGGGACCTTCGTTGTCTCTCAACGGAGCAAGCCGTGGGTCAACCGGTTGGGATGAGGTACCCAAAACGTCCCCCGACCCAGGAGTGTACACGCAGGCGCCAGTATCGCCGATAAGGTTATTTCCCATGGAATCTAGAATGCCGTCGCAGTCCGGTCCCGCCGAAGCGGTGTTCCCGGCCAAAATCGTGTTTGCGATTTCGGTGGTAGATTCCAAAGCGGCGTGGCTAATTTGAATTCCACCGCCCTGCTCGCTAGCATGGTTTCCGCTAAGCGTGCTGCTGCTAAGCGTGCTGCTGCCTACTTTTAAGTTGCCCCAATTTTGTATGCCAGCCCCGTTGTTCGCGGAGTTTTCGCTGGCAGTGCTGTTGACAAGGGTTAAATTCCCTTCATTCCTTAGTTGCGCCACCGTAGCGGGCGTGATTACCGCTAATAGTGCTTGCGTCAATGATGAGAGTCCCGATATTTGTGTTATGAATACCGCCACCGATTATTCTGGATTCGTTGCCGCTCAGGGTGGTTCGGGTCATCGTACTGTCTGCCCAGTTTTCAAGCCCCGCACCAGTGTTGACGACGTTCCCCGTGATAACACAGTCAGAAACCGTCATAAACCCGCCGTTGAAAATTCCGCCCCCCATGGCATCCGCCCGGTTCCCCGAAATGTTACAAGCAGTGAGGGTCATCGTTCCGCCGTTGAAAATGCCAGACCCGCTACCCGATTCGTTCCCGGTTACGATTACGTTGGTTAGGTGAAGGGTACCGTGGTTATATATACCGCCTCCGAATTCATGGCCGATGGTTACGATTCCCCCCGGGAGGACTGGAAAAATAACCATACGTTGTTCCTTCGAGTCCTCCACGCCGTGGCGGAAAGTCATCCCCGAAATAGTCACGGTATTGCCAATACTGACTCGCAGTACCCGGTGATTCGCCGTTCCGGGAGTATCTGACGCTTGGATAATCGTCTCGTTGGGGCCGGCGCCGATTAGAGTCAGGTCTTTGTCGATAAGTAATTCGCCAAAGGGCAATGAATATATGCCAGCCGGGACTTCTATCGTGTCGCTGGGCTCAGCCGAAGCAATAGCGTCCCGAAGCACGCAGCCGGGACAACCGGACGTCGAACCCTGTCCAAGCCTTGTCAAATTTTCCAAGGCATGGTTGAGCTCCGTTTCCCCGCAAGCGGTAAACGCAAAAGCGAGCCCTATGCCCAGCAATAGGATCAAAGCGCCTGCAAGTTTTTCCCTATGATGGATTCTCCTAAGCAAACCGGTCCCTCAGACTCTATTAGGTCAATTGAAATTACCCGAAATTACCAAGTTATAGAGAACCGAATTTTAATTTACGACAACCGGAATGATTTAGGTCGAGGGGGAGATTCTCAATTTTCTCTTTACGGTTTTCGATACATGACGGGAAAGTTTGTTCCTTTGCCACCGAGGCGCGGGACAAGTTCGTAGGGCTCCAATTGTGATTGACTTGTCATAACCTTAAATTGCTATTGACGGATGGAATAACTGTCATTATAATGCCCCTCCATTGTCGGTGGTAGCTGGGGGGCTGCCACTACGCCTTTGGCTGGCAGCGGTCTGGGAAGGCCGCTCGCTGTTAGATCTTCACCCCGGTGGGTACCAAAGTGCCCACGAAACCCTGCGACTCCCAAGCATAGGAGCCTAGTCCCGGTTTAACGCCTTGGGGCTTACCATAGACTCACAATCTTGGAGGAGCGTTATGCGGAAGTATCTCTTTTCAGGTTTAATCGGCATAATTCTGTTGGTCATTGCGGCCTGCGGCGGCGATGAT
>MUCR01000028.1 GCA_002816455.1 SAR202 cluster bacterium Io17-Chloro-G4 | reverse complement strand
TATCGCAGCCTTGCCGCGCCCTTCTTCGGCCCTTGGTCCCAAGGCATCCACCGTAAGCCCTTAATAACTTGACCCACGCTAGGAACTCCAAACTTTTCGAATTTCTGTTTGGAAATCTATGTTCGCAGGAACTATTTACTATAACTTCTTACTCTTTTTTTAAGGTGCTACAAGAGAAACAGCGGCTGGGGCATCGCCCCAAGCCGCTGCTTAGGTGTCCCAGCAATTGTATGGTTATTTCAGATGGCTAGCATCAGACACAACTCTCCCTTGCGACTTCACATTATATGTGGCGAGGTAATTACCGTCAAGAGGCAATCAGCCCTATCCCAAGCTAATATCCGAATCATTTCTTGGAATTATAGACCCGACCCCCGGGAGGGCGCCCTTAAACCTTTTCAATTTCGCCCGGAACCCTTTGGGGGCCTTTTCCGCCGGCGTCCTGAAGCATAAGAACCAGATTATAGAGTCTATACAGCCAACACTTACAGCCTCTGGGTCAATATGAAAGTTTTCTATCTGTGTCTGGCGTATTCAAAGGAATTGGGTAACCGTACGTCACTGTAATCGAGCGGTTCCCAATCGGGGTCCAAGCGAGGACCTACGGGCCACAGGGCGTCGAAGGTATATAGCCCAAAGGCCATAACATTATCAAACATCCAATCGGCAACTTCTCTTTCTTTTGCTACCAACACCGCCGGGTCCCTTGTCCCAAAGCGTCGGGGACGTGCTGTTCCAGCCAAGCGTGCTCCGTTCCGTAACTGAAATTCGAGTTCTTCAAGTAGTTAGACATGCCGATAATCGGAGATATTCGTCCAGACACACTGAGGCAAGTAGCGCCCTGGTAATCTCGTGAGACCAACCCAGGCCGGAGAGCGGCATAAGGTATCAGCTGCATATCCACCCGGATCCCGATGTCTTCCCAGAATAGGGCGACCGCTTCACAAGCCTCCACCTCTGCTGGCGCCCCTCTGATCGCTGGCGTCAACAAAATTGAGAAACCGTCCGGATATCCAACCTCAGCCAGCAATTGTCTAGCGAGGTCCGGATCGTATTCGTGAACCCAGGACGGGTCCGCCCTGTCCTCGAAGCCCATCCAGTCTCTGAGGGAAAGTGGACTCCCAAAGCCGGAGAGCAATTCACCTACGATGAGTTCCCGGTCAATGGCTATGGCTAACGCTTTTCGGACTTTGAGTGCTCTGTGCCACTCCTCCGACTCCGTGTCGCCATTAGCTGAGACCCATGGATTGTTAGCAGGATCGAAAAACGGGTAGACATTTCCGTTCCGGTCTGTACCGTAGGTCTGTCCGTATAGGTTAAAACCAGCCTGGCCTGCTCCGGGCACCCCCACCACCACGGCCCCATCCGTATCTTGGATTGTCGGCAAGAATTCCAATGACATGTCGAAACTATCTATCTGTTCTGCCTGGAAAGCAGCGACCCTCGTAGCTTCCTCTGGTATTGACCAATAAATCAGTTCTTCGAAGAACGGGGTCTGCCGCCAGTGGTCTCGCACTGCAGCGAATTTCCAGAACTCGTCAGGAGCGTGGTCCACGATTTCCCAAGGGCCCGTAGCGGCTATATCTTTGCTGGCGGCCTCGGCCCCGATCTCGTCAGACTGGGCCTTACTTACGATCCAGGTGCTCGTCCCGCCCAGATGTCGCATAAATTCAAGGGCTCTGACTTGTGCCCATGGAACGCCGGTGTTTACTGCGATAGTACGGTCGTCGATGATCTCTTGGAAGCCTCCTTCGTTGCCAGCCCAGAAATTCCCAATAATCTCCGCTCTGGGGTGGAGAGCGCCCTCGTGCCATTGCTGATACGAATAGAGGACATCTTCAGCGTTCATTGTCCCATATCCCTTGTGAAACTGGACCTCTCCTTGAAGAGTGAAAGTCCAAGTAGTGAAGTCCGGAGAGATGCTCCACGATTCCGCCAATAGAGATCCTGCTGACCGGTCTTGCTGAATCGCGAACATTCCCTCGCCAACCGAACTGGCCACATTTGCTATGCCTGGGTTGGAGGCAAAGCGGGATGACCCTCGAAGGCGCCTGTTTGTCTTAGCCCAATATTAAGCGCGCCCACCGGCTGGGCTCTCCCCACAGAACCTACGGCAGGCGCCGCTGTTGCCAAGGGAACTTGGGTACCACCAACTGCTGTGGTAGGCTCAGAGGCCCCTGTTGATGCAGACGTGGGAGCAGGGGCCGACGTAACGGCTGGGGCCGGCCTTTCCGTTGGTGCAGCTCTTCCGGCCGGAACGGCGGTATCAGCGGGCAGGAATACTGGCGTTGCGGTGGAGTCTGAGCCTGAACCAGGCGGGATAGTTCCGCTGGCCAACAAGCCCACGATTACGACGACGACCGCTCCCACAGCCGCCCAACCAATAGGCCCGAGCCTCAGCTTGCGCCCTCGCGTTTGGGTCTGCAGCCGAGGAGGCGGTGGCTCCGCAACCTGAGCCGGTTCCAAGACTTGTGCCCTCTCCCAGACACGCGGCTCGGGCTGAGCCGGTTCGGGCGTTGCTGGCTCAGGCCCAGGTTCGGTGGTTGATTGAACCTCCGTTTCGACCGGAAGTGACTCTTCCACGTCGGCGGTCGTCGCCGAGACAGTTTGTTCGGAGGCCGGTTCACGGGTGTCTACCGGCTCGCTGCCGGGCGCCTCACCCCGCTCGTCGGCGCTAACATCCGCATCAGGGACCGGCGGCAGGTCCTCAGAGTCCGGCTCGTCCAAGATCTGGCGAATCTCAACGGCGCCGTTGACCTTGTTGATAGTGAATTGCTCTATACCCGGTGAACCGCGGTAGCGCCCGGAAGGACGGAAAGAAAGCCTTATTTCATAAAAATCTTCCGTTTCCTCTTGGCTCTGTACCTCCCAAACAAAGTTCATCCCCCTGTACCTGGGGCCGTAAAATTCGGTGTTGTCCCGGGCGTGCTGAATGGCCATCACGCGGGCTTGGTCCAATGAGATATACCCCGGGGACTCGCCTCGGGGATCGAAATCGAACTTCTCTTGTTCCTGTTTGTCCTCTTCTTCCGCCATGGGCACCCATTATAGTGTCGCTGTGACCCGAGAGGTCAATATCCTGGAGTGGGCTTGAAAGTAACCGCTGGCCCCTTAAAACATCTTGAAGTCGGGCTCCTGTCCCAGCAGCAACTTCCCGCCATCGGAGAGTGTGGCTGGCCGCACAAAAGCATGAGCCGCCGCCGTGTGTACATCCCGGAAGCACCGCTCCAAATCGGACGACGCATAAATCGACGATGCCCCGGCGGCGGCGTAGGCAAGGTCCACCGCTTGTATCGAGGCCGTCACAGCGCTGGTGCAGGCGGTGCGAAAACGGCCTCGCAGGTCCAAGGGAATTTCATTGCCTTCTTGGACCTGGGCCCAAAGTTGGCTCAAGTTTTCGTACATATATGCCCTGGCCGAGCCAACTAAAAATTCGGTTTTGGCCAGGTCCGTTTGCTTATCCAAGTCACCCCAAACCGGTCTGGCGTTTCTCCGGTCCAACTTTTCTCGTAACAACTCGTTCAGGCTGTCTACCGCAGCCTGAGCAATGCCCAAAGAAACAGCGGACATCATGGGCACAGACATTCCCGGATAGGCGTAATGAGCCTCGGTCCGAATGGGCTCACCTTGGGCCGGGTGTTTTACTACCAACCGGTCAGGAACGAAAACGTCTTCCATGGTGTAATCGTGGCTGCCCGTGCCTTTTAAGCCTGTCGTGTGCCAAGTGTCCAAAATCTGGCAATTAGAAGCCGGGCTCAAAAACAGCCGCCACATGGCACTGCCGGACTCTTCCAAAATGGGTTCGCTCCCGTCGTACATCCAACTCCCGGTGGAAAGCCAGTTGGCGTGATTACTTCCGCTGGCGAAGGGCCACTGTCCCGTCAGCCGCCAGCCTCCATCGGTCTTTACAGCTCTTCCGTGTGGAACTTGGGTGCCGCCTAGTAACATCGGTGGGTCAACTCTGAAAAATTCCTGGCCCACGCCATCTTCCAGAAAAGCGGCAACCCAGAAGGGTGTTATTGAAAAGATCATGGCGATCCACCCAACGGAGCCGTTAGACCTGGAGATGGCCTCAATAACTTTGGCCGTGGTGACCGGGTCCGCCTGCAACCCACCGTGTTCCTTCCCAGCCAACATGCGGAACACCCCTGCGTCTGCCAACTTTTGGAGTAGCCAATCCGGCAGGGTCCGCTGGGCATCTATGTCATCGGCCGCATCCCTGATGGCAGGATGCATGCCTTCCACTGCTTGTAGGAGTTGCTCAGCCAGGCTGCTGGCGCTCATCTAACGTTCTCCGGCGCAAGCCATGCTTCTTAGACACAAGGTCCCCTCTCAACCGCCATGGCGCCCAGCCGGGCCTACCTCCCCGTGAACTTGGGCTGGCGTTTTTCTATAAATGCTTGCACGGCCTCTTTGTGGTCCTCGGTGCGCCGGACCTGTTCCTGGGCCACATGGGCCAAAGCCAAACTATCTTCAAAGTTCATGTCCAGGCTCTTGTGCACCAGGTACTTGATCAGGGCCAGAGACTGAGTAGGCATGTTTGCCAGACGGGCAGCCAACTCCATGGCTGGTTCCATCAGGCCGTCCTCGGGAAACACCTTGCTGACGACGCCCATGCGGTAGGCCTCGTTGCCGTCGATACGGTCGCCGGTGTACTGGAGCAACAAAGTGTTGCTCATGCCGATTAACCTGGGCAGTTGCCAGCTGCTGCCGTCACCGGGAATCAGGCCCATGCGAGAAAACGCTTCGGAAAATACTGCCTTCTCCGACGCAAACCGTATGTCGCAGGCCAAAGCCACGCCCATACCGACTCCCATGGCGTGACCGTTTACGGCCGCAATCGACGGTTTTTGTAGGTTGTTAATTCGCAGCGGTATGCGGCTGGCTTGTCCGCCGAACTCTACTTTCGGTTGGCGATGGGCGTACTGGGCTTCCATCTTTCCCCAAGGGAGCCCCTGCTCGCTCCCCGACTCTCCCCCTTCTTCCCGGTTTTGTATCTGTTGTCCGAATCCCCGCACGTTGGCGCCGGAGGAAAAAGACGGGTCGGTGCCGGTGAGGAGGAGCACTCGCTGCTCGGAATTTTCCTCGAATTGGTCCAGTTCCGCCATTAGTTCATTGGCCATTTCCGTGCCCAGAGCGTTTCTGGTCGGGGGGTCGTGCATCGTGATAATCAGCACGTTGTCTTTGGTTTCGGTCTTTAGAAATTGGTAGTCCATACTTCTCACCTGCCTAGTGGTACGCCGGTAACGCCGTCTTCCTCTAGTCACCTCTGTGGGTATTTCATGATCAGGAGTTTGCCAGCGGGATGCGGTGTTGGTTAAAGGGGTAATTCTATACTACTTGGTGCTTGTTGTGGCCCAGTCCATTAGCAGCCAAACTTGAAAAGGACCGTGGGGCTGTTTACACTCTCCTCAGGATATTGGGGATAAGCCCGAGACAGGGAATTTGGGAGGAGCCTACTTGGCCCGGTTGATTGACACGCCACTCGTGGACGCTTCGTTAATGGAAGTGGCCAGGGAGATAGGCCCGGTGCTGCGCCAGGAAAGCAATGGGTCGGAATCCCAACGCCGCTTGACCCAAGGCGCCGTGGACGCTCTGTCTAGCGGGGGACTCCTCACCATGCTCACCTCCAAGTCCATGGGCGGACAGGAAGTGAACCCCATAACCTACGCCAGCGTTGTGGAAGAGATAAGCCGCTCCGACCCGTCCTCGGGTTGGAGCCTAGTCAACCCCCTGCTTTGGGCCTTCCTTTGCTCCCGACTACCCGACCAAGGCGCGGATGAACTTTTGGGGAATGATCCCAGAGCTTGGTTCACCGCAGCAATTGCGCCGCCTCTAACGGCAGTGCCCGTGGACGGCGGATACATTGTTTCGGGCCGAGGGCTATTCGCCAGCAATTGCCACCACGCCGCTTGGTTTGCCGCAGTTTGCGAGGTTAAGCCGGGACAGGACAGGAACGGGAAAGCTGCTGACGCTACCAAGCCCATATGGGTCTACGTGGCCGCCCAGGACTGCCGCATTCTGGACACTTGGCACGTCTTGGGACTCCGCGGCACTGGCAGCGACGATTTCGAAGTCGAAAATGCCTTCGTGCCTCACCACCGGGCTTTTCCTTTGACCACTGAATTCGTCGCCGGTTCAAACTTCCAAGGTCCGTTATACCAATTTTCATTGATGGGGATGATCACGGCGGCTTTGCCATCGGTCATGCTGGGAATTGCTCGCACCGCAATAGACGAGGTCGCCACCTTGGCCGAAATCAAGACCCCGGCAGGCAACAGCTCCTCGCTCCGGAGCCGGCCCTCTGCCCATTCCAGTATCGCCCAGGCCGAGGCTGCCTACCGGTCCGGTAGGGCGCTGCTTTATGAGACTCTTATTCGTATCTGGGAATCGACGCTCGCTGGCAACCAAATATCTTGGAGTGACCGCTCCGACATTGTTCTGGCCGCCACCAATGCCGCTCTCCAGTCTGCCCACGCCACCGAGTTGATGTACCGGCTGGCAGGAACAGCGGGAATCTACCAGCACCAGCGTTTGGAGCGGTTTTTCCGCGATATGCAGGTGGCGAGACAGCACCGCTTCTATACCGAGGCTCGCTACGAGACTTTCGGCCAGATGTATTTTGGCCTGCAGCCAGATTACTCCTTGACGCTGCTCTAAATTTGGGTCTGCCTCTCCGATCAGCAAACTTACCGCCACTCATGCTCGGTCAGACACTTCATGCCGGTTTCAACTTTATTTCAATGCGGGAAACGTCAACGTTTAGCCGCTGAAAAGGACCGTTTCCATGGCATCCACCCCAGACCAAGATTACATACAGATAGCAAAAGACTTGGGTCCGGTAATCCAACAGTATAGCGACCAAGCGGAGCGGGAAGGCCGCATGCCCCAGGTGATGTGGGACGCTCTCTCCGACGCAGGATTGTTATCGCTGCTTTCTCCAAAGAAATTAGGCGGAGAAGAGGTAGACCCCATTACGTATTCACGCATCGTAGAGGAAATTAGCATCCACGACGCCGCCGCCGGGTGGACACTCACCAATCCCCTCTTATTCGGCCTTCTTTGTGCCCGTTTGCCTCAGCAGGGCGCCTTAGACATATTGGGCAAGGACCCGCGGGCCCGCCTGGCTGCCACATTTGGACCCCCACTAAAGGCCGTACGAGTAGAGGGCGGATACCGCATTTCCGGGTACGGACCCTTCGCCAGCAACTGCCACCAAGCAGCCTGGATGGGCGCTATTTGCCAGGTGGTTGAAGAAGGACCCGATAACCCCGAATTAGATATCAATCAAAGGTCCCGGTTGATCTGGGGCTACTATCCGGCGAAAGATTGTCAGATATTGGACAACTGGCACGTTATGGGCATGAGGGGCACGGGCAGTAACGACATTCTGGTGAAGGAAAGCTTCATCCCCGATCACCGCTGCATGCCCTTCGGCGCCGAATATGAGCTAGGGCCGGATTTTCAGGGTCCGTTATACCGGTTTCCATTTATTGGCATGGCTGTCGGAGGTTTGACTCCAATGGTCTTGGGAATCGCAAGAAGAGCCATTGACGAGGCCGCTGCCCTGGCCAAGGTTAAAACGCCAGCGGGCTCATCCAAGCTCCTGTGGGAGCATCCCGCCACACAACACAAGATAGCTCAGGCGGAGGGGGTGGTCCGAGCGGGCAGGGCGCTACTTTATGAAACATTGAATGCCAGGTGGGAGGCGACGCTGGCTGGAGAAGAAGTGACTATCGACCATCGGGCCGATTTGATGTTGGCGGCCTCCACAGCCGCTTCCAATGCAGCCTACGCTGTGGAGCTAATGTTTAGCCTGGGCGGCACCACGGGCATCTATGTTAATAGCCCGTTAGAGCGGTGCTTTAGGGACATGCAGGTGCTAAGACAGCAGAGGCTTTTGGCGGATGGCCGCTATGAAACGTTCGGGCAGATGTACTTTGGCCTGGAGCCGGATTTCATAACCATCGTAATTTAGACAGTGATCTAGCTCGCTTACTCCAGCGCACCCCTTGCCCAAAAACCATCAGCAAGCTATTCTTACACTACCTACACCAGGGGAGGTAAGCACTCATGCAACAAGGTTCGATCACCAACATTCACATAGCCAGAATCAAAGAAACACCTTCAGACCCGGTCCAGGAAGCCACGGCGCTCTCTGGCATGGGGCTCGAGGGGGATAGAAGCTGCAGCGCAGGCAACGTCCGCCAGGTTCTGCTGATGGACAAAGAGACGCTGGACGAAATGGATCTAATACCGGGCATAATCAAAGAAAACATCACGACAACGGGCATAGACTTGACCCAGGCCAAGGCCGGCCAGGTGGTATTTATAGGCGACCAAGTGACGATGGAGGTGGTGGGAGAGTGCGAGCCCTGCGGCAAGATGGACGCCATTCGCCCTGGATTGCAGGAGCGGTTAAATCACCGTCGGGGTATGCTTACCACTGTGATCAACGGAGGACCCATAAAGGTGGGGGATTCTATCCGCCTGGAACCCTAGCGCCGCGCCGACTTGGCGTAGCAAATCCGGCAATTCGAGCGCATAAAGACCCGAGACAGGATAAAAAAGCCCTCTCAGCGCTGAGAGGGCTTTTTTATCCCAAGTCAATGAAAAGTAGTGCAGCAGCGCGATCTTACGGCGTGCGACCTGTGACACCCAGCAGTTTGTCCTGCATGCTGCCGCTGATAGGGATCTGAACTTCCGGGCCGAACGCCCCTGAATTCCTGGCTCCCTCGGCGATGCAAGCGAACGTGTTGTAGCAGATTTCCGCCAACGACCCGTCCAAAGCCTCTTCGGCGCCTACGGCTCTGGCCAAGTCCCATTTATGAATCACCATGTCGGCAAAGGGCAGCATAATAAATTGCGCTACAGGTATCTTCCCAAAGGGCGAGTCTACTATTTTTTCCAGGTTACCTGGAACCTTAAGATCCTGGACCGCAACGCTCGTGCTCGCGTGAAAAGCCGCTTCGGCGCCTTCTGATGGGATTGGTCCGCTCACGTCGAAGGGGTCCACACGCTCGCTTCCGGTAATCCCCGAATGGACCGCCTGCGCCACCTTAATGTTGTGCAGAATCAGTTGCTGCACGTTCCACTCAACGCAAGGAGTGGAATCGTTTAGCTGGCTATCCTTAACTGCGGCCATGATGGGCAGCATATAGCCAATCGCCGCTTCATAAAGCTCTATCGGATTCTGGTTTGTTTGGGTCATTTTTTAGTCTCCTCAATGGGTCATTAGTTCCCCAAATATAGCCCAGCCGCCCAACAAGAGCGAAGGGCGGCTGGATTTAGTCGCTTGGAAACGGTCAATGCCCCGAATTAGGGTGTGCGGCCGCTCATACCCAGCAGCCGGTCTTGCACACTGGCGCTGTCTGGAACGCTAACTTCAGAGCCGAAGAACCCCGATGCCCGGCCCATATCCAAAGCGGGGGTCAACACTTGGATACACACTTCCGCCATGTTGCTCTCGAAGTTGGTGTTCTGATTCGTGCCCTTGGCTAGGTCCCACCTATGTATCACCATATCCGCCATGGGTACCATGGCGAAATGGCCCGCTGGCATGTCTCCGAAGGGAGTGGTTATGACCTGGGACAGATCTAGCTTCTGCAGCGTGGCCAATACTAAGTCGGTACCTGCTTTGATCGCCGCTTCCGCGCCTTCCTCGGGTAAAGCATGGTCCACGGAAAACATGGTTGCAGGGTCCATCGGCGCCCCGCCAAGCACGGAATTGGCGAACGCCTAGACCTTGATGTTGTGGTTAATCAATCCCCGCACGTTCCACTCGCTGCATGGGGTTGAACCACCGAGTTGGCCCTCGTCTATTCCGGCTATCGTGGGTATCAATAATTTGGCTGCTGCCTCGTAGACTTCGATGGGATTTGGTCCTTGCTGTGCCATGATGATCCTCCTCGATAACTTAATTAAGGCTTACGACCGCTCAGGCCAAGCATGCGGTCTTGGAAGCTAGCGGTTTCCGGGACCGAAACCTCATCGCCGAAAGCCCCCATCTTACGTCCACCTTCAGCAACGTTGACCATTACGTTAAATCCCAGTTCAGACAGACCGCTGTCCAGAGTAGTACTCTGGCCGGTCGCCTTAGTCAAGTCCCAGGTGTGTATGATCATATCGGTAATCGGGACCATGATGAATTGTCCACCCGGCATTGCGCCGAACGGCGTCTCGACTACAGCCGCCATATCAATGGACTTAAGCGTGGCCAAAGTCGTGTCGGTAATGGCCTTCAATGCCGCTTCGGCGCCTTCGGTAGGCAGCGGATGGGAAACATCGCTCATCGCTGAATAATCCGCTTCAGAGCCGGTCAAAACAGCGTTAGCGAAACTTTGGACTGCTAGGGCATGATTGATCACGGATTGGACGGTCCATTCTGCGCAGGGTGTGCTTGAATTAAGTTGGTTGGCTGTAACCGCAGCCATTGCGCTGTTTATCTGCTTTACCGCGCCTTGGTATGCTTCAATGGGATTGGGTCCTTGCTGTGCCATGATGATCCTCTTTCCTACGCCTATATGTATGAGATTATCAAGGTTTTTGGGCCTTGAGTGTAGCCGCTGCTTCCGCATTCGCCGAATCAGATTACGCACATTGGTACGAACCGGATTCCCTGACGCGCCAGTTACCTGGGGAAACGCATTTTATGCACCAATTCGGTGCTAGTCAAGAACCCGATTGTCACCGAATCACCTGCGAAATTGGCTTAGTCTTCGAACGGATTGATGCCTAGCGTAAATTGAGCACCATAGGGTGTTTCAATTTTGAACGATCTAGTTTCCAAGACTGGTTGTTAGCACCCACATGGGCCGGTTACCCACGGGATAAGTCTCCAATGGAGTCAGCGCGCCCTTGTCGGCGTTTATTCGGTAAGAGGCCAGCTTGCCCGAGACGTTGCCAGCGGCGAAGACAAACTTGCCTTGAGGATCCAGGCTAAATGCGCTGGGCACCGGCTCGGTGGGCACTTGCCCGATGGCCGTCAAACGCCCGCTGGAAGAATCTACGGAGAAGCCAGCGATGCTGTTGTGGCCCCGGTTGGGAACATAGAGAAACTCGCCCGAAGGAGAGATTTGAATCTGAGAGCAAGTATTTCTTTCGCTGTAGCCGTCGGGTATCGTCGTCACAGTTTGGAAGGGAGACAATGTCCCACTAGAAGAATCTAAACGATAACCGGTGACACTGCATCCCTGCTCGTTGGAAAAATAAACGATGTCTTGGGTTGGATGGAAGCAGTAGTGGCGAGGGCCCAGATTTCCCTCTTGCTCCAGCTTCAGCGGAGAGTTGGGAGACAGGCGGCCCGTGCTTTCATCGAACTTGAACTGATAGATAACGTTGGGTCCTGGCTGGTTTTTAGGCGGCTCAAGCACGTTATCGCTTAAGCGGGCGATGTGAGGCACGAAGGCGAACTTGTTGGTTGGGTCGGTCAGCATTGAATGGGCCCCATCATCCGTGGCCAACCATTCTGTCGGTGGGTCGCCTAAGGTTCCGTCCGCACCTATGGGATGCACCGCCGCGTGGCCGATTTGATAGAAGGAGGAAAGCAGATGCCTCCCGCTGCGGTCAGTGGAGATAAAAGCGGGAGCGTCCTCGGGGGTCACCGTGCCGTTTTTAGTAAGCGCTCCGCTACCTTGGTCTATGCGCCAACTGGATAATTCTGGGACGCTGCGGTGCCCAGCATATAGGGTACTTTTGTCTGGACTTATCGCCAGCACGAACGGTCCACCGGGCACGGCCGCCTCGGACTTCGCCGTTAGCTTCCCGGTGTCGCCATCCATGGTAGAGATTGAAATCTTGTCGTCGTCTTGCAGCGCGACATACACGTAGGTAGGCATTTATCAACCTCCTCGTATTCAATAATGCTTCGCTCTCAACTATTTTGAGTTAATCCGCCGGGCTGTGTTCAATACGTTTCCCGACGAAGCATGAGCGAGTGCCGCAGAACCGACTTCTTACTTCTTAACCAGCGTTCGGCGGACTTCTCCGGATACGTCGGTCATTTGGGGAATGTCGGACCAAGCATTGACGGCAGAGTCGACGTCACTTTCCGGCATAACCATCCCGGCATTAACCCGGAACTTCTTGGCAATGTTCTCAAATCCCCAAGGATTGACCTGTCCACCGATTATGTCGTGCCGTCCCGTGGTGTGCTCGAACACCCTTCCGTCTTTGAGGGTGATTTTTATGGGCAGGCCTTTCAAGAAGTCAGTAGACCCTTCCTCGGACTTGGCCAACACCCGGGTGCGTACCTTGCCCATGGTCTCTTGCACAGTCCCGTCGGCTATTTTCTGGTCCCGGAAGCTCTCAATGCCGATTTCCCCGTCGATGAGCGCCGCCGCCACATTGTATTTGGCGCTGAATTTGCCCTTCAGGGAATCCTCAGGCTCTTGATACAGCATGACCACCGAGTAGTAAGACTGGTCCACCTCAGCGTTGGCCACGTCCTCATAGGTGAAATTGTGTTCCCGCATCAAGCTAAATAGGCTGTCCAGCATAGCGTGGTTGCCGCCGCAACAAGGGTATTTCTTGATGATCAAAGCGTCCTGTATGCGGTAGGGATTGCCCAGGTTCTCCGCCATCTCGTTCAGATCGTATATGCCAGGCCCAATTACCGTATTGGCAAATCCAAAAGGATGCTCAATTACTTGGTCGCCTGAGGTAAGGCCACGTTGGGCAAGCTGGGCGGCCATGACGCCGTCTCGACAGGTCATCCCGGCGTGCAGGGGTTTGGTCATGGTGCCGAAATTGTGAATGAGGCCGCTGGACATTGAGCCAGCTATTCCCAGGGCTGTGGTGGTCTGCCGCTCGTCCAATTTCAGCAGCTTGGCGCAAGCAGCCGCACTGGCCAACCGCCCAATAACTGCCGTGCTGTGGAAGCCTTTTTCCATTTGGTTGTACTTGGTGGCATGCTGTATGGCCATACCGATCTCGCAGCCCAACACGTAGGCTTCGATAAGGTCCTTGCCGGTGGCGCCGGTGGTCTCGGCTAAAGCCAATAGAGCTGGAAAAATGGCGACGGTGGGGTGGCCGAAACCACCAAAGTCGTCGTAGTCCAAGGCATGGCCCATGGTGCCGTTGGCCAACGCTGCGTTTTGTTGGGAACTGCGCTGTCCCGATGCCAGCACCGTGGCCTCCGGGCTGCCGCCCAAGTCGGCGACGTACTGCCGGATTATGTCTCCCACAGGCTCTGTCGAACCGGCCAGGATCACGCCCAGCAAGTCGAAACATGACTCGTTGGCCACCCGTATGGCGTCGGGTGGGATATCTTCGTAACTGGTGTTGACGATCCACTTCGAAATGGTCTCAGTTGCGCCCATTAGATGACCTCCGCTTTTGTAGCTTTCTTTCGCAGGCAGGTGTTGATGTAGCCGCCATTATATACTCCATGAAATATCCGGCAAGAGATGCGCTCAACAGGGGAAGCCGCAGACACGGTGCTATACTTTCTCTCTGTCCGTAAGCAGTCTCAATTCTTAAAGGATTTGGATAGTAATGGCGATTAATGCCGAAGCAGTCGTAATCGGCGGCGGAGTCATGGGTTGCAGCATTCTCTACAACCTGGCCTTCCGGGGTGTAAAAAACGCCGTGCTGCTGGAGCGGGAATTGCTAGGCTCCGGCTCCACCGGACGCTCCTCCGGTGCCGTGCGGATGCATTATTCCAATGAGGTTCACGCTCGCATGGCTTGGCAGAGCCTGCGCATCTTTCAGAACTTTGATGAAATCGTGGGCGGTGAGTGCGGCTTTACCGAAACCGGGTATTTGGTATTCTCCGGCGAAGACGACGTAGAGGCATTCCACTCCAACGTGGCGATGCAGCAAAGCGCGGGCATCCAGACCAGCATTATTAGCCGGAGTGACGCCCAGGAAATCGCACCCCAGTTCTACTTGGGCGACTGCCCGGCTATCGCCTACGAGCCTCACTCCGGCCACGCCGACTCTTCTGCCACAGCCGCCGCTTATGCAACCCGAGCGCGGCAACTGGGAGCGTCTATAAGGCTCCAGACCCCGGCCACCGGGATAGAAGTGTCCGGAGGAAAGGTCACCGGGATAAAAATCGGCGAAGAGGTTATCGAGACCTCCGCGGCGGTGGTCGCCACCGGCCCGTGGAGCCGCCGCTTCTTGCTCCAGCACGGCATCGACCTGCCTTTGGAAGCCACTCGCCACGAGGTCATCCACTTAAAACGTCCAGTAGACCTGCTGCCTCGTCATCCCGGCGGCGGCGACATCGCCAACATGGTTTACTTCCGGCCGGAAGGCGCGGATTTGACCCTGGTGGGCAATGGCAATATCGAACAATCCGTAGATGACCCGGAAGTGTTCGCCCAACGGCCAACTCAAAGTTTTATCCAGGAAGTTTGGTCGCGAATCGCCCGGCGCATTCCTCTCATGGAGAATGCCGAGTTCAGCACCGGCTATGCTGGCCTTTACACCACAACGCCCGACTCCCATCCAGTGATAGACAAGGTAGATGGAGTAGAAGGCCTATACATCTGCACGGGCTTCAGCGGCCACGGCTTCAAGCTTTCCCCCATGGTCGGGGTATTAGTGAGCGAATTGGTGCTGGACGGGAATGCTACCAGTATCGACATCTCGACTTTAAGAATGTCCCGCTTCAAGGAAGGCAAGCTAAACATGCCCGCCTACGGGTTCCGGGTGTTGGTTTAGAGAGGTTAGCGCATGGCGGAGCGACGCCCAGTTGAATGGCCAAAGTGATATTATAGTCAATAAGTCATATTGACCAAACCGGAGAAAGCCGTGAATAAGAAATTAAGCGTAGCCGACGCCAAGAAACACCTATCAGAGATCATGAGTCGAGTTGCTTACAACAACGAGCGGTTCCTGATAGAACGTCGCGGCAAGCCGATGGCCGCCTTGGTCTCGGCGGAAGACTTAGCCCGCCTGGAGCGGGAGTCCAACAAACCTAAAGGACTGATGGCCGCAGTAGGCGCCTGGTCCGAATTCGATGAGATTGATGAGATGGTGCAACACATCTACAAAAAACGGGAAGAAGCCTGGGACCGTGAAGTAAATCTGGACGAATGATGTTTTTGTTTGATACTGACACTTTAAGCCAAGTCATGAAACGTGAGCCCCTTCCCTCTCTATTGGCGCGGATGGCCGAAACTCCTTCGGACGAACAATTCACCTCCGCTATTACCATCGGAGAGCTTGTTTTTGGGGCACATCGAAGCCCGCGCCGGGAATACCTGTTGAGCCGGTTGGAAGAACTGCTCAGGCCCAACTTACGTGTCCTAGCATTTGACTATGCCGCCGCCGAGGTTTACGGCAGGCTTCGCGCCGATTTGGAACGCGCCGGGACACCATTAGCCGAGGCAGACCTACGCATAGGCGCGATAGCTGTGACGCAAGATCTCACAGTAGTCACTGGCAATACCCGTCATTTCTCCAGGATTCCCGGTCTCCGGGTAGAGAATTGGATATGACCGCCAGCCCATACTAAAATTAATATCCACGGATGAGTAGCTGGACTATCAAGGTGAGCCCGCCCGGCGCAATCTACGCAATCTAATAGTAACTAGGATGAATGCGTGACCTCACTCTTCAACATTCTAAAAATTTTGTGGAACGGCACCGCCGCCGCAGTGGCCGTGTTTTATTACAGTTGGGGGCTTTTTTACGCTCGTTGGGGGATGACCCACCGGGCATTTTGGTATATGAACAAGGCCGTAACAATGAACCCCAGCAACCCCAAGGCCTACTATCACCGCGCCTCACTGTTTATAGTGGTGGGCAACCTGGGAAGCGCCGTCCAAGACTTCACCGCCGCCATCCGATTGGACCCCGAGTACGCCGATGCTTACACCCGCCGGGGGATGATGTACACTCTAATGGACAAAGAGGATGAGGCTAATCAAGACTTTGACCGGGCTGTGCAATTGGGCACGGACAGAGCAACCCTGGAAAAAGAGATAGCCGAACTGAAACCCCATTTATAATTTTATCCTCTATAGATTGAAGAAGACATAAAATGGTGATATTCAAAATAATTATCGGCTTGCTTCGCTTGCCCTTCACAATGCTGCCCGGAACCGCTACTCAGAACAGAGCCACCAAGATGTACCGGGACGGGGTGCGGTTCCAGGAGAAGGGTTTGCTGGAAGAAGCGATCGCCGAATATGACAAAGTCATTGAGCGGGACCCATATTTCGTGCAAGCTTACTGCAACCGGGGTTCAGCCTATCAGCAACTTGGCAAGCCCGAGTTGACCATCAAGGACCTAGATGAAGCAATTAGACTTCGCCCAAAGCTGGCTTTGAGCTACAGCAATCGGGCTACAGCCCATGGGGCCATGGGGAATTTCGACAAAGCCATCAGGGATATGAACTCGGCTATCTATTTGAACCCTAAGTTCGCCGACTTTTACAACGCCCGTGGATATCTACAAAAGCAAGCTGGCAAGTACCGGCCAGCTCTCAAGGATTGTGACCGGGCCATTACCATCGACGCCAAGTTTGCTGATGCGTACAACACGCGGGCGGATGTGTACCTCTCTTTAAACCAACCTGAAGAAGCAGTCGGAGACCTGGACGAGGCCATCAGGCTGGACCGCAGGTTCACCATTGCTTACGTGAATCGCTCCTTCGCTTGGACCATGATGGGGAGGGATACTGAAGCTCAGGCGGACGTTGACATGGCC
>MUCR01000027.1 GCA_002816455.1 SAR202 cluster bacterium Io17-Chloro-G4 | reverse complement strand
TGGTAGGCAAGGACAACGGTGGCAAGAACCTGACGGTGGTTAACGCCGGTATCGACCCCGGGGCGGGCCTAGCCCTGCATATCCACCCGAACTACGAAGAGGCCACTTTGGTGCTGGAAGGAAACATTGAGGCGGTTTTGGAAGACGAAACTCGTGTTTTGGGCCCAGGCGACCTGCTGCTGGCTCCGGCAGGGGTTAGGCACACCATCACCAACCAATCCGACAAACCGGCCAAGGTCCTGGCCATCTACCCGACCACCACGCCTGAACGTCAGTTCGTTTAACCAGTTCATTTAATAGGTCCCTACGCAGTCAAGCCCCCATCAAGATAGATGGTCTGGCCGGTCATGTAGTCCGACGCCTCCGAGGCGAGATACACGGCCAGAAGACCCACTTCCCGAGGCTCGCAAAGCCGCCCCACCGGTATGGACCCGATGAACCGCCGCTTCATGGGTTCGTCCTGCATGTAGATATCGGTCATCTGAGTGGCCAAATACCCTGGCGCAATTGCGTTTACATTGACATGATAGGGTGCCCATTCCAGGGCCAGAGATTGGGTGAACATGATGCCCCCTGCTTTGGTGACGCAATACAACACATGGTAGGGATAACCCTTCGCGCCCGTCATAGACGTTATGTTGATGACCTTTCCCTTCCTCTGCTCGATCATATGAGGCCCAACGGCACGGGTCGCTAAGAAAGTACAAAGCAGATTGGCGTCCATCATGCTGTCCCATTCTTCTTCGGTGGTGATGGTATCAAAATCCTTTAGGTCTCTCGCCCAAGGGGGGCTGGCATCAGGCAGTGGCACCAGGGGTTTTCTGACAAACGAGCCTCCGGCGCTGTTTACTAAAATGTCTATTCGACCCAACTCGGCGAGGGCGGATTCCACAACCTGGTCGACTTCCTCAGGGTTGGTGGCGTCGGCCTGTATACCAAGCCCCTTTACGCCAAAACCCTGAACATCTTTGGCCGTTTGCAGCACCTCCGGCTCGGTCCGGGACACCGCCAACACATCAGCACCGGCTTCCGCCAGAGTGAGAGCGATGCCTTTGCCAATGCCGCGACCGCCGCCTATCACGATGGCCGCTTTCCCGGTGAGGTCAAACTCCTTCATTACGCACCCATATGCCTGCTATCTTTCTGTGGCCCTATCCTTAGAATTCAAAAACCTTCATGGCTTTTTCGATGGGCGTTTCCAAGCTCTCTTGCAGATATGGACTGTAGGTGCGCTCCCCATCCAGAAGACTGCGCGCGGCAACCGAAATGTGGATGGTGGGCGTCCCCTCTTCCAGCCAGTTGAGTCTAAGGTCGCGGTAAAGCCGTTCCATGGGGTATTCGCGGGTATAACCTACTCCACCCATCACCAGAAGGCCTTGGTCAGTCACTCGGCGACCTGCCTCTATTGCCAGCAATTTGCAGAGATTTGCTTTCAGGTAGAAATCCTCTCCATTTTCTATGGCTCGGACCGTATCATCGATCACGGACTGTAGGGCGTAAACGTCCATGGCCATCTCCGCCAGGTACCTCTGGACTGCTTGCCGCTCGCCAATTGGCCTGCCGAAAGTGACCCGCTTTTTAGCGAAATCCACCGCCATGTCGAGGCAACGTTCCATGGTTCCAAGGGCACAGGCGGCGATGCGGACCCGGCTGACATTTAGGGTGTAGAGGGTTGACTCCAGGCCCTTCCCTTCCTCGCCAAGCACATTCGTGACCGGCACAACGCAGTCGTTGAAGTTCAGCCGCCCGTGGGTGGCGCCTACACAGCCCATGGTAGGCTTCATGTCGCCGATCGCGAATCCAGGAGTTCCTCGCTCCACCAAAAGGTTACTAATCTGATACTCCCCCGATGGAGTCTGTGTCCAGCAGACCACGTTGAAGAGGTCGGCGAAGTCGGCGTTGGTAATAAGGTGCTTGGTGCCGCTCAGGACGAAATTGTCACCGTCTCTTCTCGCCGTCGTCTTAATGTCCCTGCCGGTTCCCGCCTCGGGCTCAGTGAGGGCAAAGGCAACCGACATTTCTCCGCGGGAGATTCTGGGGTAATAATCCGCTTTCTGATTTTCTGTTCCGTGTTGGAGGATTTCGGAACCCAGGTTATGCACATGCAGAATGGTCCTCAGGCCCCCATGAACTTTTGACCATTCTTTCTCAAACTGGAGGAACTGGCTTTCGGACAGACCCAGTCCCCCGTATTCTTCGGGCACCATCTGACCTAAAAATCCCATATCCAGGAACTTGGGCCAAAGAGATTCCCGGGGCACCTGGCCGGTCTCTTCAATCTCGTCTTCCAGGGGCGCCAATTCTTCCCAAATGAATTGGAAAGTTTTTTCCCTATATGCGGCGAATTCCCCTTCTGACATTCCCATCATATTGCCTTTCTAAGAAGCCCCGAATTCAAAGCCGTCTTAGTTTTGATTTACCGTATCCAGACTCGGTCCTCAAGTACATCGGCGATGGGCTGAACATTAACACCGTCATCTGGCTGGGTCAACGTGCGTAAACTTTCTCGAAAATCACTTACACCTTGACAGTGTTAGTCTCCGGACTTGCTTGCAGCTCACGAGCTTGCCCCGTAGTCTACCCACATTTACAATTCAAGCCGAATCATTCTTGAAATGATTGGCATTATGGCTTTAGGGGGGTCAATGAAATACGACGTTGTTATCGTCGGCGGGGGAGCGGCTGGATCAGTGTTGGCCAGCAGGTTGGCGGAAAACACGAATACCTCCGTTCTATTGTTGGAAGCCGGCCCGGATTACCCCGATCCGGCTTACCTTCCCGACGAGATCAAGTTCGGCCACACAAGATTTGCCGAAGCACCAGACTCGGAACATAACTGGGCTTTGCGGGGAACGATAACTGAGGAGCAAGGGGAGATCCACGTTGCGCAAGGCAAAGTGATTGGGGGAGGCTCGTCCATCAACGGCCAGGCGATGCAAAGAGGGTTTCCCGAGGATTTTGACGCCTGGTCTTCCCTCGGCAATGATGAATGGTCTTATTCCAAAGTATTGGCTTACTTTAGAAAATCGGAGCAGGACCTAGACATTCGGGATGACTACCATGGAACAGACGGACCTATGCCAATAAGGCGCCGCCAGTCAGGTCCCTGGCCGGACATTCAAAAGGCATTCCACGCAGCCTGTTTGCAAGCCGGGTTCGGCGCCACGGAAGATACGAATGGCCCCAATCCATCCGGGGTGGGCGTGTCTCCCTCAAACAACCTGAATGGCTTGAGAATGAGCGCTGCGATGACTTACCTCAATCCGGTGCGCCATCGTCTCAACTTAACGGTGAGGGGAAGCGTTTCCGTCAGGAAAATCTTGATCAAGGATTCAAAGGCCGTTGGGGTGGAGGCTGAAAGCGGAGGCGAGGTATTTAACGTCGAAGCGGACCGAGTTGTGCTGAGCGCCGGGGCTATCAAATCGCACCACCTGCTCATGCTATCGGGAATCGGCCCCGATGACCAACTTCAGCAGTTCGGAATACCCATAGTTCATGATCTACCAGGAGTTGGACAGAACCTTTGGAACCACCTCAGCGCCCAGATCTCCTTCAAGGTCAAAGAGGGTGTAACCCTCGCTGGCGATGCCGATGCGGTGCACTTTAGTTTGCATTACACCTCCCAAGGTTCGAGCGAAATCAACGACATGGTGCTAAGGACCAACACAGTCGTCGAAGAGCGAGAAGAGCGCGTCCCCGGTGTGCGAGCCAAGTACCTGACCGGCGACGTGCCGCCTGACCAGGCGGCGCGAATATCCTGTACTCTCGGGTTGCCTGACGGCTCCGGCTACGTCAGGTTGGCCTCTACCGACCCCGGAGTACAGCCATCATTTAATTACTGTTATCTTCAACATCCAAACGACATTCGGCGGGTGAGGGAAGGGGTGCGAATGGCGGTTAGACTTCTGGAATCCGATGCGTATAAAGGCGTAGTTGATCACCGAATCGAACCCACGGATGACGTCCTAGTAGACGATGACGCTTTGGATGTCTGGATACGCCAAACCGTGGGAACGGCCAGGCATGTGTCCGGGACCTGCAAGATGGGGCCGGATTCAGACCCAATGGCGGTGGTAGATCAAAACTGCAGAGTCAAGGGAGTGCAGGGGTTGTGGGTAGTTGATGCGTCGGTGATGCCGCGAGTTCCCAGGTCAGGAGGCGCCCATGCCACGGTGCTTATGATTGCGGAACGTGTCGTCGACTGGATTGCGTCCGGTTAACCCCGCTCTGCCCAGGCGTCAGTCCTGTCCGTAGACGCTAGTGGCGGTGTGAAAAGCGTACCAGCCGAACCAGTAGGCGACGTGGCTGGGCAGGCGGTCCAGCCGTTGGGAAGGGTCTGCGAAATTTACCAGGGCATCTTCCTCCACTCGCCACGCCCCGCCAGATTGGTCGGCCACCGTCACCTTTGCTTCACCATCCCCGTAGCGCTGGATTGTGGTGAATTCCTGGCCGCTTCTTTGGTAAGCGCGAGCCCCAGTACCGTCACCTGGTGTGATCACAACCAAGTCCTGCCCGCCTAAAGAATCGTTCAGGACGGACTGCCGCGCCAAGGATTCCCTGGGATAAGCCCTGGCTTCACCATTGATATTCAGCCCAAGAACCTCCGATTTTTCCGGCGGCCGGTCACTCTTCTGCCAAACCGGAAACGAGGCCACAGGTTGCCGCCTAACTCCGTAATAGATCGACTGGGGATCCGATTCGGGAACGTAGAGCGCCGGGCGATATAGTCCCGTGTCTATATCCAGCACGGTGGTGTCAGGGTGGCTAGCGAGCCAGTCTCCCCAGGTGGTCAAGACGACGGGTAGCACCTTCAGCTTTATCCCGGCATGTGCCAATTTGCCTAGCACAGGTTCGCCGGTGAACTGATGCCACAACGATTTGGTGCCCCGGTCATACATCAGCTTGTTAGAGCGGAACAGCAGACCGGAAGTGCCGAACTCCAAGACTTCGCCGTCGATTTTGGTGGAATACACGATTCCGCTGCCGCAAAGGGTTCAATGAGCCAGGGCGAATGGTACGCCCCCGACCACGTCGCTGGCCATCTCATGGGCGTTTAGAATGCGTAGCGGGTAAGCCCTGTGCTCGCCGTTGAAGGAAACGCCGAAGACCCGGTCCGGTTCGAAGATGTAGGTCGCATCCTCCGCTGTCAATATCGGGGGATTGGTTAGATCAGGAATGCCGTCCTTGGCGACGCCACCCCAGACTATCTCTTCCAACCGTATGCGGGTGTCAATTCCACCAGAGAAAAACACGGCCATCTCGGGGTCGACTAACCGTTCCAAAATCAAGCCCTTGAATTCGTCGTATCCTTCCGGCCCCGCGACTTCGGCATGTTTTCCAAGCCACTTGACCCACCAAGACCAAAATTGATCCGAGCCAACAACTTCATCTGGCGCCACCTCGCTGAGGTCTCTTAAAGCGCGGACGATGATATCCCTACCGCTCACGTCGCTGGGCCGCATGAATCGCAGGTAATCTACCAGAACCGGAATGTAGGACTGGTCGCCGCTGTCTCCCATTGCTCGAACACTGCTGCCGTCATCCGCAATGGCCAGTTCCAGAAAGGCACTAACTATATCCGATGCGCTTCGGGGGATGGAGACAATATCCGAACTTGCGGGTGTGGCTGGCGGTTGGCTGGAAGAGCCGGGAGGGGAAGTAGACGGCTGAGTCCTAGGTTGTGCCGTTTCAATAGACGGCTCAGGCGAAGTTTCGATTACTAAGGTGGGAGCCGACGTAGAAACAGGCGGCGGGTTGGTGGGGGAAGGCGCGATTTGGGGCGTCGCTGTTGTGGCGCAACCCGCCAAGGCGACAAATAACAAGGCCATTGCCGGCCACCAGCGCCACAACTTCAAGCTCACCCGCTCCCGTCCATCTACGTTCCCTGCTTTGGGATACGCTATGTGTTAGGCGATGGATTCTCTCAGGCGAACTGCGGCCGCATCTGGGACCCGTGGGCAAGCTACCAGGCGCTTCGCAGCACCGTCATAATTGGGCCGGCATCGGAAACGGGTTTGGGGTTGGTGGCCAGGCCCCGGTCGTGGAGCGTGGCTGCGGCTATAAATTCCAGACCATCTTCGGGCACGCCAACATCCCGAAGTGTTTCGGGCATGCCCAGGTCACGGCAGAGTTGGGCAACGGCATCGGCAGCGGCCAATCCGGCATCTTCCTCGGTCATATTCTTGGTGTTGACGCCCATGGCCTCCGCGATCATTGCTTGGCGGTCTGCGCTGGCGTCCAGGTTAAATCGCATAGTGTGGGGTAGCAGCACCGCATTTGCCTCGCCGTGGGGCACGTCGTACAAGCCGCCAACGTGGTGGGCTATGGCGGTGTTCATACCAAGACCGCCAACCGCCGACATGGCCAGCATGGGCAAAGTCGCCGCCGTCTTGGTGTTGAGCAATACGTCCAAGTCCCCGTCCTGGCATTGGGGCAGATACTCGACCAGCATCTTGATGGCGTGAAGGGCCGCAGCGTCGCCGATGGGATTGTGGCCCGTGGAGTAGACGCTTTCCACGGCGATGCGGAACTGTCCGATGGCGGTCGAAAGGAGAATACGCATGGGCGTGGTGGCTAAAGCCTTTCCGTCGATTACCACGACCCGGTGGTTGGTGCCTTGCCCGGATGATAGAATCTTCCGTCCCAAGGTTTTGTCGGTGAAACCGCCTCCGCTCCTGCTTAGCTCGGCGCCGCCCATAGTCGTGGGCACGCTGACGATAGGCACTTTTTCGTGGGGCGCTTCCGGAATGAACACTTTATCCGGGGGCGTGAATTGGACCTCAAAATCATGAATCTCGCCGCCCTCAGCCAGCAGCAGGGCTATGCCTTTGGTGGTGTCGTGGGTGCTCCCGCCTCCGACGCTAATTAATGCGTCCGGCTCCACCTCACGGGCGGCATCCACCGTCCGGCGCAGGACTTCGACGGGAGAGTGAGGCGCCACGCCGGAGAATAACCCAACGCAACGGGGACCCAACGCCGACTGAACTCGTTGGACCACGTCGGCGCCTTCCAAGATAGAAGGCCCGCAGACTACCATTGCCCGTTGTGCCCCAAGCCGGTCCAGAATTCCGTCCATGCCGACGATCGCTTCCGGGCCGCACACGATGTCTTGAGCCGGGCTGCGGTAGGTGTATTCCAGCGGGGAATTAGGCATTATTTACACCCAAGTGGGCCCACTAAAGGCGGTTCAGTGATATTTCGTTCCGCGAGTGTTAGCATCGCTGTTTAGGTTGTCCTCACTCCGTACTTTCTCTGCCCCAGCCCCGTTCTTGTCTGCCTGTGCCCCGTTCGTGGTGAGCTTGTCGAACCACCGCCATGTTTCGAGTGGGTTAGGTACTTTTTACAAGCTCACGACAGACGATATTTGGCACCCATGTAGGTGGTTAATATCGCCTAAACATACCCAATGATGGATATCCTTCGACAAGCTCAGGACGAACGGTAGTAGTCTTTCGTTCGTGGTCAGCTTGTCGAACCACCGCCCTGTTGACGCAGCAAGTTAGGTCTGGCGAAAGCTCACCACGAACGAATCTGACCGTTGGCGTTTACTCCTTATTCCAGAGCGTCTCCAGGATGTTCCCCGGCGACATGGGCAACTGGTTCATCCTGACCCCAACGGCTTTGTAAATGGCGTTGGCGAGGGCAGCCATGGGTGGCACAAGGGGCACTTCTCCGACGCCTCTGACGCCGAAGGGATGGGTCGGGTTGGCCACCTCGACAATTACCGTGTCGATCATGGGCAGGTCCAAGCTGATTGGCATCCGGTAGTCCAGGAACGTGGAGTTAGCCATTTGCCCTTGATTGGGATTGTAATAGTATTCCTCGTTCAAGGCCCATCCAATCCCTTGGACTGCGCCGCCCTGCATTTGCCCTTCGACGTAGCTGGGGTGGATGGCCTTGCCCACGTCTTGGACAGCAGTATACCGAAGGATGTCCACCTTACCTGTATCCGGGTCGACCTCCACGTCCACGATGTGCACCGCGAAAGCGGCGCCCGCTCCCGGTGGGTTGACGTTCCCTCGGCCGACGACCGGACCGCCGGTGCCGTTCAACCTTGGCGCCAACTCTTGGAAGGTCATGCGTAGTTCCGGGTCGGACCGGTGGGACATGGCGCCATCTTTATACTCTATGTCATCCACAGAAACGTCCCAGATCTTAGCTGCTCGGGCGATCAATTGTTGTTTGATATCCAAAGCCGCTTCGTAAGTGGCCCAACCGGTCTTGAAAGCTACGCTACTGCCGCCGGTTAACGACGTGTAGCCGATGGAGTCGGTGTCGCCAACCACTGGCCTTACGTCTTCAACGGCGATGCCCAATACTTCAGCTAAGTGCTGGGCCATCACCACCCGAGTGCCTCCGATGTCCGGTGAGCCTTCAACCAAGCTAACGCTTCCGTCGGGGTTGACGCTGGCGGTGGCGCTGGAAGGTCCGGTGGCATTGAACCAGAAGCCGCTAGCAACGCCTCGACCGCGATTTTTGCCTGGTAGCGAAGCCGAATAGTGGTCATGGTCTTTGGCGGCCTCCAGTGTCTCCAGGTAGCCTATTTTAGGGTTTACCGGCCCGGTGATCCTGCGGGTGCCCTCTTTAGCGCCGTTGATTAGCCGGAATTCCAATGGGTCGATTCCCAGCTTCTCGGCAAGCTCGTCTATCACAGTCTCGGCAGCAAACGCGGCGCCCGGAGCTCCGGGTGCCCGGTAAGCCGCCGTTTTGGGCTTATTCAGGACGATGTCGTAACCTTCGATGCGACCGTTTTCGATGACGTAAGGTGCCAACATACATTGACACCCTGGATTAACCGGCGAGCCAGGGAAAGCGCCCGCTTCATAGATCAGTGTTGCATCGGCGGCAGTAATCTTCCCATCTTTGGTGGCGCCTATTTTGCACCTGTATGCGCCGCCGGATGTAGGACCGGATGCTTCAAACACATCGGCCCTAGACATTGCCACTTTCACCGGCTTACCGCTCTTCTTGGCCAATAGCGCCGCCACGGGCTCCAGGTAAACCAAGGTCTTTCCGCCGAACCCACCTCCGATTTCCAGGGGAACGACCTTGATGTCTCCTATGGGAATACCCAGAATCGTGGCCGTTTGGTCCCGAACGTTGAAATGGCCTTGGCTTGAGCACCACAAGGTTAGCTTGCCGTCTTCGCTCCAAGAAGCGGTGGCCGCATGGGGCTCGATGTAGCCTTGGTGCACCGACTGGGAGCGGAACTCTCGCTCGACAATAACGTCAGCTTCCTTGAAGCCTTTCTCGATGTCTCCCGATTCGAAGACGAAGTGGTTGGCGATATTGCTGGATTTGGTGGTGTCGTCTTCGGTGCGCAGTCCACCGGGGCGTACATTGGCGTCAGTGGCGTTGAAGAGCCTCTCGTGGAGTACCGGCGCATCGTCTTTCATAGACTCAAGAACGTCTACCACGTAAGGCAGCACTTCGTAATCCACGTCTACCAGGTCTGCCGCCTGTTCGGCGATATGAAGACTTGTAGCTGCGACGGCCGCCACGGCGTGACCTTTGTACAGGACCTTGTCGACCGCCAGGATGTTGTTGCTCAAGAACCGGGGATTGACCATTGCGCCTTCTCCCAAGTCGATGAGCCTGCCGCTAAATCCACCCTGTCCGGGTTGGGCAAGCTCGACCCCCGTCACTACCGCTCTGACGCCGGGCAAGGCAAGAGCCCGGCTGGTGTTGATGGACTTGATGCGGGCATGGGGATGCGGGCTCCTGACAATTTTGGCGTGCAACAATCCCGGCAAGCTTATGTCGGCGCTGTATTGCGCCCTGCCGGTAACTTTGTCCAGCCCATCGTGGCGTACGGGCCTGGTGCCTACCACATTAAATTCTTGATTTGAGAGAACAACGTTTGAAGCCATCGACTTTTACCTCCTGATTTTTTTCGCTGGATAATCCTGGACATCTCCGTTGCGGCATACCCAACGGAGCACTAGTCAACTGGTGGTGGCTCCCGTGCCTCCATCTCTCTGGCAAAGCGTTCCAATTCCACGGCGAACCACAAGGCCATCCCTCCGCTGCGGTCATCGAAGCCGAATACCGCCGGACGGTCCAGGTACTCCCTGACACCCGATTGTACGCCGGTGCTGATGCAGGCGTCGACTATATTTCCTTCATCGTCTATGCGCTCCGACACTCCTTGCCATGCCAATAAGAGTGGCTCGATAAACGGAGTGTCCAGCCATCCCAGCCGAAGGCCGCGGGCTAGGACGTAACCGAACATGCAGGTTGTCGTAAATTCATGGTAAGAGCCCGGCTCATCCAGTACATTGGTAAACATTCCCGACGGTTGCTGTAATTTTATCAGAGCATCCAGCAACTTCAGACACATTTCCAGAATATTTGTCCTGGCCGGATGGTCCTCCGGCAGGTATGTCAGGGTCTCAGAAAGTCCCATCAAGGCAAATCCGTTGCCCCTTGACCAAAAGTAAGGCGCTGACCGGCAGTGCCAGAACAGTCCGTTATCTTGCTGGATGCCGCTGTCCAGCAAGAACTGGGTCAAGATGTCCAGGTAACGAGTATCCCCGGTGACTTGATACGCTCGGCCTAAAATGGCACCGTTCATGAACATGTCTTCGGTTCTAAAGTCTGGGTCCGACGGAGGCGGAGCGGAGCCTGGGGCCACGGATTGGTAGCGGTCGGCCACTTGGACCAGCAACTCTGACCAGCGAGAATCCTCGGTGGCTTCCGCCAACTCTGGTCCCCAGATTACCCCAGCCAAGTTCGCTCCACTGGGCTTATCACCAAAAGGTTCCGAACCCAACAAACCTGCCTGCTCTAAATAAGCGGCGATTTCGGGCGCAGGTCCTGGGTCGGCTGGCCCTAGGTCAGTAAAAACCAGTTCGGCCAATCGCAACCTGCCGCTAATGCCCACACCCTGAGTGTAGTTAACCGGGTCCAGTTCGCGGCCGTAAACCGAGTCCAGTATGCTGGCTACGCGTAGCCGGGTGCGGGAGCGCCGGGAGTCCAGATTGCGCCGCGCCGGGGAGGGCTCCCAAGCGGGAAATTGGGGTATGAAAGACCAAAGACGGCCTAGCTCTTGGCCCATACGGATGCTTGGGGCTTCCAATCGGAGTCCTGGTATCTGGCCAATACCGTTGGGCATGCCGTTTCCCAGGGCATCCAGCAGGGTGCCGTCTCCCCACATTGACCTGGCAGCGACCGCTGGCGCCAAGCGACGGGCCGCTTCATTGGCCTCCCAACGGGTCTCATTGCTGTTCACCAATTCCAGAACTAAATCCGGCGCTTGGAAGCCGATCCAGCGCCATAAGTAACGGGACTCGGGATCGGTCATGTGATGGTAGTAGTCGCCTTCAGGAGGGTAGCCGATGCGCGGGTCGCCTCCCGAGTCGTTGCCACGGAGCTTGCCAGCGGCCAGACCGTCCGGGTTGCCACAGGGTATGGCGCTGAGGGCGATACCGGCAGCGTATTTTTGTCCTCCGGAGGCAAACATATCCAAAGCGCCCAAAGCCTGCTCCACATCGGTGGTGGTGCCGGACAATCCGGACACAAGCAACACCCGTGCCCGCGTAGCCGAAGGGACATAGGCATCCGATTCCAGAATGGCTGGGATTTGGACTCCGGAGCGGGTGACGCCACAAGCGGAAATTCTCCAGAGGCTGGGCCTTCTCTGGACCAGAGATTCCAAGTAAGAGCGGATGTCACCCAGAGGGTCTGTTGCGCCACCGTCAGCGGTTTCGGTCATACGCGGCGGCCGCCCTTTACCCCTTCTGGACCATGTTGATATTCACGGGCCGGGCGTCTAATACGGTGAATGTTAACGATGTCGTACCCAAGCCTTCAGTGGAGTTAATAACCTCAATATTGTTGGGGCCATGCAGGTACTCTATGGTTTCCCCTTCTAATTTGAAGGGCCGGTCATGGCCGGGGTAAAAGACCTTAGAGGAAGCCAACATTTTTTCCACGCTGGAGCGGGCGTCCTCAACGTCCCAGAAAACGTTGGTGGGCAAGCCACGTTTGACGGTGCCGCTGTCCGGCAAGGCATCCCCGGCAATCAGAACTGTCTCGCTTCCGGCGTTGACCGCCACGCTGATGTGTCCCTTGGTATGGCCGGGAGTCTCGACAATGGTCACGCCGTCGATGACTTTATCGCCCTCGGAAACCAGCTCCAATTTCATGTTATCTACGACGTCGGCCAAGTATTTAGCGCAAGCGAAGTCGGAACGGTTAGGGTTCCGGGAGTAATCCATCTCTGTGGGGTGCACCAAAATCCGCGAGTTACGGAACATGTCGGTGTTCTGGCAGTGGTCCCAGTGCATATGAGTCAGAATAACGACATCCACGCCGTCGGGAGTCAGGTTCTTGCTCTCTAGGGCCCGGTAAAGCCAGGCTCTGCGGGAAGCCGGTCCTGTGTCTACAACAATGGTCTGATTGCCCACGGTGATCAAAGAGTTGGTGGACATGCCAAAGGAGCCTTGGTCTGAATTAAACGAAAATCCGTAGGTCAAGACCTCAATATTGGCATCGGCCATGATCCAGCGCCTCCTGTTGGATTCCCGCTAAGCAAAAATGCAGCACACCCAGGGCAGACACATAGGTCTGCCCCTACGGTGGGGGCGAACCCTGAACACCGTGGGCGGATCTTGCACACCCTGGGCGGACCTTGGACACTCAAGGCAGACACATAGTTTTGCCCCACATTCCCTCGGTAGGGGCAGACCTATGTGTCTGCCCTGGCGACGCTTCAACGGCCGTTGCTATCACAACAAACATTAGAGGTTAAGCCACCAATAGCCAACAAACGCGTGTGGCGCCCCTAATTTATTTAAAATTGGGCATCACCTTTTCGGCGAACAGCCGCATGGAGCCCTCGATTTCATCATAGGAGAGGCCACCAGCGTCCATATAGCTCAGGAAATCTGTAACGTGCCGGGACTCCAAGTCCTTAATTGTGTCGTTGAGCTTTTCCGGATTGCCGATGGCGCTCATGGACTGAGGCCCTCGTTTTTCCAGTAGATCGGGCTCTATGAACGGGTCATTAACGTAGTGCTCGTACCCTTTCAATCCCCCTTCGGCGCCCGCCAAGACCGCTACCGGCCTGCGGAGAAACTCGCCCATATCGCCAGCCCATTGCAGCCTGGGTTGCATTATTTCCATTGCTGTTTCTTCGCTTTCGGCCACGAACATGTTGCGTACTGCAGCTATCGTGATATCTTGGCTGGCGACCCCGGAATCTCTCATTCTCGAGTAGTAGAGATTTATCAGGTCTTGGTCCGACTCGGCGGAAGCAGGGAAGAATGAACTGCCCACAGTAAATAGTCCCCAGCGGTTTTTCACTGCCACGTCCACCGACTCGGGACTGTGGGTCACCGCCATCCAGATGGGCGGATGGGGCTTCTGGACCGGCTTGGGTACGACCATCACCTCTGGGAAGGAGTTAAATTTCCCTTCGTAGGAGAAGCGCTCCTCGGTCCAGGCTCTAATGGCAATGTCCATGCCCTCCACCAGACGCTCCCGGGACTCGGAAATGTCGATGCCGTAAATATCGAACTCCCGTTTTTGGTAGCCCCTTCCAGCGCCCATAATCAACCGGCCTTGGCTGATTATGTCAAGTGTCGCCAAGTCTTGGGCCAAGCGTAGCGGAGAGTGCCAGGGCACGATGGTGCAGGCCACGCCGACCTTTACCCGCTCGGTCTTGGCCGCTATGGCCGCCAGCATACTGTGAGGTGAACTAACGATGCTGTGCTCGCTGAAGGCGTGCTCTGCTACCCACACCGAGTCAAAGCCAAGTTCTTCGGCCAGGACGGCACCCTTCAAGATGTCTTCGTAGACCTCTACGTCTGTACGCCGCACCGGATTGGGGTTTACTTTTCCCTCGTCGGCGTATTGCTCGTGAAGCTGCGGTCTCTGCCCTACGAAAAAGCATCCAAATTTCATTTCTGCCCCTATTCGACCGGCTCGTTCTAGTGATTAGCTTGGTTTGCCACAGAGACACAGAGGCACGGAGATTTCTTGATTTTGCCTCTGTGTCTCTGTGACTCCGTGGCTATTTTAGTTGACGCCGTCCACGGTCTTGTAGGTTTGGCTCATCATGGCCCCGGAGTCGGCCTCCACGTCGGCGAACCAGCCCAGCAACGTGCGGGTTAGCGGGTCAACCGCAGGGTCGTGGGCTGCCACGATATACTTTTCCCGGACTGTGGGTTTGGGCTGCTTTAGGGCTGCGTCTTTGACGCACTGAATCTTCTCGGCGTCGGTCATGTCCGACCCCATGATTTCCATCCTTTCCTTGAAGTTGGCGTCCTCGGTGCCTTCGGGCTGGAACCCCAGTTCCCGGATGCGCCGGTCCATTAGGTCGCCGTGGCTAACCTCCCGCTCAGCGACAAAGCTGAGGCAGTGTTTGAGGCCAGCGTGAGAGGTCTTGTCGGCCCATGCTTTCAGGTAAATCCCGGCGCCATATTCTTGAAGGCGGATGGTATTGAGCAGTTCCACGTATTCGGGTTTTGAGTCAGCCATATCTATCTCCCTTTAGGTAAAAATTTATGTGTGTTTTGGGAATGATTCGCTATAAGACGGCGACCATTGCGGCCATGACCAGGATCAGACCAAATGCGGCAACCAGGCCACAGCCGGGAATGAGACCTCCGCCTTTGGGCGGAGACAGAATGCTCCACGATTGGACTTCCCCAGTCTTACTAATGGTGAAGACTTACACTCCCGGCTCTCCCGAGAATTTCCGGGCAGGCTCGTAGGAAAGTTGGATATAGTAGGCGTCCTCTCTTTCTTCGGTAACCAGGACGAGCCAGGTGAGGGGCCGTTTGCTCCAACGTCCGCCGTAGAATCCTTGATTGTCCCTGGCATGGGCCAAAGCAATGTCCCGGGCTTGCTCCAAGGAAACAAACGGATCGGCCATAGTCAGCTACCACTAATCCTAAAGTTGAAGCCGGGGATTGGAGTCACGATACACGAGATTAGGCATAGCGGCAAGAGGATGGGTGTGGCTACGGCCCTAGATCTGGATTGGCGTCGATCCCGGAATTATTTGTAAGCCTGGATTGATTACTCCCATCGGAGTTCATGACGTACACTTCCCAGTTTCCATCCCGATTCGACTGAAATGCAATTTGAGTTCCATCTGGTGACCAGGAGGTCCAAATATCTTCACCTGAATTGTTTGTGAGTCTTACAGCGTTGGATCCGTCTGAATTCATAACATATATTTGCCAGTTGCCATCACGAGTGGATGCGAATGTTATTTTGCTTCCGTCTGGTGACCATGACGGTGAAGTATCTTCGGCGCTGTGATTCGAGATGTTAGATTGGGCAGAGCCATCGGTATTCATGGTGTAGATTTCCTCGTTTCCATCTCGATTGGTTGCGAACGCAATTTTCGTGCCGTCGGGAGACCATGAAAGCCATAGGTCATTCGACGAGTCATTGGTCAGTCTAGTTTGATTGGAACCGTCCGCATTCATTTTATAAACTTCCCAATTGCCATTGCGTTCGGAGGAGAAGGCGATCTGTGAATCGTCCGGAGACCAAACCATATGGATATCGGAGGCTGAATCCGTAGTCAGGCGCGTTTGGTTAGAGCCGTCGCTGTTCATGGAATAAATTTCCCAATTGCCATCCCTTATCGATTGAAAGCCAATCTTGCTGCCGTCGCCTGACCAACGAGGGTCTTCATCATCTGCAGAATTATTGGTGATCCGAGTCAAGTTGTTCCCATCAACGCCGATCGAGTAGATTTCGCGATTTGGGTCCCTGTCTGAATAAAATACCACCTTCGTGGTTGAAGGTGCAGGCGTAGGGGTCACGGTCGGCGTTGGCGTTGGCGTAGCCGTAGGCGTTGTGTGAGTTGGCTCACCTGGTGGCTGAGGCGTGGCAGTTGGCCCCGGCGTTGGGACCAATGTTGGCGTCGGCGTGGGGATTGCCGTGGCAGAGGGTACCGGCGTCGCGCCGCTTACCGCGATGTTAGCCACCACGAACCGCTCCTGCCGCATCACGACTGTTGCGGTGGCGCCATCCTGGCTGTTTGCTCCTAGCCAGCTTATGGCCGAGCCGGCGATATCCGGCTGAGCCTCCATGGTCACCGTCGACCCAGGTACGTAGGTGCCATTGCTCTGGGCTAGTTGATGTAAGGTAACTGTTCCTCCAGGAACCCTTACGACTATCTGTCCTCCGAGTACTTGTAGACCGTTTACGAATAACTTGAATCCCGCAACTGCGGGTACGGGAGTAGGAGTTGCCGTGGGCCTGGGTGTTGCGGTTGGCGTAAGAGTGGGTGTTGGTGCTGGGGTGCTCGTGGGCTCAGGCTGCAGGCAGACAGCTACAATCAGCCGGTCTCGGTCCATAAGAACGGTGATGGTGCTGGAAGTACGAGAAGTCCCCTGGGGTAGGCTCCCTTCCCAAGAGCCGAAGGCGGTTGAGCATTGGGCAGTCAGCACAACGTCTCCTCCAGCCGAATAACTTCCATCATTACTCGATGGCCGGACTGTGACGGTGCCCAGATTCTCAGGTTCTACCTCCGTGTCCAGCTTGTACCTCGCTACCGGCGATGGCGTTGGTGTTAGGGTTGGAGTAGGTACTGGTATCGGCGTTGCGGTAGATTCCGGCGTGGGCGACGGCGCCGGGGGGGCGTTGCAGTAGCCACAGGCCTCGGTGTGGGAGTAGGCAGGACTGGCGTATCTGTGCCAGTTAGGCTGAACACTGGTTTTCTCAGGGTCAAGGCGAACAGGCTCAGGCTGTCCACTTGAGCGCTGGCGGCGGATGGGAGGAACTGGCGACGACCGTTGACTTCGGCGCATCCACCGCCATCTTTATAGTGCTGGATAACGAGGTTCGTCTCTCGGCCTTC
>MUCR01000026.1 GCA_002816455.1 SAR202 cluster bacterium Io17-Chloro-G4 | reverse complement strand
TAACGCTATGGTCAAGCATAATTGCCCCTGGAATCCTGAATTGGCCCTCCGCAACTCTTGACATATAAGACAGTTGCTTCGTCGCTCCGCTCCTCAGGATGACAGTTTTGATGCAAGGCCGGAGTCAGGCTTCTAAGGGAATTAGCCCACCATGATTCACAAAATTATTGCGCTCTTGACCGGCCAGTCGTCTAAATGGCTTTAAACGCCCGTTCTATCTATTAGCCAATCCACGGGATTTTTAGGATATGGGCACAGGTCCAATTAACCGTTTAACCGTTCGGTCTACAACACTATCATCCGGCCGGTCTACCGGTGGGTAAAACGCTCGACTAAGCCGATTCGGCAGTCCGGTGGATGGCATCCCGTTGAAGAAATCCCACAATGATTGTCAGTGATTTAAGGGAATGCGGTAAATCGGCCACCGGCTGCCGCACCAAACCCCAGGAGGCGCGATTATGGTCACACAAGCCCATCCCGGTTCTGTTCTGACAAGTATCGGGCGGACCGGCATCACTCCACAAATCTTGGGCTGGATTGTAGCGGCAGTTGTTCTTGGTTCACTGCTGGCATTATTGACCATAAGGCTGACCGACGGGCACTACTTGTCAGAAGATCAAGCAATATTGGGTTGGGTTTCCGGCTGGGACTTTCCTGGGCTTTCCACATTTTTCGCCGGAGTGACCATAGCCCCGGCTCCAAAGCCGGACTAATCTACGGACCTCTGGGCATTGCGTTGCTGCTCTTGATGGGCAAAACCCGAGAGGCCTTAATTTTCGGCATTGTGGGCGTGACAATCGCTAGCGTTGCCATCTTGGGCGACTATACTCTGGGTCAAATCGTAACCCGGGGAAGGCCTTTCTCATCGCCCGGCGATACGTTTGCGGCCTTCCCCAGCGGGCACGTATTCGGTACCACGGTGTTCTTCGGATTCGTGGCTTTTCTCGCTGCCCACTACCGTTGGAACAAAAAGTTAATGATTCCCACTCTAACACTTCTAGCGTTGGGAGTCTTATTAGTTGGACCCGCCCGAATCTACGAGCAAGCTCACTGGCCAACCGATGTGGCCGCTGGTTACCTGCTGGGCGGATTATGGCTTTTGGTGGCCATCGCCGTTTATATGTACCTCCACGACGCCAAATGGCTGTCATCTTTGCAGAAAACGGAAACCCTTCTGGATGAGGATTGCCCAAGTTGCCTTACCGAAAGGTCCATAGCCAGCTTGGTCTTGCTCAATCCGGAAAAAGGGACTGCCACCAAGGTATATCAACCTCCATTTTTAGTACGGGTTATTTACTGGCTGGCCTTTCAAGCCAGATTCCCTTATGTGGCCAACCAGTTCGCATTCAAAGCCGCAATATACCGGCGAAAGGTCGCAGGAAAGTTGACCCAGCATATGTTCGGCAAGGACTTGGTGGCGGGAGTGCTGTCGGTCAACGACAACGGCGGGAAATACGAGTTCGTCACCGAATTTATACCTGGCGAAAAGGTCGAGAACGACACTGAAGTTAGAGAATATCTGGCCCAAGTTTCTGAAACGTTCTCCCAGGCCGGGCTATCGGTTTGGCAAATAAACCCTCATAACCCTCATGCCCATACCAATTTAATTCGTACTCCCCAGGGGGATTTAAAGATCATAGATTTAGAGTCGGCCTTGGCGACGCCCTTTTTGCCCAAAGGCCAGCGGCGTTCGGCGATGAAAGCGGGGAATTTCCCGGTTTTCGACGATATCGACTTTCCTCGTATGCGCGCTTTTTTGGCGGACAATGCGGCAAGTTTAGAGGCAAGTCTGGGTCCGAAGGGATTAGCGGAGTTGGAACACTCCGTGGGCCACTTGCAAGAGTTGATTCATAGCTGGAAAGCGTCAGATCTACGGTTGTGGGGACGTCTGGCCAAGTGGACGTACCGCTTCTTCAATTGGAAAGCCACTTATACAACATCCAAAGCCGCCGTTTCGGGCGCAGATGCCGCCACCCAGTCTTTTTTCAACGCAGGGATTGAACGGTGGGACCGGGAAGGAAGGCTGGAGACAGCGGAATCCGATGCTTTGAAGGGTTACCTGTCATCCCGCGAAGTCAACGTCGCAATGCGGCACTTGGGCGTGCACTTGGTCATGAGCGCAATCTTCCGTTTCCCCATAGGAAGCGCTATCAGGTTTCTGTGGACCCTCAGTTTCTGGTTGAACTCCAAGTAAATCGAGTCCGCCCGGGGGCTGGTTCGGCGCCGGAGCGCGCATCCGACATCCATAACCCGGTGGTAATGCTTCTGTCGCTAATTCCTGGTTTGGGGTCTGTTGCCTATTTGGCTTCCCGTCCCATGCGGCGCAAAATTTTGGTACGGTTGATGCTAGACCAGATCGCATGGAAGCTACCGTTTAGGCTATACCGCCGGATGCATTTGGCCAGACTGCTACCGCCGCCAGCCAAACACGCCAACGCACCCACATAATGGCACAGCGTGGCACCGCTTCAATAAATGGCCCTCGTCTGTCAATCGCCGGTTCCACCGGCGGGCGGCAAACGAGGGGGAATTGTTTCAGGTTACTAATAGCGCAAGGTACTCAAGAATCAATTAGCAGCGATAAAGCGCAAGGTTATCCACGGACATTGGGAACTTCTCCACGATTCTAGGCCAATTATCCACCAGCAGGCATTAGGCAACTTCTACCGAGTAGACACTGGGTCTCGAAACCTACCGGGCCGATGCCCCGGCCATCGCTCCAACGGCCTTTCGGGGCTCCGGAGCGAAGATAGCCTCTTTTATGGTTAACACATCTTTGCGCAACTGGCCGTTCTCATTCACGCCGCCGTTAACCTTTCCCGCACCGTGAATAATCGTGGCATGGTCTCTCCCGCCCAAGAGCCTGCCCACTTGAGTTGGCGAAAGCTCTAATTCGTAGATGAGCAGGTACATGGCCACCTGGCGAGCCAGGGCAATTTTTTGCGTTCGGCTGCGGCCCAGAATATCTCCGGAAGACAATTTATAGTAATTAGCGGCCTCTTCGATTATGCGCTCCGGGTCAATAGCATGCTGGTCTGTCTCGGCATGCATGTCGTCCAATATCCGCAATGTTGAGCCCGGGGTAATTGGCGAATTTCCGAGTTGGGCAAAGGCGACCATCTTATTAAGTGTGCCTTCCAGTTCCCTAACGTTTTTCTGCACTCTCTTGGCAATCAACTCGATAATGCTGTCCCCCAAAACGACTCCGACCTGGTCCGCTTTGGCGGCCAATATAGCCATGCGAGTTTCCAAGTTTGGCGGCTGAATATCCGTGGTCAAGCCCCACTCAAAGCGGGAGCGCAATCTGTCTTCCAGCAACGCCAGGGAGCGGGGCGGTCGGTCCGAGGTAATGACTACCTGATGGCCCGAGTTGTGAAGGTCGTTAAATGTATGGAAAAAGCCTTCGTGGGTCTGCTCTTTTCCGCTGAGGAACTGGACATCGTCCATCAGCAAAACCTGGACGCTACGGTAGCGGCGCCGGAAGGCTTCCGTGGTCCGGTTCAGTATCGCTGATATGAATTCGTTGGTGAACTGCTCCGAAGTCGCATAAAGCACCGACATCCCTTGGGCCGCGCACTGATGGCCAATTGCGTGGAGCAAGTGGGTCTTGCCCAAGCCCACTCCGGAATAAATGAACAATGGGTTGTAGTCCTGACCCGGCGCTTCACAGACAGCCTTTGCTGCGCTGTAAGCTAAGTTATTGGACGACCCGACGACAAATGAATCGAAGGTGTATCTGGGGTTCAGAGAGGGTTCCTCCGACTGTTGCATCCTGTCGGAAGTCTCCAACTCGTGTGCGCCCGTCGGACTGAATCCTAACGGATTGGATCCTCCGTTGCTGGCACAGGCGACATTAGGCTGCAAGGCGCCGCTGTCTTTCACCCGAAAATGGACTTCTAAGGCTTGTTTGGAAACTTTCTCCACGGTCTTCTGAATGGACTGGTACATCCGCCGCTCTAGCCAAGCCACCGAAAATGCGGTAGGTACCTCTACCACGAATGACTGGCCGTCACATCCCACACCCACTGTTTGCTTTAACCAGGTTTCAAAGGTCGCCCGAGGAAGCTGTATCTGGAGTTCGCCCAATACGGCCCTCCAAACCTCCCTGCACCTCACCTCATCCATTTTCCGCACACTCCCACTTCGACGATGTCCGAGAATCCTCACCCGGCGCTGGCGCTCAACTGTCTTAGGTCTTTGCTGTTGCGGCCGCTTAGCGGTTCAAGTTATGTAAACTAAACCCTTAGCTTGCGAAATTATCCGATATTCAGGTTTGGTCTGGGCCGTTCATTGCCGCCCTCGGAATTCGGGACCGGCCAGCCTAACAATGTTAGGCTGGCTCAATACGACCCACTCCCCTCTCACCGGTCCCGGCCCGTTTAGGGCACAAGAGGAATCCAAAAATTTGAACTTCTCCAACGAGTATTGACCCGAAGCACTGACCAGAGACCTAGAAATTCAACTCCGCGATTGTAATCCCCGCCTAGAAGGACATTGTCAATGGGGAAGTCCCCGGAATTTGTTATCAATTTTTTTGCTTCCCAAGCGCAATGTCTACTCTGTCCTTTTACTACGAAAGAACCTAACCGGAGCGAGATATGCTGACATTGCAAAGAATGCGCTAACAGTTTGTCGAGTTCATCAAACCTTCCTAAAGAAACCCCCCGGTTAACGTAATCGCCGCTGATTTGCGAGCGTGGTTGTTAGGCATATATAATTGGAGCGAACCAAGCTCAGTCGGACAAAATAAGACGCAGGGGAATTCGGCGAATCGTCGCAATTACGGCAAAGGGGGCGCCCAGGCGGCCCCAATTTTTATTTCCGCAGTCATCTCCGGTCCTATTTTCGATTCTACTCGGGGGATAACAATGGCTCAGACCAAACCCAGAGCCGGTAGAAAATCCGGCGGCAACTCAGCTAAAGCGAAGGCAACGAGCAAAGCGTCTCAGGCTCTCCCCGGCAGTCTGACCCCGGAAGACTTGGTGGAAATATTCACTCGTATGGTGTTGGCGCGAACTACCGACGAACGGATTTGGGCGCTAAACCGCCAGGGCAAAGTGCCCATCGCGGCTTCGTCCCAAGGCCACGAAGCAGCCCAATTAGGGAGCCTGCTGGCGGCGGAAAAGGACGGCGATTGTTTTCTCTTTCCGTATTATCGTGACCTTGCCTTAAAAATGGCGGCGGGATTAACCCCCACCCAAGTAATGCTCTCCTTCATGGGAAAAGCGGGAGAACCTTACAGCAACGGCCGCCAGTTTCCGCTGCAAGGCGCGGACCTGCCCAACAAAATAATTCAAATCTCCAACGTTGTATCCGCCGGCCTCACCCAGGCCACGGGATACGCTCTTGGTTGCAAGATGCTGGGTGAAAAAACAGTGGTGTTGGTCTACTTCGGCGACGGTGGCACCAGCCAAGGCGAAACCCATGAGGCCATGAATTTTGCCAGCGTCCACGGCCTACCCATCATTTTCGTGTGCGAAAACAACCGTTACGCTATATCCGTGCCCCAGGCCCAACAGATGGCGATTGACGATATATCATCACGGTCTGCAGCCTACGGCTTCCCAGGATTCTCCGTGGATGGTATGGACCTACTCCAATGCTATGAAGCAACCCGCGAGGCTATTAACCACGCTCGAAACCAGGGACCTGTGCTCTTGGAGATGCGGGTGGAGCGCTTTATGCCCCACACCACCGACGACGACGATCGCCGCTACAGGCCAGCCGACGAGGTTGAAGCCGCTCGTAAGTTTGATCCCATAATAACCATAGGCAACATTTTGATCGAGCAAGGCACTCTTGATCAGAAGAAGGTGGACGATATTAAGGCCCAGGCTCAACAAGCGATCAACGAAGCCACCGATGCAGCCGACGCAGCCGGGCTTCCCGACGTCTCAACGATTCACGACATGGTTTACGCCCCGTAACGAGGGTCCTCCATTGCTTAATAACTCGTGCCTAGAAGGAGGCCGATTTGCCTGAGATGACCGTAATCGAAGCGGTCCGGGACGCTATCCGCGAGGAGATGGAGCGAGACTCCAAGGTCTTCGTATTGGGAGAAGACGTAGGCAAGCGCGGCGGCGTATTCCTAGCCACTCAAGGCCTGATAGACGACTTCGGCGAATCGAGAGTATTGGACACGCCTCTCGCCGAAGCCTCCATCATGGGCATCGCCCTGGGAGCCGCCTTCCGGGGACTTAGACCTATTCCAGAAGTGGAGTTTGCCGATTTCGTTTGGCCCACGATCAACCAACTCATCGGCGAGGCCGCCCGCACCTGCTACGGCACCAACGGCGCAGTCCCTGTCCCGTTGGTAGTTCGCATCCCTTACGGCGGCGGCATCCGGGGCGGGTTGTTCCATTCGCAAAACGTGGAGACGCACTTCTTCCACACTCCCGGTTTGAAAGTTGTCGCACCGGCAACCCCCTTCGACGCCAAGGGTTTGTTGAAATCGGCCGTCCGGGACAACAATCCGGTGGTGTTCCTGGAGCACAAGAAAACCTACCGCCTAGTCCGAGGCGAGGTCCCGGAAGGCGAATACACTATACCCATCGGCATCGCCGACGTGAAACGGCAGGGCAGCGACATGACGGTGGTTTCTTACGGGTTGACCCTCCATTATTGCTTGGAAGCCGCCGAACAGCTTTCGTTAGAAGGAGTAAACGTAGAGGTCGTCGACCTGCGGACGTTGACACCTTTGGACACCGAAACCGTGCTCGAGTCCGTTAAAAAGACAGGAAAGCTGCTCATTGTTCACGAAGACAATATTACCGGGGGCGTAGGCGCGGAAATTGCGGCTTTGGTCGCCGAGCAGGCTTTCGAGTACCTGGACGGTCCCGTCTCCCGGCTGTGCGGACTAGATGTACCTACTATGCCCTTTGCCGTGAACCTGGAAGAAGCCTATATGCCCGATACCGACAAAGTGGTCCAAGCCCTGCGTAAATTAGCAGCATACTGAATACTGGCGGTGTTCCTTTGTCCGTAACCATCGAGCTTCCCCATGTCGGCGAATCCGTAGTTGAAGGAACCATCGGCAAGTGGCTGAAAAAGCCTGGCGATATGGTCCAGCGCTACGAGCCCCTGGTTGAAGTGGTGACCGACAAGGTAACCATGGAAGTGCCCTCCCCCGTGACCGGGTCTTTGCTTCGGGTGCTGGCTGAAGAAGGCGAAACCATTCCCATGGGCGCGCCCATTGCGGAAATGGATTCTGACGAAGTGCCGCCCTCCACTCCGCCCGCTCCCTCCTCCGAGTTGGTTTCTTTAAGCCCTCAAGCCTCTGAGTCCCAAGTTCCACGGGAAGCGAGCGCAGGTACAACCGGCTATTTGGTGAAGGGAGCTCCCGTAGGGCCCACCGGCGGCGGACCAGCTCCAGAAGCTGCAACACAAGCTGCCCCAGCAGCGCCTGCGCCTGCCTCAGCAACCCCGGCGGCAACCCCGGCAACCCCTCCGCCTGCCAGAGAAGGTGCGCGACTTTCACCTGCGGTCCGTCGCTTGGTGCAAGAGCACCGCTTGGACATCGGACAAGTGCAAGGGACCGGCATGGGTGGGCGCATAACCCGGGAGGATGTCCTCAATTTTATTGAGACTGGACCAAAGCCTGGAACGCCGGCCACCGCCGCAGCATCCCCCACCCCAGCGCCTGCCACTGACGGCCAGCAGGAAGAGGAGCATGTGGCCCTCACGCCCGTTAGGCGGATGATTGCTGAAGCCATGGTTCGCAGCGTCACCGAAATTCCCCACGCCTGGAGCACTGTGGAAGTAGACGTCACTGGCTTGGTTGCGTTGCGTTCCCAGTTGCGGGCCGATTTTCAACAGCGGGAAGGCGTGGAGCTTACCTACTTGCCCTTTATTATTAAAGCAGTCGTAGAGTCGCTGAAAGAACACCGGACCCTCAATGCTTCTTGGGGCGGAGATAAGATCATCCTCAAAAATAAAATCAACCTGGGTATCGCCGTAGCCGCCCCCGACGGCCTAATCGTGCCCGTGATCCATGACGCCGACCGTATGAGCATCGCCGGCTTGGCCCGGGCGCTGAGCGATATCGCCCAGCGGGCGCGGCAGAAGAAGCTAACGTTGGTGGACGTCCAAGGCGGCACTTTCACCCTGAACAACACCGGCGCCTTAGGTTCTACGGTGTCGCAGCCGATCATCAACCATCCCCAAGCCGGGATCTTGACCACCGAGGCCATCGTCAAACGGCCTATGATTCGGGACGACGCCATAGCAATCCGGTCGATGATGAATCTGTGCCTGTCCTTCGACCACCGCATTAACGACGGCGCCGAGTCCAGCGGATTTTTGCAGGCGGTTAAGGGACGTCTGGAGGCCATGGGACCCGAAACCGCCATCTACTGAGCCAATAGCCGTGCTTAAAACCCCCGTCTGCCAAGCCGCCCACCTGGGTACCCTGGAATACCAGCAAGCCTGGGATTTCCAGTTGCTTTTGGCCCAAGAAATTCGTGACAGCGTACGCCCCAATACCTTGTTGATGTTAGAACATCCTCCTATTTTTACCAAAGGACGGTTGAGCAAAACCGAGCACGTTCTCCTCGGCCCGGAAGCGCTGCGAGACAAAGGCATTTCCATCATCGAGACGGACCGGGGAGGCCAGGTCACCTTTCATGGACCCGGACAACTGGTCGCTTATCCGGTGGTCGACTTGCGGGAGTGGGGTGGGCCGGTAAAGTACGTTCGGACATTGGAACGCATCATCATCGGCACCCTGGCCGATTTTGGCGTGACCGCCGGCCTAGTGAAGGGTTTGACTGGGGTTTGGGTGGACGATGCCAAAATAGCGGCGATAGGAGTCAAGATCAGTCGCGGCGTGGCCTACCACGGCCTCTCCATCAACGTGAACACCGACCTTTCCTACTATGATCACATTATCCCTTGCGGCATTGAGGACCGTCCCGTGACGTCACTTTCTAACCTCTTGGGCAATTCAGTGGAAATGGAGCAGGTCCGCTACAGCCTGACCTATCATTTTGGCCAGGGTATGGGCTTTAAGATGGTGGAAGCGGATCTTTCCACGGAAACGGCATCTGTGGCTTCGCCGTCAGTTAGGTTAACCGCAGAGAGCGCTGAGATTGCTGATATTAAATTGTGATTTTCACTCGGCGCGCTCTGCGGTGAGTTCGTTCTCACAATTGCAGCAATGCGGCTGCGTTATCCCCCATAATCGCTGCAACTTCGTCTTCCGAAAAACTGATTCCCTTTTCTAGCGCTACTTCGCTTGGCTCGCCGATGGCTTTGGCCCAATCCGCTTCCGGCATCAATAAACGGAGAGCCGGATAGTCGCTGCCCCACATAATTCGCTTGGCGCCGACGGTGTCGATTAACGAACGAAGCGTCGAATAAAATTCCAGGGGTCGCCGCCGGGCCATTGGCTGCCATCCGGAAATGTCTAAGAAGACGTTGGGCGCCACGGAAGCAACCCCGGCGGCTTCCTGCCACCAAGCGCTGAGCCCGGCATGGGCCAGGATAATGTTCAAATCCGGGAAGTCGGCAGCCACATCGTCCACATAAACCGGCTGGCAGTGGCGGCTGTACAACGGCTTGGGCTCAGGTCCCGTGTGGACCATCACCGGTATGCCCAACTCCATGGCCTTTTCGTACATGGGGTAAACCATGCGCTCATTTGGGAAGAAACCGGCCGCAGGATGAATTTTCAGACCTACAACACCCAACTCAACCACGGCCCGTTCCAAAAGCTCCAGTGCATTGGGGCGCCGCGGGTCGAAACAAGCGAAAGTTATCATCCGGTCAGGGTGTTGCGCAGCCACGTCGGCATGGATGATGTGCTGCTGCCAGATATCCATGGTGGAATCCTTGAACGCTGGCACCAATCCCCAGTCCACGGGCATGATCATCACCTTCTCAATTCCGGCGTCGTCCAAGTCGGCGATCAGGCGTTCCCCGGTCAAGTCCCAGATGTCGGGCAGACGCTGGCGAATCCGCTCCTCGCTGCGGCCTGTCTGCACCGCCGCCAGCCGAGTAAACCCGTCCCAAAACGCCTTGCCAGGCACCTCTTCTCCCATCAGGTGGGCGTGAATGTCGACTTTCATCAAATATCTCCCATGCCTTTAGCAGGTTGAGCTTAGTTTAGACCTTCGACCTATGCCGGGAAAGGCCCATGCGGCCTACACTCGGCTTTTGACACCCATCAACCTCGTTGCTACAATCCGCTGGCTTGGCAGGCGCCTCGGTAACTCTTGGAATCTCTGCGTCCTCTGCGTCTCTGCGGTGAGAATAAATCTCCACTTAAGTCTTCGTGGGGTAAACACATGCCCATCTCAGATAATGTCCGGGCTTCGGTCGAGCAGGGCGGTTGGATTCGCCGCATGTTCGAGGCCGGCATCGCCCTTAAAGCCCAATACGGGGAGGACAATGTTTTTGACCTCTCCTTGGGTAATCCAGTGGTGGAGCCGCCCGAGGAATTTCATCGGGAACTGCGCCGGTTGGCTGAGCAGCCTATCAAAGGCATGCACCGCTACATGCCCAACGCTGGCTATCTTGAGACGCGGCAGGCGGTGGCGGATGGTATGGCGAGCGAAACCGGCCTGGCCATCACCGCCAATGAAATTATCATGACATGCGGCGCCGCAGCTGCGATTAACGTGATGCTCAAGACCATCCTCAACCCCGGAGAAGAGGTCATTATTCTTTCGCCCTATTTCGTGGAGTACGGATTTTACGTGGACAACCAAGGCGGCGCAGCAGTTATCGTGCCCACTACTGAAGAATTCTTGCCCGACTTGGCCGCCATAGAATCAGCCATCACGCCAAAAACCAGGGCCTTGATCGTCAACTCGCCCAACAATCCCACCGGCGTAGTTTATCCACCCGACAGCTTGGCCGGTCTGGCCGAGTTATTAAACCGCAAGCAGGCGGAGCACGGAACTGAGATTTTCATCATCAGCGATGAGCCTTACCGCCGTATAATTTTCGATGGCCTCACCTACCCGCAAGTCTTGCCTCACTACAAGAACTCGGTGGTGGTGACCTCCCACGCCAAGGACCTAGCCCTTCCCGGAGAGCGAATCGGTTACATTGCCATAAACCCCGAGTACCCGGAAAAAGAGGAACTTGCCGGAGGGTTAACTTTCTGCAACCGCACTTTAGGCTTCGTCAACGCCCCGGCTCTTATGCAGCACTTGGTCCGCTCCCTGCAAGGAGTTAGTGTGGACGCCACCGACTATCAGCGCAAGCGAGATTACCTTCACGGGCATCTGACGGAATTGGGATACTCGGTGAACAAGCCTCAAGGGGCTTTCTATTTGTTCCCCAAGTCTCCGGTGGAAGATGATGTGGCCTTCGTGGACGCGTTGCAGGAATGGAACGTGCTGACCGTGCCCGGCCGAGGTTTTGGAACGCCGGGTTACTTCCGGATATCCTACTGCGTGGAAGACTCGGTGTTAGAAGGGGCGATAAATGGATTCGCCAAGGCGGCGGAGAAGTTCGGGCTGTAGCGGACCGTAAACCGGGCTAATTTGGGGATTATCTCCGTTATAGGACGCACAGGCCCAGTTATTATTCACTAAAAACTTGGTCCAACGCCAGCGACATGCCTGCTAAAAGGGGAGAGGCCAGCGCCTCGCCCCGCCGGAAGGTAGCCGCTGGAGATAACCCTTGGTCTCCCAAAGTTAGTATCTCCACCGTCTCAGCATCGAGGTCCACCAGCCAATATTCCCGAACGTTGTGGCGGCCATAGAGGGCCAGTTTGTAACCCCGATCCATATCAACCGTTCCCGAAGATAGTATCTCCACCACCAAGTCCGGCGCGCCTTGTATGTTGGCAGCCGTGACTATGCTTGAGCGCTCGTTGGACACAAATAAAATATCCGGTTGAGCGACATCGTGGTCGGAAAGCACCACGTCCAATGGAGCGAACCAAAGCCGTCCCAAAGAACCAGCCGCAACAAATTCTTGTAACGCTAAGCTTAGGCGTTGTGCGACGGTCTGGTGTCTTGTTGTGGGAGAAGGCGCCAAAATCATGTCCCCGTCCAATAGCTGGTAGCGCTTTTCGCTGTGCAGGGACATGTAGTCATTTACCGTAAATTTCAGCCGGGGCTTTGGTTGGGCCATTCCCATACCTCTAAGACATAAACCGAGTGGCTAAATTATATCAACAACTTGCCGACACAGAATTAATTAGATCGGTGAGCATCAGACCGCTCGCCGGGTCCGCACCCGGAGTGGGGGTTGGGGCCGGGGTATGGCCAGGTAGGAGACGGCGGCAAGGGTGTAGATGACCGCCAACGGTATCAGGGCCCACTTGTAACTGCCGGTCTGGTCCACGATTACACCCATCCAGACCGGCGTGCTCATGGACATGAACTGGTCGGGTAGATGCTGCCACCCACGCAAGGTGGCGTAGCTACGCCGTCCAAAAAAGTCCCCCATGATGGCCCAGGCAAGGGGGTTGGCGGTCTCCGAAAATGCCAGCAAGAACACAAACAACGTGACCTGCCAGATATTGCCCGTGCGGTCCAACAAGATTATCAAAGACAATGCCCCACCGATCATGGCCACCGCGCTAAGCTTTTGCTTAGACCACTTGTCGCCTAACCAACCCATTATCGGGTTCATCAGCAGAGCGGAAAAGGACATGACCCCAACGAACAACGCGGCTAAGGGGAGGCTGTCATCTTCCGTGCGGCCGGAGCCAGTCAAGAACCACACGATCACAGGCGCAAGCAAAAAGGACATGCCTGAATGGACCACATTCCGCAAACCAACCGCCCACACCAGCAGCCAGTAGGATCCTGTCCTCATAGCTTCCCTAGCGGTAAAGTCAGGCTCTTCGGGATAGTTCCCCGTCGGCCGGGTAACGTTGGCCTCGGTGGTTTCTACCTCGCGGCTTTCTACAGTACTGGAGACTCCAGTTTCGGCATCTGGTGGCGGGTCTCCATCCGGTCGCAGGCCCATGGATTCGGGAGAGCGGCGCACGAAACTGGCAAGGGGAATGACGACGGCGATAATCACAATGCCGGATATCAATGCCGATACCCGCCATCCGGTGGTGAACACCAGCACGCCAACCAATGGAGCGATTGCGGCGCCGCCCAAGGCGCTGCCGGTGCCAGCGACGGACATGGCTAAGGCACGGCGACGCTGGAACCACTGGTTTACCGCAGGCATGGTGGCGTTGTTGTAGCCTGCCCGGAAACCCAGGGAGAGCAAACCCACAAATACCAAAACAAAATAGAGGTAGCTCTGAGTGAATGATAGGAGAATGAACCCCAACCCGGAGGTAATGCCGCCCAAGATCAATATCCACCGGGGGCCGAAACGATCGGTCATCCAACCCAACAAGGGACCTTGGAGTCCACCCTCCATGCGCCCCAGCATTTCGGCCAGCGAAATCGCTGCTATGCCGATGCCCAATTCGTTTCGGATGGGGAGAACGTAAAGCGTGAAGCCACGGTTGAACGTCCCATGCTTCAAGGCATCGACACAGATGCCGATGGCGACAATCCACCAGCCGTAAAAAATATTCACAGGCCGCTTCCACGGCGTTTTAGGTTTAGTTTCAATCAATCTTGGCTACTATATCTAGGCATTAGCGTTAGCACTGAATTCGCGGAGAGGATGAAAATAAAGAACCGGTCCGATGTGCCTACACCGGACCGGCTTTCGTCGACCTGATATCCCCCGCCTAAACAACGCGGCATAGGATGGCTTAAACGCTGGGAGAAATTTTTCTCCGGCTATTCGCCCAAGTTGATCACTATGTTATCCGGTCCACGGGACAAGACTGCTTCCGCAGGCTCGTCAGTAACGTTACCTTCTATGTGGGGCATGTGAGCCGGGACATATATGAAGTCGCCAGCGTTGGCATCAACATACTCTTTGAAATCTTCGCCGAAATAGACGCGTATGTGACCCTTTAGGACATAAGCCGCCGTCTCCGCTTCCCCGTGATGATGAATTGGTCCCATGGTGTTTGGCTCGCAAGTCACGTGTCCCAGCCAAACTTTGCTGGCCCCTACAGTGTTGGAGTCAATGCCAGGCTTTCTAATCATGCCCGGAGTCTGCGCGGTAGTGCTGGGGTCCTGGGTGCCGTGAATAACTTTTAACTCTTTTCCTTGAGTCTTGGTGCTCATTCTGATCCTCCCAATTAATTTGAGGTTATTACTCGTCTGTTTGGGAATGAGTGGATGGAGATTCGGAAGCTCAACCCTGCCCAATGATACGCCTACACCCATCGGCCTTCAAGACCGGCTCATAGATGCTTGTTTCTTTGGCTATTTCAAGTTGGTTGATAATTAACCAAAGACATTTTGAGCCGAATCGAACTACCAGACTACGCACCTATTTGCGCGACAGAGACTGTTTCGTGAATTCTACTAACCAGCCTGTCAACATTCTTACACCAGTTATCCACATTGCCGACGCAATAATCCACGATGCTCCAAGATTTTGCTTGACGGTGGTAGCAGCAAGGTAAACAATAGAAGTCCAGTTGGAGCCCCAATTCGCCTAAATGGAGGACCGCCTTGGACGTTACTAAACGCATCGCCGAGTACATCACAACCACGGATTTGGAAAACTTCCCGCCGGACGCCCTGGAAGCCGCCAAAGGGGCGATCGTGGATTGCATCGGCTGCGCGTTGGCTGGCTCCGTCGAGCCCTTGGCGGGGGTGTTGTCCGGGTACGTTAAGTCCATCGGTGGCAGTCCCACGTCCAGCGTAATCGGACTGGGCTTCAAGACCTCCTCTCCCGAAGCCGCCTTAATAAACGGAGCTCTGGGCCACGCTTTGGATTACGACGACATCACCCGCGCTATGAAGGGCCATCCCAGCGTGGTGCTCTTGCCAGCGGCGTTGGCTCTAGCAGAGGAAGAAGGCGCCACCGGCCGCGACCTGCTCTTGGCCTATATGGTGGGGTTCGAGGTAGCCTGCAGTGTCGGCGATTCAGTGAGCGCCGCTTACTACGACGACTTGGGTTGGCATCCCACGGGTCCTCTGGGGGCTTTGGGAGCCGCGGCGGCGGCGGCCTCTATTCTAAAGCTGGACCAAGAGCAATCGGCTATGGCCGTATCTCTGGCTGCGTCCCAGGCCGCCGGACTAAGACAAAACTTCGGCACCATGACCAAGCCCTACCATGCCGGCGCTTCTTGCCGCGCCGGGGTGACTTCCGCCAAGTTGGTCAAGGCCGGGTTCACCGCCAGCCAGGACGCAATCGAAGGCCGGTTTGGGTTTCTGCGCGCCTTTTCCGGTGGTTCTGGTTACGACGAAAATCACGTCATGGAGACGTTGGGCAAGAAGTGCTATCTGGTCGAATCGGGAGTGGAGATAAAAAAATACCCCTGTTGCGGCAGCGCTCACCTAGCCTTAGACGCCGCCTATCGTCTGCTGGAGAGGGAGACGATCAATGCCGAGCAGGTGGAGAGTATTCAAGTCAAAGTGGACTTTGACCCGCCCCGGTCATTAATTCACTCCAGGCCCACCGAAGCTCTGGAAGGGAAATTCAGCATGCAGTACTGCTTGGCGGCGGCTATATTGGACCATAAAGTGGGGTTGGACTCATTCTCAGACCAGCTAGTGCAAAGGCCCGAGGCCCAGACACTAATTCCAAAAGTGGAGATGCGCCGCATCCCCGGCTACGAGGGCAGGCCGAGCTGGGTTGAGGCGTACAACGAAGTTGAAATCCACATGCGAGACGGTCGCATACTAAGCGAGCGGGCTGACCGGATAACCCAAGGCGCCTTACGGGGCGTATCCATAGGGGAAATCCAGAGCAAATTCCAAGACACCGCCTCCAGGGCCCTTTCCGCCGCAGCCGCCAGCGAGTTGATGGAGCTTATAGATAAGCTGGAAAACACGGGCGACATCCCCCGCATGGCTGACCTGTTGAGAGGCGAAGGCTAAGACCATATCTTCCCCTGCCGAAATCCGGTACGCGGGAATAGCATGATACACTAATGTAGTCCAAATTGGTGAGAAGGTTCTTCTAGCACTCTTTGGAGATACTACAGGGCTGTATCCAACCTAGTCTGAGCCATTCGCGACGGAGAAAATCCTGATGCCAGAGCGTGATTGGGTCGACCATCCTGCGGCGTGCACTTGCAAGGATTGTGACAATCAGAGACTCGCTGGATTGGGGCGCTCACCTAGAGAATCCCCTATGTATATCTGTCAGCAATGTAATGGTCTGGGGACATTTATTAGGGGTCACGATGGACAAAGGATCATGTGTACCACTTGCCATGGCGAAGGGAGGACTTATACGAAACCCCAACCGAAAGAAACTGTGCGAACACATGATTCAGATTGTCAGTGCCATAGTTGTAGGATATTAGCTTCATTGCCGGATTCCGCATCAGAACCGGATCCCATTCCCGAAGCGAGGCGAGAATCCGTTACGCCCACCACTGTTTCATTGTCGACACCAACACCGCGTTCCACACGGAGTGTCCCAATCGGGACGCCGAATAAACCCGATGCTGAGCCTATCGTTACACAGAGCAATAAGGCTGAGCCCAAAACGATCTGGGAATTAGAAACTTCCAAGCGCATAAGTCGAGCCAAAAGGCTTGTTTTAATGCGCCGCATCCGTAAGTTTACGAACCTACTCATCGTCACGATCGCAGTTTTGGTAGTTGTAGCATTCGTGGCCTTCTTATTTTTTCCAGCCAGAGTTGCTGAATTACCAGGGGGTGACAGCGGTGTCGTCTCAGAAGTGTCGACGAGAATCCAAGACCTAAAAAATTTAGTTCAAGACTTATTTTCATATAATTCATGACGTGGCCTTTGAAAACGTGAGTCCTGACACCCCCTGTTGAGCAATGGACCATGAAAAGCGTGTCAGCCGCAAGATGGTCCCACAGGGGGAATTTCGCCCCCTACTGGGCAGTCATACCACCGTCGATCACCAACTCGCTGCCGGTGACGAATGACGACTCGTCCGACGCCAAGTACAGCGCGCCGTAGGCAATGTCTGCTGGCACTCCCATCCTGCCCACAGGAGTGCGGCCCGCTACTTCTTCCCGGGTTTCGGCATTGGGCCACACTTGGTCTCCCATGTCCGTGTCAACTGCGCCGGGATGAATCGAGTTGGCCCTGATTCCTTCTCCGGCATATTGAATTGCCGTGGACTTGGTCAGCAGGCGCACCGCTCCTTTGGAAGCGCTGTAAGCGGAACTGGTCAAGCTTCCCACCAACCCAGCCACCGAAGATATGTTGATGATGGAACCGCCGCCTGCTTTCCGCATTTCCGGAATAGCCGCCTTTGTTCCTAGAAACACGCCTTTGGCGTTCACCTCCAAGACAGCGTCCCAATGTTCACTGGTGGTTTCTTCCACATGGCCTCGTCGCCAGACAGCGGCGTTGTTAACCAACACGTCCAACTTGCCGAAGCGCGAAACCGCCGCTGTGATGGCGCTGCGCCACTGGTCTTCGCTGGTCACGTCCAAGTGCAAGAATAAAGCGTCGCCGCCCGATTCGCCGATCTCCGCTGCCAGCTTCTCGCCTTCTGAGTCGAGAATATCGGCGATGATTACCTTGGCGCCTTCCGCAGCAAACATACGGGCTTCCTCGGCGCCTTGGCCCTTGGCCCCGCCTGTGATTAGAGCTACTTTCCCTTCCAGCCGCATTGCCAACCTCCTGCCGCCGGGATTCTCCGGCGCATTACAAC
>MUCR01000025.1 GCA_002816455.1 SAR202 cluster bacterium Io17-Chloro-G4 | reverse complement strand
TCTCGGCCTCGCAGGACCTAGAATCTATCGGTCTGTCACACCCCGAGGGTCAATCCATTTATAAACCTTCTGTCAAGATACAAGAATCTCTTTCTCCAGGCACCAAGATTCTTCGCTTCTCTCAGAATGACAGGAGCTAGGGGACTTTTGGGACAAAGCCGCCTGACTCCCTTATTGGTGTAATATATTTATTCACAACGAGTCGGAGTATTAGCCACCGGCTTGGTCACCGACTTGGTCAATAAAAGACTGTCATGAAAGCCAAGATGAAAACCCACGTAATCGTTAAAACCCACGAGCTAGCGCTGAAAGGCAAAAACCGGCCTTGGTTCATGCGCCACTTGGTCAACAACCTGCGCAAGGCCACCGCCGGCACAGGAGTTTCGAAAGTTTGGCAGGGTCACATGCTGGTGGGTCTCTCCTTGGACGACGAGTCAGTTTGGCCAGCAGTGAGCGACCGCGTTCGTGAATGCTTTGGCGTGGCCAAGTTCTTTAAGGCCTATGAGGTGCCCGTCGACCTGGACATCGTGAAAGAGGTGCTGCCCGGATTTTTGGGCGACCGGAATTTTCAGTCCTTTCGCATTTCCGCCAACCGCGCCGACAAGCGGTTCCCGGTAACGTCCGAAGAGATTAATCGCGACCTGGGCACTTTCGTGAAAGACCTGACCGGCGCTAGAGTAGACCTGAGCAATCCAGACCTTGAAGTATTTCTGGACGTGTTGTCCTCCGGCATCCTGCTCTACTTCGAAGAGGTGCGCGGTCACGGGGGCTTGCCTGTGGGAGTCAGCGGCGACGTGATGACCATGCTGTCCGGTGGCATCGACTCGCCGGTGGCCGCCTGGCAAATGATGAAAAGGGGTTGCCGGGCACGTTTCACCCATTTCCATAGCTACCCGCTGGTGGACCGCTCTTCCATTGAAAAAGCGGTGGAATTAGCCAGCCATCTCAACCAGCACCAGTTTGCCTCCAGCTTGTCTTTGGTGCCCCTGAGCGATATTCAAAAACAGATTATCGTGTCCACTCCACCGGCCTACCGGGTGATTCTTTATAGGCGGTTCATGGTGCGCATCACAGAGATCCTGGCCCGCCTTCAAGGGGCAAAAGCGATAGTTACCGGCGAAAGTTGCGGCCAAGTCAGCTCCCAGACTCTGGAGAATATTGCGGTGATTGATGCTGTGGCCGATATGCCCATCTTGCGGCCCCTAATCGGTCTAAATAAGGAAGAAATCGTGCAGATGTCCCGCGGCATGGGGACGTTTGCAATCTCCATCCAACCGGACCAAGATTGCTGCAGCCTTTTCGTGCCCAAACATCCCGAGACCCACGCCCGGTTGGAAACGGTTGTGAAGTTGGAAGCCGGGCTTGCCGTGGACGAGTTGGTTGAGGCCGCCGTGGCAAATACCGAAGTACGGGAGGTTGCCACTTCTCGTTCCGGCGCTTACTCCGGAGCGTCGGTAAGCTGAACGAGTCCAGGTAAGCTAAACGAGTCAATGTAAGCATGGGATACGAAAGGGAGCCCACAACCGGCGAAGCTCTCACCAACGGCTCAGATCTAGCCCGCTTCCGGCCCCGCGAGCCGCTACCCCTAATCAACCAAGGGCGTCAGCCCCGGCTATTGAGGGACCTGCTTAAAGGCGTCTCCCGAAGTTTTTATCTGACCCTCCGCGTCCTGCCGTCGAGCCTGCGCCTACCAGTAGGCCTGGCGTACTTGCTTGCCAGAGCCGCAGACACCATTGCCGATACGGCGTTGATTTCCCCAGAGCTCCGACGAGAGTTTATCCTGGTCTTCCGGTTCCAGTTGAGAGGTCCCGCCCGTGTAGATGCGCTGCGGCGTATTGAAGCGGAACTTACGGACTTGCAAACGATTCCAAAGGAGCGGGAACTACTGACTGCGCTCCCCTCCGCATTCGCCCTGCTGGAATCCATGCCTGAGCCTGACGCAACCCTAGTGCGCTCGGTGCTTGTTACCCTGACTCTGGGCATGGAGCAGGACCTTTCCACCTTTCCCGTCGAAACTTCCGGCGACGTGGTCTCGCTGGACGACGCACCAACCTTGGACCGGTATATTTATCTGGTCGCTGGTTGCGTTGGCGAATTTTGGACAGCGATTACCATGGCTCACGCCCACTCGTTGAGAAAGTGGGACCAAGAAGCCATGTCCCAGGCTGGGGTCAGGTTTGGCAAGGCCCTGCAATTGACCAACATTCTGCGGGATGTGCCAAAAGACCTGAGGATCGGGCGCTGTTATTTGCCGGGCATCGAATTGGCCCAAATGGGACTTTCGGCCCAAGATTTGCTGGACCCGGAACTAGGCAAGGTAGCCCGACCCGTTCTAGTGGATTGGATCAAGACAGCGATGGAGCATTATCAAGGCGCCGAGGAATATTTACTCGCGATACCGCGACATTCGCCCAGGCTACGCTTGGCCGTGCTTTGGCCCATTTTGATCGGTCTGGCGACTCTGGCTCAACTGGTGAGAAACGAGAATTGGCTGGACCCAGCTTTCTCAACTCGAGTGAGCCGGCGCTGGGTGTACATGATGATGGCCCTCTCTTGCCCAGCCGTGGTTTCCAATAGGCTCCTGAAGAACTGGATTGGCCGGCTCCGGCGTCAAATCATCGAAGCAGCTTAGTGGCCGCCTCTTCGCACAATCGAGCGAACTTCATCTCACCAGCCCGTCGAGGGTAACGAGCTACTCACAAGATCCGCTCATCCTGAGCTTGTCGAAGGACACCCATCGCTGTGTGCACTTAAGTGGAACTCCCGGCAAACGTATCCAAGTCAGACACGTGGTGACCCTAAGCTAAGTGGATAACCATGCCTCAGATGTGGCCAAACTAGGGTGGTTCGACAAGCTCACCACGAACGAAACTGGCGACGCGGATTGGTAACTCGTAGTACTGGTTACGTAGCGAACACCCGCTCCTTCGTTTCTTGACGCTCTTGTGAAATCCTGTAGTATTAGCTCCGTGTCTGGAGCAGACGAGATTAGCTATCAACAATCAGGTCCGTCTGACAGCTGGTTGTTGAGCCTGACAGTTGATTGTTGTCACAGAAAGTAAAGGAGGGAATCGTGGTTAATTATGTGAGAGTTTATAGCGGAGACGATGGCCAGTCCCACATGGAGGAGTTCGAGCCCGACTTCAATCCTTTCACCGATACCGAAGGCGCCCACGGTGAAGGGACACCTGTGGAGGCAGCCACCGGCTTGACCATCCGGCGCAATCCTCCGGGCTACTTTCTGGATTTCCACTGCGCTCCCCGCCGCCAATACACCATCACCGTTGCTGGCGAACTGGAACTGGGTGTCGGAGATGGGACCGTCAGGCGTTTCAAGGCTCCCACCGTGCTCCTTGCCGAAGACCTGACCGGCCAAGGCCACACCACAAGAGTTGTGGGCACCGAAACCCGCGTCACCATAGTGGTGCCGTTGGCGGACTAGCTAGCAATGTCAGCCTAAACAGTCGAACGTTCTCGACTTGAATATCACCAAATGAGGTGACGGTAACGCTAGCCACTCCCTGCAAGGAGAGTTCAATCCTCCGGTCCAGTCCCGAATTATCTTTGACCGAGGAAAGGTGGCCACACTCCAAGAGGAAGTATCTAACCTTGGGGCCCGCTGGGCCTTGGTCCTCCCGGGGAAAGTCGTAGCCGAGAGCACCCGCGCCGTTACCCAAGTGGCTCAATCTTTGGGGGATTTATGCGCGGGTATCTATTCGGGTCTGTCGCAAAAGGCACCCTTGGCCTCTGCCGTGGATCGGTTTAATCTTGAATTGGGCATGCCCCACCGGTTGCGAACGTTGGAGGACCCCAGAGAAGATTTTCCACACATCGCTCAATTCACGTTAGGCGACGGCGGCTGCCTTACAATTCCGGTGCCCATCACCAAGGTGGAGCAAGTGATGGAAGTTTCGGACGCTGCTTTTTAACGTGGGGCTTGTTAACCGCAGCGGGCGCATTCTAGCGACATGTGGCGCGCTGCTGGGCATAACAAGGTGCTCAGTGATTCATAAGGAGGTCGATACTTGAATCAAAATCCAGATGTTCTTGATATTGGCGAGGGCCAATGGAAAGAAGCCCCTTATCAGTCTTGGGTCAGCAACACAGACGTGATTGAACACCTAAGATGTCCGTACAAGGTGTATATGTCCCATGCGCAGGGAATGCCGTACTCTCAGTTTCTCACTGCCGCGCGTCGGGTCCTCGTCAAGGCCGGAATTGAGTTTGAGGAGGGGATTGTCTCTGCGATTGGGATTCAAAAGTCAGTAGATATTGAGAGGGAACGCGAGGCAGATTTATTAGTGAGGCCAGCGGAATTGATCCGAAACCATGACCTTGGAATCCAAGGTAGGCTTGATGGACTCGCAACGGAAAACGCGGTACTTGTGCCAATAGAGATTAAATCCCATCGGCGTGTGTTGCGGTCGGATAGGGTAGAGTTAGCGTTTTACTGGAGACTTCTAGAGCCACTGAGGGAGGGCAATCCTGACTCTAAGGGCTACATAGTTCTGAATGACGGTGCACGTATTGAATTAGACCTAAGACGGAGAGATTTTAACAGGCTCGATCAAGCTGTGACTGAGGTCCGCCGCATCAGGGAAGAAGGGAGCGCATTGGCGGTCGTGCCGGCGTGTAAATCTTGCGTGTTCGCGGATGAACATCTAGGAATGGTCCGAAAAGCTGGCGACCTCTCTTTGGTTCGCGATATAGGCCCTCCGCGGCGCAATTGGTTGCTTCAATCAGGGGTAGATAATGTTGGTGACTTCGCAGAATCCGATATCAATCAGTTGTGGCATGATTGGTCGCAGTCTGACCGATACGCTCCAACTCAGCGGCTCCTGAGGGAAATGCAAGCGCACGCGAGGGCTTTGGTTAGCGGGGACGTTCAATTCATTGGCGATGGGGCGTTTCCTTTCCTCGACACTGGCATATTGCTCGATCTTGAGTATGTATCAGGTCAATGCGTGTTCGTGGTGGGCGCAGCAGTTTTCCGGGCTAATGAAGAACCGAAGATGTACCAATGGTTTGCGAAACGAATCCGTGACGAAGGCCATATATTGGAGTCCCTCTCTCAGATGTTGGCAGAATTCCCAGATTATTGGATTGTCACATGGAACGGCAAGTCTGCTGATTTCCCGCAATTGCGACGAGGATGGGTCAGGAACCGCTTATCCGAAGCACTACTCGCTGATTTTGAACGGCGACACATAGATGCCTACGAGGTGGCCTACAAGAATGTGAGATTCCCCGTCCCTGGATTCGAATTGTCAAATATATCGGATTATTTCGGTCACCGCAGAAAACACCGAGATTTATCAAGGCAAGATATGCCGTTGCTATATGTGGAGTATTTGCGAACTCGCACAGCTTCGGAAAAGCAATCGCTGCAAGGCAAGATCTTGAGCCATAATGAAGACGATCTCATCGGGTTACTTCAGGTCTGGAGGGGTCTCCAGCAAATAGTGCTGGCCAATCTAGCTTAATTCTGAAGCATGAACAACTAAGCACGAGATCAAAGAGACCGAAGATGGTAGGAGTTAAAGTATGGCTGGAGAAATAAAACGTGGCCGCAGTACCATCATCGGCAATGCAGGTGAGTACCTGTTAGTTGGTGAACTGTTGAAAAGGGGTATTGTAGCTGTTCCTGCTCCGCGCAACACCCCTGGGTTTGATGTATTGGCTACAACGGGTCAACGCTCGTGTAATATTAGAGTCAAGACTAAGACGCCAGCATCCACATCCTGGGTTTGGATGTGCGCCAAGGACGAAAATAGAACAATATTCAAGAATATGCTCGACGATGGGGATTTCACGGTATTGGTCGACTTAAAGGGCTCCGACGAATTTCCTGATTACTTCATTTTGCCAACCAGAATTCTTAACGATCGTCTCAAGGATGGATTCAGGAAATGGGCTGAGTCTCCAGGCAGAGGAGGGCGTCAAAGGAACCCAGATAGTCGGATGTTTCGGATTGATGTGCTTAAGACTCCCACCAATTGGCTCCACGATTATCACCGAGATTGGCGGCTGGTGCTCGACTACCTGGGGTTGGGAAGAGACGAGTCGCAGACCTGACACAAATTGCGAATAAGATCAAGGAGGCAAATCCATGAAATACGGGTTTACCCTGCCAGGAAGAGGGCCCTTGGCCACGCCGGAAAGACTGGGGATTCTGGCCAGGAAGGGCGAAGAATTTGGCTTTGATTCGCTCCTGACCGGGGACCATATCCTGGTGCCCCGGACTATCAATTCCCCTTACCCATATACCGAAACCGGTGAATTCCCAGGCGCTCCGTCTGGCGAGTCCATGGAGCAACTGACCCTGCTTGCTTTCCTGGCGGGTCAGACCAGCAAAATCCGGTTGGTCACCAGCGTTATCATCGTGCCTCACCGGAACCCTTTGGTGGCCGCAAAAGCCTTGGCTACCTTGGACGTCCTGTCTCAGGGAAGGTTGGTGGTGGGTGTTGGCGTGGGTTGGATGCGAGAAGAGTTCGAGGCGCTTGGATTGCCTCCCTTTGAGGAAAGGGGCGCCGTCACCGACGAGTACATTCGTGTCTTCAAAGAGGTCTGGACTGAAGATAATCCCAGTTATAGCGGCAAGTACGTCAGCTTCGATAACATTAGCTTTTTGCCCAAGCCGGTCCAAAAACCGCACCCGCCTATTTGGGTTGGCGGTGAGAGCCGTCCGGCGCTGCGGCGCACAGCGGAATTGGCCAACGGCTGGTACCCGTTGGGTTCCAATCCCACCTTCCCCATGGGAACGCCGGAACAGCTAAAGGACGGATTGGAGCGGTTGGCTTCTTATGCCCGCATGTTCGACCGTGACCCGGCGGAGATAGAAATCATCTACCGTACCCACCAGTTCCAGCTTGAGAAAAATGCCAGTTCAAATGGTGATCGGTTGCCCTTTGTGGGAGACGCCGGACAGATTGCGGGTGACATCCATCAGTACCAAGACATGGGAGTCGGTTCCCTAGTGTTGGACTTCCTGCGGCAAACGGAGGACCTAAATGAGGTTTTGGGCCGAATGGAGCAGTTCGCCGACCAGGTTTTCCCTAAGGTCTGAGCGGGTTAGTTTCGGAGTCACAGAGACACAGAGTTATCAACCCGATTGAACTCCGTGTCTCTGTGACTCTGTGGCAAAAATAAGATAACCCCCTAAGAATGCTCGCCCTCGGCTAGTTGGAAGTAGATGCCGTGGGCGCTTTCCAGTTCGATGTTGAAGGTCTTGTAGCCGTAGGGGCTGATGGTGGGTGAGTCATGGACCATCTTGTTGCCCTTGCTTTTCAGGTCTTGGAACGCCTGGTCGATGCCGTCAACGCCCCACGCCACATGCATGACTCCAGGACCAGTTTCCTTAAGCTGCTTGGCCATGGCCGTGTCTTCCCGCAATGGCTCAAAGAAATCCACCAGGGTGGGGCCAATTTTATATAGTATTGCCTTGAATCCCCGATCAGTGAACTCATCGGTCTGCTTGGGCTTGAGTCCAAAGTTCTTTTCCATGTAATCGGCCATATCTTGTATGCTCTCTACTACGTAAGTAACGTGGTGCACTTTGGTGAACATTTCCCTCTCCTGACTGCCGATTTTCTGCTGGCAGCCTAGCCTCTTTCTTACTCGGAATCAAGTCTGGGGAATCAAGTCTGGCCGAATTGACTTGCTAGCCAGGCGACCCTATCATCTGAGGTCAAAGCCAGCATTCTAGTTCTCGGGGACTGGATTAGCCACAGAGACACAGAGTCACAGAGAACCAAGAGAAAAACTCCGTGACTCTGTGCCTCTGTGGCTAAATCACGGAAAGAGGTAAGCAATGCCCAAGTTCTCTTCCGACGATGTAGAGATTTACTACGAAGTCACCGGCACTGGTTTTCCCCTGGTCTGGAGTCATGAGTTTGGCGGCTCCATGGAAAGCTGGCAGAACCAAGTGAGGTATTTCAGCCGCCGATACCAGGTGATTACCTATGCAGCCCGTGGTTGGGCCCCGTCGGACGTTCCGACCGAGCCTGGGGCCTATTCCCAAGACATTGTGGTCAACGACTTATATCTGCTTTTGAAACATCTTCGGATAGAACAAGCCCATGTAGGCGGCCTATCCATGGGCGGCAGCGCCGCCTTGAACTTTGGCCTTACCCATCCTGAGATGGCGCGGTCGTTAATCGTGGCTTCGGCTGGTTCGGGTAGCGATGACAGGGAAAACTTTCTAGCAGCCGGCCAAAAGCTGACCGACCGCCTGCTGTCCGAAGGGATGGAAGTGGTGGGAAATGAATACGCCCACGGCAACACCAGGGTGCAATTGTTGCGGAAGGACCCCCAGGGGTTTGAGGAGTTCCTGCGGTTGCTATTGGCCCACAACAATGTTAGCTCGGCGCTGACCTATCGGGGATATGTGATGGCTCGCCCAACCGTCTATGCCCTGGAAGAAAAGTTTCGGGCACTCCAGGTCCCCACGCTGATCATGATCGGGGATGAGGACGAGCCCTGCGTCGATCCGGCCGTCTTCATGAAGCGGACGATACCCCGCTCAGGTCTGGTAGTGTTTCCTCAAAGCGGCCACGCCATAAACCTGGAGGAGCCGGACTTGTTCAACCGGTCGGTCATGGATTTCTTGACCGCAGTAGAAGCAGGGAGATGGGCGGAGCGGCCGAATTAGCTCTGCAGCTCCCCCACAATCTTGGGCATTGCTGCTTCGTCCCTGGGCGCTTCGGGGCCTGTGTTGAGTGTTATCTCGTCCAGCAACCCGCCAAATCGCTCTTTAATGCGTCTAGCCACTTCATCGTGGGGACCGATCACAGCGAAAGTGTCTAGCATTTCGTCGTTAATCAGTCCGGCCATTTGGTTCCATTCTCCCTTTAAAGACAGCTCGTGGAGTTTTTGACCGACTTCCTCGAATCCATGGACTTCTAACACCGGCAAGTAAGTCCGTGTGGAAAAATAGAACGCAATCTGACGTTTGACCGCCTCTTTCCTGCTCTCGATGGTCTGTTGGTCGGGTCCGGTTATCACGAAACCGGCACCTGCTAAAGCGATATCATCGGGATTACGCCCGGCTATTTTCGCGCCTTTGGCTAAGTTTGGCTTAATCACCTCGGTCAAATACTTGGCGGTAGTGATGGGGTGAAGAGCGATTCCCTGGCAGACTTCGCCGGCGACACGGCAGTTGTAGGGATTCAACGCGCTGACATACACCGGCGGGGTGCCCAACGGGCTGGCTCCAGGGCTGAAAAAAGGCGTCATTAGGGAAAAGTTGTAAAACTCTCCGTGGTGGTCCAGTTTTTTGCCGTCTTGCCAATTGTCCCAGATCGCCTGCAACGACTGAACGTACTCCCGCAGCCGTGGCCCGGGAGAACCCCACTCCGTAGAGAATCGCCGCTCAATGTGGCCCTTGACCTGAGTGCCTAAGCCCAAATGGAACCGGCCGCCGGAGAAGTTTTGAAGGTCCATGGCCGCATAGGCGATTACCATGGGCGAGCGCGGGAAGGCGATTAACACCCTGGTATTCAAGGATACCTTGGATGTAGTGGTGGCGGCCAAAAGCAAAGGAAAGAAAGGGTCGTGGGCGGTTTCCTCGGTGCACAGGCCGTCATAGCCCAATTCTTCGGCGTGACGAGCCTCCTCGGGAATTCCCTTCAGGTTGCTGGTGTTTAGGTAATAGCTTACCCGCATATTCTCTCCTAAGATTTAATGAGCGGTGAATCCACCGTCCACTGCCAATTCAGCGCCGGTGATGAAAGAAGCCTCGTCTGAAGCCAGGAAGAGGACGGCGTAGGCCACTTCGTCGACTTCTCCTTGTCGGCCCATTGGCGTCTGGTCGATGAAGCCCTTTCGTTGGTCTGAATTGAATGCCGTGCCGGACGCCATCGGTGGCATGTACCCCGGATGGACCGAATTGACCCGGATATTGTCTTTGCCGAGACGGACCGCCATTGCCTTGGTGAAAATGCGCACCGCCCCTTTGGAGGCATTGTAGGCCGGGTGTCCTCCAGCGGAGCCAACCAGTCCCATGATGGACGAGATGTTGACAATCGAGCCGCTCCCGGCTCGCTGCATGGCGGGGATAGCCGCCCTGGTCCCTAAGTAAACCCCTTTGGAGTTGATCTCCATGATGCGGTCCCAGCCTTCGATGTCCGTTGGGTCTGGAAAGGCCCTGCTGCTGATACCAGCGTTGTTGACCAGAATATCCAGCTTGCCGAACCTAGCCACCACCTGATCCATAGCAGTGGACCAATCTTGCTCTTTGGTGACGTCCAGGGGAATAAACAGCGCTTGACCGCCGGCTTCGGCAATCTCCGCCTCCACCGCCTTGCCTTCCTCATCAAGCACGTCCGCAATGGCGACCTTGGCTCCTTCCTTAGCCAGCAGCTTGGCCTCGGCGGCGCCCATTCCCCTGGCTCCGCCGGTCACGATAGCTACCTTGCCTTCTAATCTCATGTTTGCTCCCCAATAACTCCAGCGCTTTTTTCTATCCAGTAACTAGTGTCATGCTGAGCCAGCCTCAGCGGCGAAGCATCTGGGGGGCGCCACCCAGGCCCCAGACCCTTCGCTCCACTCAGGGTGACACGTGATAGGTTTTTATATTTTGTCATTCCGAAGAGCGAAGCGAGGAGGAATCTCGTAGATTGGCGCAGCCCACGCATGATACCCTTCACTTCGCTCAGGGTGACACCTGACTGGATTTCCGAAAAGCCATTCCGATAACCGAGGAAAAGAGGGACCAAATTATTTCCGCCACTTACGCCCCAGACCCTTCGCTCCACTCAGGGTGACAGTAGGAGTCAAAGGGTGACAGCCGGTACCTCCTATTTGGCGGTGAAACCACCGTCCACGATTAGCTCGGTGCCTGTGATGTAGGAGGCATCGTCCGACGCCAGGAACAGGACTGCGTTGGCAACTTCGATGGGATCACCTTCCCTGCCCATGGGTATGGCGTCCACCAGCGCTTCCCGGGCGGCGTCTCCGCGCTGGAACGAGGTGAGCATCGGCGGCATCATGCCCGGATGCACCGAGTTGACCCGGATGCCTTCCTTGGCGTGTTGAACGGCCGCCGCCTTGGTGACCAGCCGGACCGCGCCTTTAGAAGCATTGTAGCCCGGATGGACAGATTCTTGGCCGACAAAGCCGGAGATAGAAGAGATATTGACGATGGAGCCCCCTCCCGCGTTGCGCATTTCCGGGACGGCGTATTTCATGCCAAGGAATACTCCCTTGGCGTTGATGTTGAGCAACCGGTCCCAGGCTTCGGTGCTGGTGTGGTCCCGTTCACCGCTGCCGCTGATGCCGGCGTTGTTCACCAGAATATCCAGCTTGCCGAACTGTGCCACCACTTTCTTTACGGCGCTCTCCCACTGGTCCTCTTGGGTAACGTCCAATGCCACGAAAACCGCCTCGCCGCCGATTTCGGTGATCTCCGCTTCCAACTTGCGCCCGTCGTCATCCCGCACGTCGGCGATGGCCACTTTGGCCCCTTCTTTAGCGAAAAGCTTGGCTTCAGCGGCGCCCATCCCGTGGGCGGCCCCGGTTATTAGAGCAACCTTGCCTGCCAGTCTCATATCTCCCCCTAGAGATTAAATTTCAGTTTAGGACGCCGGCATCCAGCCATTCCGCAAGCTCGGCCTTGGAAGCCCCCAGCAAACCTTGGAGCACGTATTCGTTGTGCTGGCCCAGCAGAGGGCTGGGCGAATGGATAGAGGCGGGAGTCTCGCTTAATATCCAAGGCGGACCCTGAACAGTTTGACGGCCCAATACCGGATGCTCCAATCGTTGCCATGCGCCGCGGGCAATCAAGTGGGGGTCATTGGCTAAGTCTGGCCTGGTCATGGACGGCGCAGCGGCAACCCCGGCTGATTGTAACAGTTTGGTTGCCTCGTTGGGAGATTTGGTCTGCGTCCAGTCGCCGATGAGCAAGTCGAGGGTTTCTTGGTTCTTTTGGCGCAAAGAACTGTCTCTGAACTCGGGTTCCGAAATCCACTCGGGGTGACCAATCGCCCCGCAAAACGCCTGCCATTCTGTGTCATCGGAGACGGCAATGGTTACCCATGCGTCTTGGCCTTTGCATGGATAGCAGCCATGGGGCGCCATTCCTGGAGACCGGTTCCCACGCCGAATGGAGGTTGTGCCGTTACCGGCTCCGTTCCCATTCATAGAAAAGTCCATGAGGGCTTCCCCGGTGAACATGGCGATGGATTCCCGGGAAGAGAGGTCGATGAATTGGCCTTCACCGGTGCGCAAACGGTGGAAGAGGCCGCTCAAGATTGCGAAGGCCGCCGTCGCGCCCACCCGGCAATCGATGCTGTCGTGTAGCTCCCCTGGCGGTCCGTCGGGATATCCGGTCAGGTGACCCAGGCCGGATAGAGCATTGAAGGCCGGGGCGTAGCCTGGGTATGAGGATTCCGGCCCTGTGCCACCGGCGCCGGTGATGGAAGCGAAGACCAAGGTAGGATTTATTTTGCCTAGCTGTTGGTAACCCAGGCCCAGACGGTCCATGACTCCGGGCCGCATGTTTTCTACTACGGCGTCGCTTATGCTCACCAAACCATGCACCAAGCGGATGGCTTCCGGCTCCTTGAGGTTTAGCTGCACGCTCAGCTTGTTTAAGTTGATTGTGTTGAAAACTGGCGAGGCGTCGGGATCGTCGTAGGCGTAGGGCGGGCGCCGGGCGGCATCGAGTTGGGCCTCACTTTCAATTTTTATTACCTCCGCACCCAGCAAAGCCAATAATAGAGAAGGAAAAGGCCCGGCCAGGAGATTTGTTAGGTCCAATACCCTAACGCCTGAAAGCGCCGTCCGATTTGGGTTACTTTTGGCAGTCATTAGACCACCCCTGCCCTTCTCAGTTCGGCTAGCTCAGCGGGAGGCAAACCCAACTGCCCGCAGAAAATTTCGTTGTTGTGCTGACCCAAGAGCGGCGCAGCAATGGTCGCTTCTTCCGGTAGGCCGGAAAATTGGTACGGACGCACCGGATAGCTAAGTTGCCCGGCTAGAGGATGGTCCACCTCACGAAAGAATTTGCGAGCCTGAAGCTGGGGCGACTTATGTAAGTCTTGGGAATCAGCGTACAACCCCACGGGGCAACCGCTGGGCGCCACCAAGGAGTAGATCTCATCTTTGCCGAGAGTCTGGGTCCACCGGGAGATGGCTGCGTTTACTTCACCGGCGTTCTCGATGCGGGAGGCTCGGGCTGAGAAACGTTCATCTTCAGCCAACTCGGGATTACCCATGATTCCTACCAGGGCCCGCCACTGGCGGTCTTCCCTAGGATAGAGCATGACGTACCCGTCATTGCAAGGGAAGATGCCTCCGTACACGTAGCTGCGGGTGCGGTCCACCACATGGCCTTCTGATTCGGATTGGGTGAACATCAGGCGGTTGAGGCCGAAAGTGGCTTCTTGTTTGGAAATATCCACATGCTGGCCGATTCCCCAGATTTGCCTGGCGTAAAGGGCGGCCACGGTCCCGGAAGCGGCCATCAGTCCGGCGTCGTACTCGCCCAAATGAGCCCCCGCGGCTACCGGAGGACGCTCAGGAAACTTGGCATAAGTCGCTCCTCCGGGCAAGGTATAACCTTCTCCAGAGGCGTGAAAAGTGTTGATGTGCTGGGCCTTCCACACGGAATGGGGGCCGGTTTGACCGTAGGGAGTTACTGAAACGTAAATCAGAGACTGGTTTAATTCTTGGAGTTGGGCGAATCCCAAACCCATGTCGGACATCCGGCCCGGAGAACAATCTTCAATCAACACGTCTGCTTTGGCGGCGAGCTTGACGAACAACTCTTTTCCGGAAGGAGTTGATGGGTCAACAGTGATGCTTCGCTTATTCAAACTCAGGTGGAGGAATAGGCCGCTTTTCTCCCGGTTAGGAATATTCCCTGGGAATGGACCGTAGCCCCGGGCCGGATCTCCCGCTCCTGGCGCTTCAATCTTCACCACTTCCGCCCCCAGGTCGGCCAGCAACCTGCCGCAGTACGGCCCGGCCACGAAGCCAGCATATTCCAATACAGTTATCCCCTTAAAAGGAGCGGCCAACGATCACCTCTAGGGTTGTTAAGGGTTAATGTCACCGCAGAGTTCGCGGAGACCGCAGGGGGTAAATGGAGGAAAAATCTCTGCGTCCTCTGCGCTCTCTGCGGTGAGTTTGCCCTCGATGCTAAAGCTGATATCTAAATCGCGCCGTGGTCCCTCAAGGACTCGATGTCTTCCCATGTGTATCCGGCGTCCAGCAAGATTTCCTCGGTGTGCTGGCCCAATTCGGGAGCGCCGGAACGCACCTCCGGGTTGAGCTTGCCGTAGGAAACCGGGAATCCGATGGTCTTGGTTTCGCCAAACACTTCGTGGTCGTAGTCGAACACAAAGCCGTTGGCGGCGATTTGGGGGTCCAATGGGATATCCTGGACGCTGTTCACCGGAGCGCAAATCAGCCCACGGACCCGGCACAATGCCAGCCACTCATCCCGGGTCTTGGTGGCGGTGGCTTTATCTATGATGTCTATGAGCTCCTCACAGTGCTCGGCCCGGCTTCGCGTGGAACCAAAATCCGGGCTGGATTCCACCTCGTCACCAAGGCCCAAAACGTCGCAGAAATCGTGCCACGACTCTTGGGGACGGTTGATCGAGAACATGATCCACTGGCCGTCGGCGCAGGGATACCAGCCGACCAGGGGATTAAATACCTTAGTGCGTGTGGGACGCTTGGGCAGCCGGCCGCTCATCAGGTAGATGTTGAAGGGCATGGCATTCATGTGGACCAGCGCTCCTAACAACGACGCTTCTACTTGCTGGCCCTCTCCGGTTCTCTCCCGCCAATAGAGCGCGCCGGTGACGGCTTGGACCAGCATGGTGGCGCCCAACTGGTCGGCTGCGCCCGGCGTCATGTACAACGGTGGGTTGTCTTCCTCGCCCAGCAGGTGCATCATGCCCGACCAAGCGAAAGCCACGTTGTCGAATGAGCGTTCGTCTGAAGAAGGGCCTTTTTCTCCATAGCCGCTGGCCACGGCGTAGATTAACCTGGGATTTTCCGGGGCCAAGTTGCTGTAGTCCAATTCCAGGTTTTGCCGCACGGCCCGGCGATGGTTGGTGATTAGCACGTCGGCCCTGGCGACCATCTTCTTGAACAGCTCCTTCCCTTCCGGAGTTTTTAAGTTCACGGTCATGGAGCGTTTGTTGCGGTTGGCGCCTTCGAACAGGACGTTGCGGCCTCCGGGCAGTTCCAAGGAGACGCCCATGATGCTGCGCCAAGTGCGGGCGATGTCGCCGTCGGGGTCCTCGACCTTGATGACATCCGCGCCCAGATCGCCCAGCATGTAGCCGGTGGCGGCGCCGTGGTGCGCTTGGGTCCAGTCGATGACTTTGATTCCGTCCAAGAGGTTGGCCATAAAGCCCTCTGCGGTTTAAAACCAGCAAAATCAATGACGTCCCAATTCCCGTGATAGGATAACTCAACGTAGCGCCGCTGCGCCAATGGAGTGGTTGTGGTCGGCTATCAGAGGTCAGCCAGGAGTGGTGCTTGCTACGGGAGAAATCCCCCTAAATCCCCCTTTACAAAGGGGGACTTTAATCCGTTGCTCTTCTCAAACTTAATGCCAGGGCAATCGCGCAAGGAACTGACAAAAGCTGACCGCTGACAGCTAAAACATTCTGGAGGATTTCATGGAACCGAATTTTGTCCAAGCGGGTGACGTTAAGCTCCAGTGCTACAAGCATGGCCACGGAGAGGAAAAAGTAGTGCTGGTCCACGGGTACGTATCCTCGGCCAGGATATGGCGATTGACGGTGGAGCAGATGGACCCGGAGCGTTTCAGCGTAGTTGCCTTGAGTAATCGCGGGGCGGGCGACTCCGACTGTGCTTCCGCTACAGGAGCGTTTGGGGAAGAGGCCTATACCGTTGAGACTTTCGCCCAAGACCTGCACAACGCCGTGGAGGCCTTGGGTCTAAATGGGTTCAACTTGGTGGGCCATTCCATGGGCGGAGCGACGGTGGCCCAATACGCTTTGGCGCATCAAGACCGCTTGAAATCGCTGGTGATGCTCAACTCCGCTCCACTCCAAGGACGGGATTTGCCGGCAGATTGGGATGAGCCCATCAAGGAACAATTTCGCACTGGCGCGCTTCCCCAAGGAGACATGGGATTCCAAGCGCCCCACGTAACCGAGGAGTTCAAAAGCTACGTGATGGAGGACATTGGCCGCAACCCCATCGAGCGGGCGTTGGCGGGTCGGCCCTCCATGTCCCGGCTGAGGCTGCGGGCAAGGCTAAATGAAATCAGGGTCCCAACCCTGGTGGTTGGCGGCGACCGCGACGACACGGTGGGCATCGACAACATATTGGCTGATTACCTGGCCCTGCCGGAAATGACCCGATCTCTGCACATCTACCACGGGGTCGGCCACTCCCCCAACGTAGAAGTGCCGGAGAGTTTTGCGGGGCTGCTGGGGCGGTTTGTGGGGTGATGGTCGTGAGAGGATGACTAGGCAGGTGTTAGAGCCCGTGCGGGTTTGTAAGCCAACTGCAATTTAATGTCGGTCCACGACATCAATCCGGCTCCGCTTCCGAGGTGTCTACAACGAGATCAGCTACTTTGATCTTCAGATTCCATCTCGCCCAGTATCCCACGGATCACATCCCGCAGCGGGGGCAAGTCTTCTTGCAGAGTTCGCCACAAGACTTGCGAGTCGACCCCGTAGTATTGGTGAATCAACTTATTACGCATACCGACCATGTCCTGCCAAGGCACCAGCGGGTGGCGACGGCGAACCGCGAGGGGGACGTGCCTGGCGGCTTCACCGATGATTTCCAGCGAACGTACTACCGCCAGGTTCGTCTTCCGGTCAGAGGAGAAGTTCGAGTGATCCATTCCCTGGACAAATTCCAGAGCTTCTTCCGTGGCTTGCAGGATGTCTCGGAGATAGTCCCGGTAAGACCTCTGGGGTCTCACACTTTCACGACCTCGGCCAATATACGCTTGCCTATCTCAGGCTTTAGCGCTGTTTTCATCACCAGATCTACTTTTACGCCGAGAACGGTTGCCAAGTAGCGCTCTAGCCGCACAAACTCAAACATCGTCGGGACTTGGCCGAACTCCACTAGCAGATCGAGATCGCTCGTGCGCTTACTTTCTCCTCTCACATAAGAACCAAAGACGCCCAAGCTTTCGACCCCATAGCTTTTCTTAAGTACCGGAAGAATGCTTTTTAGGGTACGCCGCAGCTCATTTAGGGTGAGCCTGGTGGGCGAATCTTTTTCACTCACGTTTGTCTCTCTTAGAATCCAGTTATTGAGGTGTCCGGAGCTCGACGAACTGAACTTATATTACCCATAATGCTACGTTACAGCAAACTACATACCGTTGAAAGCAACCCTCAACAAAAAAGCCCCGACTTAATCGGGGCCTTTTCCGTTTGACAAAGGTTAGGCGCTTTAACAACTGAGTAGCGGAAAGAAGCAATTGGTTCATATGTGATATTTAGGTCCCCGATGATATCGGGGCCCGGCGGGCTTTCTTAGGGAACCGAACTTCGAGCCGGGGAGCATAGCTCAAACCAACTGGCTCTAGGAACGGAACACCTGCCGGTCGACCTAGGAGTGTAGCAGGGCCTCTGCCCCGATTGCTTGGGGGTAACAGGTCCAGCTATGTTCTCCTTTAAAGGAGGTGATCCAGCCGCACCTTCCGGTACAGCTACCTTGTTACGACTTCGTCCCAGTCACCAAGCCCGACCTCGGCGCCTGCCTCCCTTGCGG
>MUCR01000024.1 GCA_002816455.1 SAR202 cluster bacterium Io17-Chloro-G4 | reverse complement strand
TTTGTCCACTATGACGCCGCCGGCTTCCTGGATCAAGACGTGGCCCGAGGCTATGTCCCATGGAGAGAGGGAATGGTGGAAGTAAAGGTCCACCCTGTTAGCAGCGGCGTAAGCCACCCCCAAAGCCGAAGAGCCCATCAACCGCAAGCTAATCATGTCAGGCCACAGAGACCGGATCATGTCGAGGACCAGGCCGGCTTTTTCGTCCACATAGCCCAAGTCGCAGCCCAAAAGCGCCTCGCTAACCTTCAGGTTTTCGGAGATCTCCAACCGGTCTCCGTTGAGGTAGGCTCCCTGGCCCTGCTCGGCGCTGAACATTTCATCCCGCATGGGGTCGTAGGTAACGCCCACCACCGGCCGGTCACCGTAAGATAGGGCCACCACTGTGCAGAAATGAGGCACTCCGGCGGCGTAGTTTCGGGTCCCGTCCAAGGGATCAACCACCCAAGTAAAGGGGGATTCCGCTTCCAGGGGCTTTGATTCCTCAGCTAAGACTCCGAAATCGGGGAACTCTTCCAACAGCAGTCCCAAGATGGCTTTTTCCGCAGCCAAGTCCACATCGGTCACAATGTCTTTTCTGCCCTTGAAGTTGATCTCCTTAACGGTCCTGAACCGCTCCCGGATTATGCCGCCAGCTAATTTCGCGGCCTCCACCGCCACATCCAAGGCAGTTTTGCCTGATTTCGACCGGGGAGGTTGTTCCGGGGACGGCTGGGTCATGGTTGGGCCCTCCTGAAATTTGCTTAGTTTTCGCTACCGAGACAGCGCTGCCCGTCTTACCGGCGTAGGCCGGTATCCAGGCTTGTGGCTTTGTAGACAATTTCTGGATTCCAGCCTACGCTGAAATAACGTTGGAATGACTTTGGAATGACTGGTCGAGAACCGAAAGTCCAATTCCGGGAGAAGAAAACTTGCCACCTAGGCTTTGCTTGATTATCATGCCAAAGTTGGGCGCTAAATTCTCGGAATTCTAATTTACTCAGACGTAACCCGGAGGAAGCATGAAGCTAGTATTCTACGACGATTTCAAGTTGGGCGCCATGAAAGGCGACACAGTGGTCGACCTGACCGACGCCGTCAGTGGCATCACCCACACATCCCCACAAAATCTCCTCAATCAAATAATCGAGAACTTCTCCGAGCACCGCAGCCGGTTGCAACAGGCCGTTGACCAAGGCACTGGTGTGCCGGTGGACCAGGTCAGGCTCAGGTCGCCTCTGCCCAGCCCGAACATCGTTTGCATGGCCGTCAACTACATGGAAGACGGGACCAGGGATGAGCCGGCTCCCATTAACGCTTTCCTTAAGCTTCCCAGCACGGTCATAGGCCCAGGCGACACCATGGTATTGCCCGACGTTCCCGCCGCCATATTCGAAGGGGAGGCGGAAATGGCCTTGGTGATATCCAAGCACGCCAAGAACGTTGACGCCGCCGACGCCTTTGATTATGTATTTGGCTACCTGAACTTTATCGACGGCTCCGCCCGCGGCTTGCCCCCCGCTGGAAACACTTTCTACCAAATGAAATCCAGGGACACATTTGCGCCTATGGGACCCTATCTAGTCACCGCCGACGAAATTGCCAACCCACAGAACCTTCAAATTAAGCTATGGGTTAACGAAGAGCTTAAGCAGAACTTCAACACAGACGACATGGCCCACCAGATTCCTCGCATCATCGAGTGGGTCAGCTCCATCCACGAATTGAATCCCGGCGACGTAATCGCCACCGGCACCAATCACCGTGGGTTAAGCGCCTTCATGGACGGAGACAAGGTAGAGTTGGAAGTAGACGGTCTGGACACCCTGCGCTTTAACGTAAGGGATGACCTGAAGCGCGTTTGGCCTAGGACCACGCGGCTTGAAATGACCGAACAAGGTAAAGAAGGCACCGCCGTCCAGACTTCCGGGAAATACACGCCGAGCGGCTAGTACATGGAATTACCTTTGGGTTAAAGTCCGTTCATCCTGAGCTTGTCGAAGGATTTCCGTCGTCGGGGATGCTTAGGTGAATATCGCCTCCCTTACCCATGCCAAGTATTGACCGCCAGTGGTTATCATAGGACCTAACTCACTTTAAATCAGGCAGTGGTTCGACAGGCTCACCAAGAGCGGGGATGGTCCCGCAGAATTACAGGGGTAGCTAAGAACGCTACCCCTGATTTATCTGGAGAGACTGATGGTCGAGTTTTCTTTCCGCCCGCCCAATGCGGATTATCTGGGTTTCCCTGCCACGCCTGAGGCCATTCTTGAGACGGCCTGTAAGGCGGAGGAACTTGGCTTTGACGCAGTCTTAGTTAACGACCACATTATCGTGGGCGGACCGGCACGCATCGTCGAGTCATGGGGCAACACCTACGACCCGCTGATTGTCCTGTCCTACGTGGCGGCCCGAACCACCCGCATCCGATTGGGGCTTTCGGTGTTGATAATGCCCTACCGGAATCCCATCGCTACGGCCAAGATGATCGCCACCTTGGACCAGATGTCGGGAGGCCGGGTCATCGCCGGAGTGGGTTCTGGGTGGAATGAGGCGGAGTTTGCTGCATTGGGGGTGCCTTTCCAGGACCGGGGCGCCAGGACTGATGAGTATCTGAGACTATGGCAAGCCTGCTGGACTCCCGGCGAGACCAGTTTCCATGGCCGTTTTTTCGACTTCGAGAAGATGCACATCAGCCCCAAGCCTGTGCAACAACCTCATCCGCCGATATGGATAGGAGGTTCCAGCAGACCGTCGCTGCGCCGGGCCGCTGCTTTCGCTCAAGTATGGCAGCCCACTCCCACGCCTTTGGAAGAGCTGATCAAGCTCAGGGGCTATCTGAGTCAGGCCTGCGAGAAAATAGGCCGTCGAGACCCGCCCACCACTCGCATGAGCTTCCGAGTGAACTTCAGCCAAATTACCGGGGACAATCCCGGAGCGGAGCGACCTACAGGCCACGGAACTCCAGCCCAGGTAGTTGAAGATATGCAGAGATACCGCCAAGAAGCCGGGGTGGAAGCTTTCCAGATCAACTTCAACGGCTGCCACAGCCTGCAGCAGCTAAAGGACTCGATGGACCTATTTACGGAGGAAGTGAAGCCGATGGTGGAGTGAATAGCTGATAGCTAGGCTAGCCCCATCTTTTCGTAAACTTCCTCGATGGTTTGCTGGGCTATTACCCTGGCCTTTTTGGCTCCATCCTCTAGGACCTCTTTGACGAAGCTGGGACGGGCTTCGTACTCCCTTCGGCGTTCCCGGAAGGGCTCCAGGTGGCTGTTGATGTTAGCCGCCAAGTGGCGCTTGCAGTCCACGCAACCGCGAGTTGCGCTGGTGCACTCGTCATAGACCGTGGCCATCTCGCCAGGCGGGCTGAATATCTTGTGCAGCGAGTAGACATTGCAGACTTCCGGGCGGCCCGGGTCGTCCCGCCGGAGCCTTTGGGGGTCGGTGAAGGCGGTGGCCACCCGCTTGGCTGTTTCCTCTGGAGAGGCGGCCAACTCCAGGTGATTGTCCAAAGACTTGCTCATCTTGTTCTGGCCGTCTAGGCCAAGGACCAGCGGGTCTTCGGCGAGGATGGCTTGGGGCTCAGGGAAAGTTTCCCCGTAATGGTTGTTGAAGCGCCGGACTATCTCCCGGGCCAACTCCAAGTGGGGCACTTGGTCCCTGCCCACTGGCACCGTGTCCGCCTTGTAAAGAATAATGTCGGCGGTCTGGAGCACCGGATAGCCCACCAGACCGTAGTTGACGCTTTCCTCGGTCTCGTCCATCTGACGGACCTTCTCCTTGAAGGTGGGCACCCTCAGCAACCAGCCCAAGGGCGTGACCATGCTTAGCAGCGTGTGCAAGGTCATGACTTCTGGAACGTGGGACTGGACAAATACCTGGCTTTGCTCCGGGTCGATTCCCGCTGCCAGCCAGTCCAGGACCATGTCGTTGATGTTGGGCTTAATCTCAGCAACATCGGCGACACCTTCGAAAGTGGTTAGGGCATGGATGTCCACCGCACAATAGATGCAACGGTACTCTTGTTGCAGCGCAACCCAGTTTTGCAACGCTCCCAAGTAGTTTCCCAGGTGGAGCTTTCCGGTGGGCCGCATGCCCGAAAATATGACCCCTTTTTGAGCACCTGATGTCATGCTTGGTGACCTATGCGTCCTCGGTGAATTGGCAAGTTTCTTTTGCCGGGATTAGGGGATTAGGGGGAAATATGGCAAGGTAACTGTCTCTGCCCAAAAGCGCAGGTGGGGTTACGAATTCTGTAACTCTAACGAGTCTAGCATACGCCCAGAGTGGCCAGCAAGAATAACCTAGTCTTTGCTCTCCATATCCGCCAAAGTGACGAGTACGAATTCACCCCCACTCTAACTCTCCCCCGTAAAGGGGGAGAGGATCAGTCCCTTCCCCACTTGTGGGGGAAGGTTAGGATGGGGGGTAGGACTAGTTGGTTGAATCTACGCGGAATTCGCGCTACCTACCGCCACTTGTAGTGCTTGGAAATCAGCCTGTGGAAGCCCCAGCCGAAGTTGCTCGCGTGTTTCGCCCCGTACTCTTGCCATCGTTGCAACTCGGCCCGTGCCTCCGGGTGCATTTCCGCAGTCGGGCTCAGAGTGCCCAAGATTTCCTCGCTTTCGCACTCGTAGAGGGCCAGGTACTTGGGCCCGGTGTTAAAGAACTCCAGCGCCGGATGGTCGAGAACTCGAAACCGGCCCGCAAAAACGTACCCAGGAATTTTCAACAGATTGGGCACGTGGGACTCGGTATACCAGCGGTCCCACTGAGTTTCCTCGGCAGGGTCTACATCGGCGGTGACGATGCTCAGGGGACGGTCGGAAAGGAGTAATGGGTCACGAAGGGGGCTGCCGCTAATTTGCTCATAAACATTGCCTACCCGCCGGGTTAATCCCTCCAGCTTTTGCCAATTTGCGACCTCGCTGGCGGCGATGGAATGTAAATCAGGCCCGTCCCATCGCAGCAGGTTTGACAGGTCGTCTGGGCTGCGAATTCCATAAAGGGCGGTAAAACGGTTCTCCTCATCCAAACCCATGTACCGCTGGGCCCATAAATAACCGGGAATTCGCAGTAAATTAGGCAAGTGGCTGTTATACCACGTGGTAAACGGCTCCAGGTGCGGTTGAGCGCAGGTTGCTTGGACCATTAGCAGTAGTGGTTTATCCGGCATCTTTTGCTCGCGCCTCCAGCATCCCGCCGGAGTAACCGGGTTCCTCTAATCCCTTTTGCAAGCCCCGCAGGTAGGCCATCTGGCCACCGTGCTGGTTACATTCCCAAATTAGTTGTTGGAACATGGTGGCCAGGTTAATTTTCCCGCCTCGAGGATTGGTGATGCTTATTCGCTCCAAAGCGTCGTCATCCTGACCGTCCAGATACTCCAGGGTCTTATTCTTAGCCGCGAGGGCGTACTCCAGCAAAACCTCGGCCCCCGGAGACTGAAATTCCTGAACTTGCTGCCCGGTGAAATTGTAGCCGGTGTCGCCGGGGTCCGGAGGCAGCCGGTTAAACACTTCGGCCCAACTTTCCTCCCACATCTGACTCGTCTCCAATACTCTGGAGTGAATCCAGCGGTCCAAAGTTCGCCCGTAGTGCCATGCCAAGAACCCTATGGACATGGATTCCGGGCTCGGAGACCAAGAAAGCTCGTGTTGGCTTAGCCCTTCAACTGAGCGGGCCATCGAGTCGTAGTTTTGCTCGAAGGATCGCTTTATAAATTCTACAAGAGTCAATTATTGCCTCGCTCAAGATCTATGGGATTGGCATAAGTAGCAGAAGGTGCTGGAAGGTGTGGAGCGAGTTGATGGGGGGCAAACCAGTTGGGCGGGTGAAGTAGACCTATTACTCTTCGTCGCCGTCAAGGCGCTCGCCCAGCTCGGTGAGGAAGCGCTCGATTTCCGGCGACAAGGTTGCAGTTGGAACGGTTTCTTCTTTGCCGGTCTCTTCGGAGTCCAACTGAGCGTCGTAATAAGCTTCCATCTGCTTGATAAGGTCCTTGAGCTCGTTGTTTTGCTCCAGGCTGGCGCTGAGGTCCCGGTATTGACGCTGCCCTCGGCCCGTGGGCGCCAAATCCTGGGGAATGGAGTCGTAGACGGAAGATAAGACCTCGATCATCCGGGAGGTGCCGGCGTAGTCCTCTTCCAATTGGACGTACTGGGGCAAGTGGACCATGAAGTTGATGGACTCAATTTCGGATTTCTCTATTCCTTCCGACAGCAGGTTCATTATGGTGGTGGGACCTTGGTAGGTACTCTTGCGGACCTTAAAGTTGGGCACTTCCCGGTTCAAAGTGACATCGCCCAACGTACCGGTCACGAGCAACGGACGGGTGTGGGGAACGGCATCGTACATGGCCCCAATCCGGCAATAACGTTTGATGTTGAAGTGGTTCACCACTTCCAGAAGGGAATCGGTGTAATCCTCACCGTTTGAATGGGGCTCAAGGAGGTGGAAGAACAAGTAGTCCGGGCCGTTCTCGGTTTGAGCGTAGCGGATAATGCTGTTGGGTATCTTTACTTCTCTTTCGCCCTGGACCAAGCGCATGGTGGGCCGGTAACGGGTGAAGTCGAAAAATTCACCGGGGCGCTCCAGCTTGCCTAGTTCTTTAGAGCCGAGGTAGCGTTCCAGCCGGTTTAAGGTGAGCGTGCCGACGCTGCCAACGTCAACCCATGGCCGGACCATGGCGAAAACGTGTGGGTCTTTTAACTCCGGGACGGGCTCGTGAATTTGGAATGCCCCAATCTTCATGAAATTATGGTGACAGATATGGCGTGATAATTCAACCCCGAAACAGATGCGCCCAGGCACGGTAGCTAATGCGGATTTGAGCCTGTCAAAAGCATTAACGCTGCCTCATTAGGCTATCCGCCGACCCCAATCCTTCCAGAGCTAGACCATAACCTAGAATATCGTGGAGCATCCGTTTGACGTATTGCGTCAGAGCTACCCGTGTGTAACGGAGCACCAAATCGGATTGCTGCGCCAACTGCCTGGCCAGCTCTCTGGCTCTGGGCAGTAAATCTTGGCCCGGCAGCACTTCGCTTACCAACCCCAACTCCAGGGCTTTGGCGGAGTCGATGGTCTGGCCGGTCAATAAGAAGTAACGGCCGCGGTTCAGCCCCAATAGCATAGGCATTACAATGTGCATCCCGTCGCCTGGCACCAGTCCGCTAATGAAGTGGCCGGAGTCTTGAAAGCTTGCCGTCTCAGACGCTAGGACGATGTCGCAAAGAAGGGGGATCTCCGAATGGCGCAGAGCTGGCCCGTTGATAGCGCTGATTATGGGCACCTCAATGTCCAGTAGGTTCCAGAGCAGGTGTTTACCCTCCCAGTAGGTACTGTCCCACTGAGCTGGAGCTCTTTTGGGAGCCGATTCGGCGCTGCCCGGTGGGCCCGAAAATGCGTCGCCGGTCCCGGTCATAATTACCACTCGGTTTTCTGGGTCGCTGCCAATGTCGTAAAAAGCTCGCGGAAACTCCTCATGGGGCATTCCGCCCCATTGCAACGGGCCGCCGTCCGTGTGGAATGTGATTTCCAGAATGCCGTCTTGCCTGTCCATGCGAATGGCCTTGTACTTATTGGAATACTCTTCAAACTTCCCCATTGCGTCACCTCTCTAATACTCTGGTCTTAGTGAATTTGGGTTAGATTTGTTAAGGCTTAGCATTTTGCTACAAGTAAGGAACGACTCGATCACCGAAAAGGTTGATGGCTTTCATAATATCCGGGTGAGGCGGGCCGCCCGAGTGGGCGTGGCGCAGTCGCAGCAGGCACAGCTCAGCGCCTGTGGCCTCGCTCCAGCGGTGGAACTCGCTGACGCACTCTTCCGGGTCGCCCATGATCAGGCGGTCCGTGGCAATGTTGTCTAGGGTCAACTCGGCCTCAGTCTTAAAGCTTTTAAACTCTGGCAGACCGTTTCGCCAATAGTACTTGTATGCGTCCATGACTTCGGGCCCGTAGATTCTTTCGGCCTCGGCTCGGGACGATGCTACCCAGGCGTCGCGCATCAAAACTACTTGGGCTTCCTTGCCTGCGGCTGAGGCAGCGTCTCGGTACTCGTTAACCAAGTCAGTCGTAGCATTGAGCCCAGTGCTGGGTGTCGACACGAAGCCGTCGGCCAAGGCGCCAGCCCGGCGCGCTCCCGGCGGGTTGCTGGCGCCGATCCACAGCGGAGGAGACGGCTTCTGATACGGAGCGGGTGTTACGTGGATGTCATCCAGGTTGTAGTGCTTGCCGTGGAAGGAGAAGGGTTTGTTAGACCAACAACCCCGAATTACAGCCACGCCCTCTTCCAAACGGCTTACCCGCTCTTCAATGGGAACGTCAAAGGCCTGGAAATCGGCTGGCTGATAGCCAAGACCCACGCCCAAAGTGACCCGGCCCTTGGAAACAATATCCAGAGTTAAGACGTCTTCAGCAACTTGTAGCGGATTGTGGAGCGGCAACAAGATCACCGAGGTTCCCACTCGGAGGCTCTGTGTGTTGGCCGCCACGGCAGTTGCGACAATCAGCGGCGACGGCAGAAAGCCGTCTTTGTCTTGGTGGTGCTCTCCGAAAAAACAGGAATCGAAACCGGCTTCCTCAGCGAGCTTGGCTTCCGCGATCACCTCGTCCACACATCGGTCAAGGTTCTCGCCCCGGGGAGGACTGGCAATCGAACTGTAAATGCCAAGTTTCATGGATATGCTCCTGAACTCGCGAGGCTGGAGATTTGGACTACGATAATGCCCTTGTCACACCGGCCATGGGCATTTCGAGTCTATACCGGGGCTAATTTGCCGTCAATTCGTGTGGGGAGGACTTATCGTAGTAGTTGTCTCAACCTAAGCCAACTTCAGCCAACTTCAGTGATGGTGTTCCTTCGACAAGCTCAGGATGAGCGGACTCGTCATCCCGTTCGTGGTGAGCCCTTCGGCTTGGCTCAGGACAGGCTTGTCGAACCACTGCCATGTCTAGCGTGTCTTAGGTACTTTGACAGGCGCGCCACCGACGATACTCGTTACCCGTATAGGTGGTAATTCTCGCCTAAGCATTCCCAATGATGGTGATCCTTCGACAGGCTCAGGACGAACGGATCGTGAAGCCTCCTAATGGTGGTGACCTCCGCCTAACTGCCCCAACAGATTGAAGTCGTTCGGCAAATCCACGATGAACGGAACCGAGGGCACCTACCGTTCGTGGTGAGCTTGTCGAACCATTTCCAAGTTGTGCTCCACCTTTGGTCTGTTTGCAAGCCCGACGCAATCGGCTGCCCCCGTCCCGTTGTTGCTTTGCATGGACCTAAGCCCAGTTCGGTGATCGAGGTCCTTTGACAAGCTCAGGATGAACGGAAATAAATGGCCATGGGGGTTCCGGTGAAGCGAAACATAAAAAAACCGGTGGCTGGTATTCCAGCCACCGGGCGAGGAGTTGGCTAATCGCCGGATAATCACAATTAAAACGTCGGTTTACTATAAGCCCGTAGGTTCGTGGTTGCTTTGGCGGGACCTACTCGATTTCGGCCAAAAACGCCGGTATTGAAGGCTCTTGCCGTTCCTCTTCGACAGCAGGGATTTCCACAGGTTCCGGTGCGGGCGGTGGGGCCACCGCTCCGCTTTTCTTATTTGCGGAAGCGGCTTGAGGCGGTACCGCCGGAGCTACGCGCTGGACCACGAAATTAGCTACGTCCCGGTGCAGCGGGTCGTCCATATTACAACCGGCCAACAGGCCGAATCCGGGCTGCAGCTCATCCAATAGCTTCACAACCCTGGAGTCGCCGTGGCGTCCCGCCAGTGCGTAAGCCAGGCCTCTGGGGTCCCGGTCCAAGGAACGCTCGTGCTCCTCACCATCTTCCAGTTCAATCTCGTAGTCTACCCGGTCAGCGACGGCCAATGCCTGCATGGCGCTCTGGCGGCGGGCTTCTACTTCTTTCAGCGCAATGTAAAGCTCGTTAACGGCCCTGGACGCATTGCCAAGTAGTTCCGGTACGTGAGCCTGACTCTCGGTAGCGCTCCGAGCGGCGTCCCTGGCCTGGTCCATGGCAGTTTCCTTTGCTCTGTGACGCTCGGCCGACTTTTGGGCTTTGATCTTTTCGGCCCTAAGCGTAGGCGCTTCAGAAGCCAGAGGTTGCAACCTGGAAACCTCTTGTTCCGCCTGCTCGGCCATTCTCAGTTTTTCCTCGAGGGACGCATTGAATCCGTTCAGCATCTTCGATCTCCTATCTTCCTATGAGCCGGTTTGCCAGCCGTCGCATCCACAACATCCGCCACCGTGGTTCCGGCTTCAGCGAGGTAACTCCTCGCTGTTTACCCTCTTGAATAATGTCATTAGCGCTGGAGACTAATCAGTAAATGTACTTTTGCTATGGGCCCGGATTGAGGCATAATCGCCCCGTTCATCCGGCCACTCCCGTCCTGAAAATCCATTTGCTGAGTGGGCAATATACTGGATTCACTGTGAAAACGCATATGTGCAACCTTTACGGATTTTGGGATTTTTTGCCTCGTAGACATAACCTATTTTTTGTGGACCGGCCCCGATTCTGCGGGGTTTCTCAATCTATATTGCCAGCCGGATTGGATAGTGCAGCGGTTCTTGACCGGCCCAATTAAATTACTTAGACTCGCTCGTGGACGGGCATTGAGTTCCCATTCTGGCCCGGTGATTCTTATGCGCCGATACCCGGAGGTAAGTTAATGCGAAAGGCCGCGTTTTTATATGAGGAATCCCTTTCCCGTCATGAGTTGCGCGATGGCCATCCCATGCGCCCGGTGCGGCTTCAATATACCTTTGATTTGCTTCAGGCCTATGGTGCCTTCGACAGTGAGACTTCGTCGCTAGTTACGCCCCGTCCGGCCACTGAGGAAGAGTTGGGCTGGCTCCACACCGGCGACTACATCTCGGCGGTTCGGGCGTTTAGCACCGGCGCCAGCGGCTTCGAACCAATGCGCTTTAACTTTGCCAGCCAAGGCGACAACCCGATTTACCCAGGCATGTACGAGGCTGCGGCCCTAAGCACGGGGGCAACCATGGTGGCCGCAGAAATGGTGGCCAGCCATAAGGTGGACGTGGCCTTCAGTATTTCCGGCGGACTGCATCATGCGAGCGCTAATCATGCCTCGGGTTTTTGCGTGTTCAACGACCCTGCTTTGGCTATAAAGTACTTCCGCAATCGCGGGTTGAGAGTCGCCTATGTGGACATCGACGCTCACCACGGAGACGGTGTTCAAGAGGCCTTTTTCGATGACGACCAAGTTTTGACGATCTCGGTTCATGAATCTGGCCAGTACCTGTTCCCCGGAACAGGATTTGTGCAAGAGTTAGGAGTGGGTAAGGGGGCCGGTTATTCGGTTAACCTGCCCTTATTCCCGTATACCGGCGATGAGATATATTTAGAAGCGTTTTACGATGTGGCGCCGCCGCTATTGCATGCTTTTGCACCCGACGTTTTGGTCACCCAATTGGGCATCGACAGCTACCATAGCGACCCCTTAACTCACTTACAAGTGACCACCCGGGGTTATGAAGCGGCGGTTAAGGAACTGGCCAAGTTGGGCGTGCCATGGCTGGCTTTGGGCGGTGGCGGGTACGATTTGATGGCAGTGGCCCGAGCTTGGACCTTGGCTTACGGGGTGATGGTGGAGCGAGATTGGCCGGACCGCATTCCAGATTCCTTTGCCAAGCAACACGGCGTCACTCAGCTACGGGACACGGTTGTTCCGGATATCCCAGCCAATGTGGCCAATGACGCCCGTCGTCATGCCGAAGAAACGCTGTCCCAAGTTAAAGATCAGATTTTCCCGACACATGGAATAAGCGCCTAAGTTTATCGGGACGCACCGGGGAAAGGGGGAAATCGAGTGGGAGATGGACCCAAACGAGCCGGTGCAAGGATGGGTGAATGAGCAAACGGGAATTAATAAAAATCCGGGTGGTCCTGGCGCTGAAGATATAACAAGGACAATAATCGGGCAGGGTACTGCCCAATTATTTCATTCTACGCACGGAGTGCTGAGCTTGGGAAGCCGGTCCTAGTTGACCTGGTGCTCCTGCCGCAGCAATTCTTTGGCGGCATCACCGATGTTGGCTTCTATGCAATCTCGGAGGGTGGAATAGATTGCTTTGTTGATGCCAGACATAATCCAGCTTTCGAATTCCGGGTCAGTCTGGTAGCTGTTTTTGACCGAGGTTAGCCTCTGCAACAGACTTAAGTAGTGGTATTGAAGAGGTGTGAGTTTCTCATCAATCCCTTCTATCACCCACTCCTCAATCACTACCTCGTTTTCGTTGCCCAATACCTCTTGGTCCGCATGTTCTTGCTGAGCGCTCATCTACTCTCCAACTGCTTTAACCATAGGAATTTTGGATGGCGGATATGGGAAGGTCTCTGCGGTTGTGAAGCCATTATAACAGACTCGCCCCGCTATTCCCAACGGTGATACTAGTGAGTTTAGACCTCTCTAAACTCACCTTCCACGGTGTCGTCGCCCTCTTCGTCGTCATCCGCGCTGGTAGTCGGATCGCCATCTACAGGTCCACCGTCACCAGCTTCGGCGCCTTCAAAAGGTGTGCCGCCGAATGGGTCGCCGCCGGCTTGAGATGGGTCGCCGGATTGGCTGTAGACTTCTTGCCCCAACCGCTGCACCGTGCTGTTCAGGTCGGCCACGGCAGGCTGTATTTCGGCCAAGTTGTTTGCCGCCAAAGCTGACTTAAGGGTGGCGAGTTTGCCGTCTACTTCGGCCTTCAGTTCTTCGGATATCTTGTCAGCGTGTTCTTCCAGCATCTTTTCGGTGGTAAAGACCAAGGAGTCAGCCTGGTTTCGGGTCTCGACTTCGGCTCTCTTTTGTTCGTCCTCAGCTTCGTGGGCCTTGGCATCATCCACCATGCGCTCGATTTCATCTTTGCCCAAACCGGAACCGGATTGGATGACGATTTTTTGTTCCTTGCCGGTGCCTTTATCACGAGCTGACACCGAAAGTATGCCGTCCCGGTTAATATCGAACTTAACTTCGATCTGAGGCGCCCCCCGGGGTGCCGGAAGCAAGCCGTCCAGCATGAACCGTCCGATGGATTTATTGTCGGTGGCCATCGGCCTCTCACCTTGGAGGACATGGATGTCCACGCTAGTCTGGCCGTCGGCGGCCGTTGTGAAAGTTTCGGTCTTTTCCGTGGGTATCGCCGTGTTGCGGGAGATCAGAGTGGTCAAGACACCACCAAGAGTCTCCAGTCCCAAAGTGAGCGGCGTCACGTCCACCAAAACGATGTCGTCAACTTCTCCCGCCAGAACGCCAGCCTGGATGGCGGCGCCCATGGCCACGGCCTCATCCGGGTTTACGCCGCGGCTGGGTTCTTTCCCAAAGAGTTGCTTGACCTTTTCCTGTACCGCTGGCATGCGGGTCATACCGCCGACCAGGATTACGTCGTCAATGGCCTCGGTGCTTAAACCTGAATCGCTTATCGCCTGGCGGCAGGGTCCCTCTGTCTTGGCAATCAAGTCGGCTACCAATTGCTCCAATCGAGACCTGCTCAACGGTTTGACCAAGTGCTGTGGTCCGCTTGAGTCGGCGGTGATGAATGGCAGGTTTATCTCCGTTTCCAAAACGCTGGAAAGCTCGACCTTGGCCCGTTCGGCGGCGTCACGGAGACGCTGCAGAGCCATGCGGTCGTTGGTCAGATCAATCCCGGTCTCTTGGCGGAATTCCTGGATGAGCCAATCCAGTATCGCCTGGTCGAAGTCGTCTCCGCCCAAGAATGTGTCGCCGTTAGTGGATTTAACCTCGAAAACACCATCACCCATTACCAAGATAGTGACATCAAATGTGCCTCCTCCCAGGTCGAACACCGCCACCTTGGCCTCGCTCTTGGTTTTGTCCAGACCGTAAGCCAGTGAGCAAGCGGTGGGTTCGTTGATAATGCGGAGGACTTCCATGCCGGCGATGGTGCCTGCGTCCTTGGTGGCTTGGCGCTGACGGTCGTTAAAATATGCAGGGACGGTAATCACCGCTTGGGTGATTTTCTCTCCTAATTTGGCCTCCGCATCCTGCTTAATCTTCTGCAAAACAAAGGACGATACCTGAGGAGGAGCAAAACTTTCGCCGGCCATCTCCACGTATGCGTCGCCATCGGTCCCGCTGATGATCTTGTATGGCAATTTGTTGAGGGAGCTTTGAACCTCTGGGTCTTGAAATTTGCGGCCCATTAACCTTTTGACGGAAAAGAGGGTGTTTTCCGGGTTGGTGACCGCTTGCCGTTTGGCCACCTGGCCCACATATCTCTCTCCGGACCGCGCGTTTACCGCAACGACCGAAGGTGTCAGCCGGCCGCCCTCTGCGTTTTCAACAATTACCGGCTCGCCGGCTTCAATTACCGCCGCAACCGAGTTCGTGGTGCCTAGATCGATACCCAGGACTTTCGCCATGTCTGATCTCCTTTGATTTGCTTGTCTATTATTGGGTTTCCGGCTCCCGCGGGCTTTCTAATTCTGGGGGCTTTCTGGCTCCCGGGCCACCATCACCTGCGCCGGTTGAATGACCCGGTCGTGGAGACGGTATCCGGGACGGACCGCTTCGGTTATGTATCCCGGTGGGTGTTCTTCAGTGGGCTCGGTGCCCAAAGCTTCGTGCTCCACCGGATTGAATGGAATGCCCACAGTTTCTATTTCCTGAACACCTTCGGATTGAAGTAGGTTGGACAGCTTTCGTTGAATCAACTTAACGCCTTCCAGCCAAGAATCGTTGGGTCCGCTATCCCCAGCGTGGTTCACGGCAAGGTCCAGTTCCTCCATGACCGGAAGGATTCTGGAAATTAGTCGCGAATTAGAGTATTTTCCCAATTCGATACGCTCGTCGTCGGTCCGGCGCTTATAGTTGACTAGTTCGGCTTGCGCCCTTTGGGTGGCGTCCAGGCTTTGGTCCAGTTCATTACGGGACGATTCCAGCGCATTTCGCAAGAACATGACCTGCTCTTCGATGGTCAGATCGCTCGGCATCTCATCGCCTTGGCTAATCTCTTCATCGGCCGACGGTTGGTCACCGTCTTGGGATAGGTCGTTGGAATCCGTCGTCATCTATGTAATCCTGCGCGTGGCGTTACAGTATATAGACCGAGTTTTAAAAAAATCGATTCAGTAAGAACAAATTTTGAACGAAAATCCTTCCGGACTATCGATTGCACTTAGCCTAGTCTTCAAAAGAGAGTCCCAGACTGCGAAGAAGGGCGCTTATCTCGGATTCGATCGCTTCTCTGGATTCGTCGTTGTCAGCCAAAGCTTGCAACCGCCGGTTCAGCAACTGCAGGTTATCAGCGGTTCCCAATGCGAATTCGATCCCAGCCAGGTTGAGACCCATGTCGCTAAGGCGGCGTATCAGTCGGACCTTTCGGATGTCCTCCCGAGAATATAGCCGCAGCATTCCTATGGTGCGCCCTGGATTGATCAGCCCCAGTCTTTCGTATTTGCGCAAGGTCTGGGGATGCATCTCCAAAATCCGGGCGGCCACACTGATAATGTAAACGCCTTCGATAGCCAAAGCCGGGTCCATTTCATCATCGCCGCTGGGGACATGCTCTGCCTGCTTGGTGATTGAAGAATGCTCGGGCCTGCTAGGCAACGGCTGGGAAGGGACCTTTGTGGCTTCATCCAATTTCGACCTTTGCCTTAAATACATTCTGCGTCTCCAAAGATTGCGGCGTCCCCAAAAGAACTAATGCGCTCCGACTGTCTTGACCTTATTTAAGTAACATGATAGAACTTGATACGAGTCGTGTCAACTTGATTGTTACACCTGCATTCACAATGTCCCAATTTGTTGAATGAATTAAAAGTACCGGTACCCCTAAAGCGGGAAATCATTGCGGGAATGCATCGCTCGAGTAATAAATGGGTAATGGGAGTAGGCCGATAATCAACACCGCCGGGAAAACCAGTAGGAAAATCAATAACCAAACCGGCGGGAAAGGAGGTGGGTTGGCGATGATCAAATTCAAAAGCTGCCCAAAATGCCAGGGAGATTTGTATCTCTCTGAGGACCAATACGGAAAATACTTCAAGTGCCTGCAATGCGGCCACCTGAAAGACATTGCAGAGCCTGTGCTTGAATCAAGCGTGACGCTGGATGAAACGCGGGTCAAGGAGTTGGAAGCCGCATAAATTAAATTGGGAGCAAGGATTAACTTGCTCCCAAAGATGACTTTGTTTTTTTGGAAACCGCATGGTTTCCACATTTGCTCTGGCCTACCGGGTGAGTTCCGGCCAGAACCGCTCTTCCTTCCAGGGGTCGCCGTCGTTGTGGTAGCCACGTAGTTCCCAGAAGCCCGGGGCGTCTGCCGCCATCAGTTCTATGCCGTTGACCCACTTGGCGCTCTTCCAACCGTAAACAGATGGGACCACGAACCTCAAGGGCCAGCCATGGCTCTTCCCCAAAGGTTCGCCCATGTGCTTGTGAGCAAACAATCCCTCTTCTAAAACCAAGTCTAGAGGCAGATTGGTGGTATAGCCGCCGTAGCTGTGAATCATAACGAATCGGGCCTCGGCGGCTGGCTGGACCAACCTCAATACATTCCGAAGGGACACTCCTTCCCAAGTTTGGTCAAGAGCGCTCCACTGGGTGACGCAGTGGAAGTCAGCATCCACGGTCTCCCATTCCAGGCTTGAGAACTGAGCCCAGTCCAGTTCGATTTCCTTGTCCACAAGACCAAAAATCCGTAGCTTCCAAGACTCGATGTCGACGTTGGGCTCGCTGCCATAGGTCAAGACGGGAAATTTGTCGGTCAGAAATTGGCCCGGCGGCACCCGGCTGCCGGATTCGTGGATCGTTACGTTTTGAATAGTATCTGGACGCTTCAAATACCACCTCAGTTCTTTGGGAAGATGGGTTAGCGCGGTAGGTCAGGCCGGTAGGCTATCCCGATTTTCAATCTTAGCTATAGGCCTACACAGTGTCAATTCAGCCGTCCGGAGGCATAGCTAAGCCGTGACGTGAATCTCGCCCGGGTTGCCCTCAGTAATATCGCCAACCACCGCTCTCGTGGCGACGCCTGCTGCATCCAGTTCCGACAATAAAGACTGCAGTCGTTCTTGGGACACCGAGATCAAAAGCCCGCCCGACGTTTGAGCGTCGCAGAGCAGCAGCCGCTGTTTCTCGGTCAAGTCTTCATGCCAGTGCACCGAATCAGATACGCTTTGGAGATTGCGGAAAGTGCCGCCGGGTACGATGTCCTGCTGCAGCAAATCCCAGGCTCCAGACAACACAGGTACGTCTCCAAATCGTATCTTGGCGGAGACTTTACTTCCCCTGACCATAGAGCGCAGGTGCCCCATCAAACCGAAGCCGGTAACGTCGGTACAAGAGTTGACGCCCACCTTGACCATCGCGTCAGCGGCGGCCCGGTTCAGAGTCGCCATGTTTTCCACGGCGCCGCGCAGCACATCCGGCGGAGAGCTGCCCTGCTTACAGCCGGTGGTGATAATGCCGGTACCGATGGGTTTGGTCAGAACCAAGACGTCGCCGGGCTTGGCGTTGGCGTTGGATACCTGTTTTCCCGGTTCCACAATGCCAACCACGGACAGTCCGTACTTGGGCTCGGGGTCGTCAATAGTGTGACCGCCCACGATCAGGCAATCAGCCTCCGCAGCCTTTGCGTATCCGCCTTTTAGCACATCGGCCAGCATTTCATGCACCAGATCGGCGGGGAAACCAACGACGTTCATAGCCAGTAGGGGTTTGCCTCCCATGGCGTAAACGTCGCTGAGAGAATTGGCGGCAGCAATGGACCCAAACTCAAACGGATCATCGGTGATCGGCGTAAAGAAGTCCACAGTGAGTATCAACGCCGTATGTTCGTTCAGTTGGTATACTGCCGCATCGTCGCCGGTCTCAGTGCCGACCAAAAGGTCGTCGTGCGTCGGCATTTTTATTTTACTTAGGACCTGTACAAGGTCCTCCAAGCTAAGCTTCCCCGCTCAACCAGCACAATGGGATAGCTCAGTCAGCCGGACACCGCCGCTTTGCATGTACAATTCCTCCTAGAATATGAAGCTAAGTATATCATCGCCCTAGTCTGGAAAT
>MUCR01000023.1 GCA_002816455.1 SAR202 cluster bacterium Io17-Chloro-G4 | reverse complement strand
CTAACCTGAAAGTCCCCTCCCCAGATTCTTCAGGCCGCTTCAGAATGACAGTTTGGCGGTCCAAGTCCCCCTTTCGTAAAGGGGGATTTAGGGGGATTTCCCCCATTTTCCTCCAGCAAATAAAGCAATGATACTCACCGAAGAGGTCAAAACATGACAGACACAAGCGAAGTGGTAATCGTAGGCGGCGGCGCCGCCGGTTGCTCAGTGGCCTACTACCTCGCTCTGGCCGGTGTGAAATCCACCATCATCGAAAAGGAAGGGATAGGCTCTCAAGCGTCGGGGTATTCCGCAGGAGGCCTGAATCCGCTTCAAGGGACGGGCATCCCCGGTCCTCTGAGTGACGTGGCCATGGAGTCCTACCTGCTGCACCAAGATTTGTTTCCCAAGCTTATGGAGGCAACCGGCGTTAACTATCAGTGGCGAATAACTTCGCTGGTCAAAGTTGCGTTCGACGACGAGGATCCGCCGGAAATACAGGAGACATTTGACACCTTTACATCCACCGACGGATTTGAAGCGGATATGCTGGACCGGGAACAACTTCTCGACTTGGAGCCTCGCATATCCTCCGAGGTGTCGCAGGGAGTGGTCGCCCGGGGCAACGCCTCTTTAGACAGCTATAAGTACACGTTGGCCTTGGCGCAAGCCGCTGAAAAAATGGGCGTCTCGGTGCAGTCGGGCACCGTACAAGGGCTGGAGCGCACCAACGGAAGGGTAACCGGTGTATTGCTGGAAGGTAGAGTGCTCCACTGCGACCAATTAGTGATGGCCACCGGGCCTTGGTCCCGAATCGCCGAGCCGTGGCTAGGAGCCTACGTGCCCGTCGACCCTCTAAAGGGTGAGATACTTCGAATGGAGTTGCCGGGCGGTCCGTTAGGTCATGACATGTCCGGAGGCGGAGGTTCGCTATATCCGAAACCGGACGGATTAGTCTGGTGCGGCACCACCGAAGATTGGCGGGGATACGATAGGTCAACCACTGAATCCGCTCGGCAGCGCATACTAAATGGCGCAGTCAAGTTGATACCCGATATGGCTAAAGCCCAGTTGGTTCTGCACACCGCATGCTTGAGGCCTGTCACACCGGATTGGCTGCCCATTATCGGCCGGGCGCCGGGACTGGATAATGCTTTCTTAGCCACGGGAGCTGGCAAGAAAGGAATCTTGCTTAGCCCCGCCATCGGCAAAGCCGTTGCCGATCAAATTACTAAAGGCGAAACACAGCTTTCGGTGGCGGAATTTGATCCGGCCAGGTTTGCCTCGCCAACGGACTAATAGTCAGCGGATTGGATTTTTAGCACGATTCGGCGTCCAAATCTACTTGCGACGAGACTGGAGATTGCCAGCGAACAACCAGAGTAAAAAAATCCGAATCAATCCCAGCCCAGTCGAAGCATTCTGGAAAGAACTGCTCTCGTATCTACGCTAATTGTGGGCGCCCAATTCTGTTGACGCTTACAGGGGAATAGGTGCTACTATCCCTTGGTCAACGCGGGACGGCTCTGGCAACGCAGGACAGCTCTGGGTTGAAACTGACAGCAGAAATATTTAATGCCAGGAGAACACCATGACCAGCGCCAATGACACCAAAAGAGCTACTCCCACCGGGGCTTTGCGAGGTGTAAGAGTGCTGGACTTTGGGCATTACATTCCCGGGCCTTTGCTGGGAATGTTATTGGCTGACCAGGGCGCCGACGTAATCAAGATCGAACGGCCCGCAGGCGACCCAGCGCGCAGCGAGCTAGCCTTCTCTACCTGGAACCGGGGAAAGCGCTCCGTGGTAATTGACTTGAAGACCGGCTCGGGCCAGAAGCAAGCCTTGGAATTGGCTGAAGACGCCGATGTGCTGATTGAGAATTTCCGGCCTGGAGTCGCTGACCGCCTAGGAATAGGTTACGAGTCGGTGTCCGGCTTAAATCCCCGGCTTATTTACTGTTCTTTACCTGGCTTCGGCGAAGATAACCCTCAGAGAAACCAAAGAGGGTGGGAGCCAATCGTCGCAGCGTCTACGGGTGTTTACCAGGAAGTTGAGGGGATTAACGAGCCTCTCTTTGTGCCGTTGCCCGTTGCCAGCTCCTTCGGTGCCATTCTCGGCGCAGTCTCCGTCGGCATGGCTCTGTCGGCTCGGCATCATACCGGCGTTGGCCAGAGGATAGAAGTTCCGCTGCATAGCGCCGTCTTCCCGGCAATGGGCCGCCACTTGGTCAAACTCCATGATACCGAGCCCCCTGATGTATTCGGTATCTTCCGCCACGTCATGGCCCGCCAATATAAATGCGCCGATGGCCGGTACGTGCAAAATCACGGCATGTTCGAGCGTTTCGTACATCAACTTATGGGAGTGGCCGGGCGTGAAGAATGGATTGAAGAATTCATGGACTGCGTGGGCGAGCCGCTTGACATTGAAACCATTAAACACTGGACAGACCGGTTCGAGAACCTCTTTTTGCAGAGGCCAGCCAAAGACTGGCAAGAAGCTATAAACGCCGTTGGTGGCGCATGCGCCGTTTGCAACACCGTAGACGAGTGGCTGGTTCACGAGCACGCCAACACCGCTGGCATGGTGGTGGACGTTGATGACGCCAAATTGGGAGTTATGAAGCAACCCGGCGTTACCGTAAAACTTAGGTCCACTCCCGGCGCCGTGCAGGGCCGCGCGCCAAAGTTGGGCGAGCACACCGAGGAAATATTGGCTCAAGCCACAAAAGCAAAATCTAACAGCAGCCCAAGCGGTCAACCTAGCCCCAGAGAGCTTACCGGTGCGCTGCAGGGTATTCGCGTTCTTGACCTCTGCCTGATTCTGGCCGGCCCCACCTGCGGCAGGACCCTGGGTGAATTTGGGGCCGACGTTATTAAAATCGACGACCCGGACCGGCCCTACGACGTGGTCGGCTCGGTGGACGTTAACCGCGGGAAGCGGAGCATGTTGTTGGATTTGAAGTTGGAGCGCGGGCAACAAGTATTTTGGCGCTTGGTCGAAACCGCAGATGTGATTGTGGAAAACAACCGTAAAGGCAGCATGGCCCGTCTGGGTTTGAGCTACGAGGACGTTAAGCGCCGCAGGCCGGACATCATCTACGCGTCCTTGAATGCCTTTGGACACGACGGACCTTGGAGCGAAAGGGCAGGTTGGGAGCAACTGGCGCAAGCCGTCAGCGGAATTCAGGTTCGCAGAGGAGGCCGGGACGGCGCACCGATAACTCTCCCTTATCCCATGAACGACTACGGCACCGGCTTATTGGGCGCATATGCGGTCTCACTGGCCCTCCACGAACGCAATGTCACCGGTAGAGGACAATCGGTCGACGGTGGTTTGGCCTTAACCGCGGGCCTGCTTCAGTCGCCCTATTTCTTGGACTTCAAAGGCTACCATAGAGATGATCCGGAAGGTCTGGAAGTCAGGGGATTCTCGGCATTGTCCCGGCTCTACCAGGCCAGCGACGGTTGGTTGTACCTGCACTGCGAGACGGAAGAAGACTGGCGGAGTCTTATCGCCGTGCCAGCTTTTGCGGCCCTGGCGTCAGGTAGCAAATTCGCCGATGCCGATGCCAGGAAGGCCAAAGACGCGGACCTGCAGGAAAGGATAGCGGCGACTTTTGCTTCCAAATCCATGAACCACTGGTGCGATACTTTGGGTGCCAGCGGAGTGAGCATAATCAAAAATGAGGCTATTGAAGACTTCCGGAATGACCCAAACGTTCGCAAGGCGGGACTGATTGCCACCCGAGAACATCCGGGCCGTGGCCGGGTCGACCATCTGGGCATAGCCGCCCAGCTGTCGGCTACGCCAGCTCGCTTGGGCCGCCCTTCACCGGCGTTGGGCACCGACACCAAAGAAATTCTGGTAGAAATCGGATACGGGCCCGAAGAGATTAATGCCTTGGAGTTGGCGAAGGTAGCGGTCCAGGCTCAGTAATTAAGTGCACAAGTTGTTCAGTTGATACTGGTAAATCCATGCCCAGTGTCGGAGTTGTCCCCGCAGGGGCGAGTTTAAAACCCACCCTACCACTCTATTTGGGAGGCAGCGCCCAGAACGGTGAGTCCGCAGAATGTTGCGAAGGGCGCCACGAAATTCGGGTAGGCCATTTAATCATTGGGTTCAACTTAGTACCTGATGACTTCAGAAAGTGTTAAACTTCTCGCGTACCTAGTTACCATAGTTGCTCGTCATGGCCCGAGATAAGAGGACTGGTTTGTTACGTATCTTCAATACCCTGACTAAGCAAGTCGAAGAAATTCAGCCCATCGATCCTGGGAAGGTCCGCATGTATACCTGCGGGCCCACAGTTTACCGGGATGCCCACATTGGAAACTTGCGCACATATCTGATGGCGGACTGGATCCGCCGGGCCTTGGAGATCAAGGGGATAGAGGTCCATCACGTTAAGAACATCACCGATGTCGGCCACATGCGGCAGGAGTTGGTGGAGGCCGGCGGGGACAAGATGATCCTGGCCGCTTTAGAGGAAGGTAAATCCACCCAGGACATCGCTCAATTCTACGCCGACCGGTTCCACGTTGACGAAGAACAGGTCAACATCCAGCCTGCTCATGTGTTTCCGTGGGCCACTCAACACATCCCGGAGATGGTAGACATCGTCGGGAAACTTATGGCCAATGGCAGCGCCTACGAAGCCGGCGGCAACATTTACTTCAACGTCAGCAGCTTTAGCGATTACGGGAAGCTCTCTCGAAATACCGGAGCCGATCTTTTGGAGGGTGTACGCGCTGAGGCGGACCCCTTAAAAAGAGACGCCCGGGATTTTACTTTGTGGAAAGCGGCGGAACCGGGGCGCGACCTGAAATGGGAAAGCCCGTGGGGAGATGGGTTCCCCGGATGGCACATCGAATGCTCCGCCATGGCCGCTAAATACTTCGGAGAGTCCTTCGACATCCATACGGGCGGCGTAGACAATATTTTTCCTCACCATGAAGACGAAATAGCACAGAGCGAGGCGGCATTTGGGCAGCAGCATGTGCGGTACTGGGTCCACGCTCAGCACCTCTTGGCCGACGGCGCCAAAATGGCCAAATCCTCAGGCAATGTCTTCCTACTGGAAGAGCTTATCTCCAGAGGATTCGACCCGCTTGCCTTCCGTTACTTGTGCCTGACCGTTCGCTACCGGCACCGCATGAACTTCACCTTTAACTCGCTGAGGGCGGCTGAGAAGGCCCTGACCAGCATGCGCCAGCGCTTCTGGATTTGGAAGAGCCTCCCTGCGCTGAGCCAGCATCTACTGAGCCAAATTTCGGCCGAGACCGATGATTGGCGCCGAAGATTCTGGGAAAACGTAGAAAACGACCTGGATTTGCCGGGAGCCTTGGCGCTAACTTGGGACATGTTCAAGTCCGATCTGCCCGGCCCGGCGAAGGCAGCTTTGTTATCGGAGTTTGATGGAGTTTTCGGTCTAGACTTAGACGCATTGGCCGAGAACCACGATGTTCCGGCTCTGGTAAGCGCCGCTGTGGATCAGCGGGAAAGCTTGAGGTATCAATCCGACTACGCTCCTGCGGACGATATACGGACCGAATTGGTATCTCAAGGTTACTATGTCGAGGACACGGGCGAAAACGCTCGCGTCCGGTCCAAAACCCTCTTGGAGCGTCGGCTTGAACTATGGCCGTCGGTATCCTCTTCCCGGGAGGTCGAGTCGTACCTAGACCGCCCATCCCAGTTCGATTTCTCCTTTATCCTGAGCGCTTACGGACATCCGGGGGACGTGGAAAGATGCATCTTGGGCATGCTCAACAACTCAGCGGGCTATACCACTGAGTTCATAGTTATCGACAATGGCTGCACCGACGGTACGTCCGAATGGCTGGAGAAGTTCAAAGAGCAGCATCCCCAGGTGCGTGTAATTCACTGTGACCACAACGTTGGCGATGCCGCCGGGAAAAACATCGGCATCAAGCAAAGCCTGGGCAACCATGTGGTAATTATGGATGGCTCGGCGGAGATCGTCGGCGGCATCATGGAGCCAATGGTCCAGCAACTCTCAGACCAGTCCGTAGGAATATTCGGGCCATACGGCCTAATCACCGACGATTTACAGCATTTTCATGAAGAGGTGGACTCAGGCGACGCTGACGCGATGCAAGCCTACTGTATGGCATTCCGGCGGGAAGCTGTTAATACCGTTGGGCTGATGCGGGAGTGCTTCCGCTTCTACCGAAATTTGGACATTGACTACTGTTTCCAGTTTAAAGACAAGGGCTACCGCATCGTGGCCGACAGTCAGTTGCCCATGGTCCGTCACGAGCACCGGCAATGGACAGAATTGGAAGAAAATCAGCGGGACGAGCTTAGCCGTAAGAACTTTGGCCGGTTCTTGAAGCGCTGGGGAAACCGGCCCGAGTTGCTGATCAACTCATCAGGTAAGGGCGTGGGCAGCCAGTTTCACCACTGATTCATGCTGCGCTGATTCTTTCACCATTGATTCTTCAGGCAAAGACTTTCCTGAATCGGGCTTACCTCCACGGTACCCGCTATCCAGTGACGGCATCAATTTCATAATCCATAGCCCTCTCTGACCTATCTAGTTAGCTTCTTTCTTCCGGACTAATCCCTCGTTCCGCAATAATATCGCCTCAACATAATCGTCTAGACACGTATTTTTACGCCTGTCACGAAAATCGAAATATTTAGCTCACACTGTAGAGTATAGATGACATAACTCTATTAAAATTGCGTATCTTGGCTGTCTTTGCGGCCAAAATCGAGAAAACAGAATAACTTATTCGACCCAATTTTCTATTGACTGGCTAAGTGTGGAATGTTAGAGTCCAGACGGCTTACCTCGCTTCATTTTCCGGCCCTGGTTTCTGACCCTGGAATCCCTACTCGGAGTCCCTGCTAGATGGAGGATGCTGCCCGTCGATTACTGGAGGGAGACCAGCGTACTCTGTCCAGAATGATTACTTACCTTGAACGGGGAGACCCCCAAGCCGCCGGTGTACTGAAGGCCATCGACCCCCACACCGGCAACGCTTATATCGTCGGAATCACTGGACCTCCCGGCGCAGGCAAGAGTACCCTGGTGGACCGGCTCACGGAGTTGTTGCGCAGCAAGGAAATGTCGGTGGGAATTATTGGGGTCGACCCGACCAGTCCATTTACGGGCGGAGCTCTACTCGGTGACCGGGTGCGGATGCAGAAGCACTACCTAGACTCAGGCGTGTTCATCCGTAGTGTCGCCACCAGAGGACAAACCGGAGGCCTGCCCCGGATGGTTAGGGGCACTACCCGGCTCTTGGACGCTTCAGGGGTAGACGTCATTTTGGTGGAAACGGTGGGAGTCGGGCAAACAGAACTGGGAGTCCTCGAAGTCGCCGACACCGTGTTGGTTGCGCTGATGCCCGAGTCGGGGGACGCAATACAAGCACTGAAAGCCGGAATCATGGAAATAGCAGACATATACCTGGTAAATAAAGCGGACCGTGAAGGCGCCAACCAAATGGCCACAACCATCACTGCCATGCTCCAACTCGGCGAAGCCAAACCGGGCTGGTCGCCACCGGTAATGCTCACGACGGCTCAAACGGGCCAAGGCATCGATGAGGTTTGGCAGAAAATACAAGAGCACCGCCAATACCTGACGGATACATTGGAATTGGCCAAACGTAGAGGATCACACCGGCAAAAAGAGTTCTTGGAAACGGTTCAAGAAGAAGTGGCTCGCCGCGTTAATTCACGGGTCGAGCAGGACCCGAACCTGATTGCGACTCTAGAACAAGTGGCGAACAAAGAATCCGAACCCTATTCAGCGGCTATGGAATTCCTCGATTCCTCCGGCCTCGATGCCGATTGGACCGTTTAGCGGTTCAGCGATAGCAACGAGGAAAAGCTAGTTCCCGGAGATCGTTCCCCTTATGAATGACCCAAGCTGAACTAAGTCTCCTAGTTAACATAAAGTTCGTGGATTTTAGCCTAATCGGCTTAATAATAGTAGGCCAACAGCTCCTTCCTAATGAATGTGGGGTCGATTGGTAAAGCTTTCCAAGTGAGGGATGGAAAAATGGTGGTTCTAGGTGTCGGCCTGAGGGCATCTGCAAAGCGGCCTAGCACAGTGGTCGCATTGAACCAGGACTCATCAATCTTTAGTATGGAACCCTTCGGTGGGGACGATGAACTTGCCGAATTTGCCCAAAACCAAAAACCGGTGCTGATATCCATCGGCGCCCCCCTTGGTCTGCCTTTGGGTCTTGATTGCCTGGAATCTACTTGTTCGTGCGACTTCTCGGTGGCCCAACGAAAAGGGCGATTACTGGAGTTGGAGCTGTCCCGCATGGGCATTAGCTGCTTCTTCACCAACAAGGGCTCGATTATCCGAAGTCTGATTTATCGGGGCATTGCTCTCAGCCAGCGGTTGCGGGGCATGGGCTTTGAGGTGGTTGAGTCCTATCCTCATGCAACCAAGATGATATTGTTCGGAGACAAGGTGCCCCCGAAAAACAGTGCCGCCAGTTTGGCTTTCTTGAAAGAGCGCTTGTCTCCATTGATATCGGGGCTCGACGGCCATACAAACGGCATGGACCGCCATAGTTGCGACGCCGTTCTTAACGCTTATACCGGCCTGCTGCATACCCAAGACGGCACGGACGTGCTGGGAGACGAAGAGGAAGGTACCTTGGTCTTACCCAAACTTCCAAGGTAGCAGGGGCCTTGTGGGCTGCGTCTTTCCCTAGAGGTTGGAATTGCTTTAACAGCGCCATCCCAGCGCGTGGGCTCCATAGATATGTTCACACCCGGCCAGGTGCATATTGGGTGACCAAGCCGACCTCAATAGTTCTCTGAAAATTCTCTTCAGTCTCCTTCATGTGGGACATTAACCGGCCCTAACAGTCCACCACAGCCATGCAAGCATAGAGCTTTCTGACGTTGAATCATCTTGCGATTGATATAATCTAAATGTATGCAATGGATTTTCACTGCCCATTCCGGTGGCGGGCGCTGAGACGTCTTCGCACATAATAGGGCGCAAAAGTGCGTCTCCTCGTTATACCGGAGCAAGACGGGTTTCACCGTTGACTTAGGAAGATGAGGGAGGATGCGATGGAACTGAATATTCGGGGTAGAAACCTCGAGATTACAGATCGAATCCGAAGCCACATCTCAGAAAAATTGGGACAGCTCGAGAGCCACCTTCCATCCTTGTCTGCGGTGACAGTGGAACTTTCGACCGAGCCTACTCGTGCTCAGCGCCATCGGGTCGTCGCCCAAGTAACGATGAACGTGAGCGGGTCTATTCTCCGCTCCGAGCAACGGGCTACAAACGCTAACGCTGCGATTAATGCAGCGGCGGAGGTCCTGAACCGCCGTATCGAGCGCTATAAAGGCCGCACCTATCGCAGTGAGCGAGCCAGGCAGGGCACCTCTTTGGCTAACCAACAAGCTGAGGAAATCGCCCGAAGGGATTTCCCGGCGGAAGGCGAAGTGTTGTCCGACGGGAACTTGGTACGCATAAAGAAGTTTGAAATGGAACCCATGACAGTAGATGCGGCGGCTTTCCAGATGGGGCTTCTCGGCCACCAGTTCTACATGTTCCTAAATAGTAAGACCACCCGCCACATCGCTCTTTACCAGCGTGATGACGGTAACTACGGCCTCATCCAACCCGACTAAAATCCAGCAATAAAAAGGGCAGCCACCATGCTTTGGCTGCCTTTTTTTATTCCCTGGTTCCGGCGTGGCCGGACTCTTCTGGGGTTATGCTGAGCCCCCATTGGACGATTCCGAGTTGCCGCCGGTTTGGCCCTGATTGCCCCCAGCCATTCCCAAAAACGGGGATAGCATATTGGTAAATTCCATCGGGAATATCCACTTAGTGGAAGGGCTATCCCCCAAGGACTTTAAGGTGTCGAAATACTGGAGGCTCATAGTCTTGGAGTCCACCGTGTTGGCAACCTGGTAGATGCGGTCTAGAGCTTCGCTAAATCCCGCAGCCCGCAACACCTGGGCTTGCTGATCGCCTTCAGCCTTAAGGATCTCTGCCGCGCGCTGGCCCTCCGCTTGGAGGATTTCGGACTGTTTTTCACCCTCAGCCCGGTTAATCTGGGCTTGCCGGGCGCCTTCGGACTCAGTGATTTCCGCCGTCTTGATGGCTTCGGCCGACTTCTCCCGTTCCATGGCCTGCTTTACACCGGGTGGCGGATCAATCTCGTTGATCTCGACCTGGGACACCTTGACTCCCCAGCGCTCGGTGACTTCATCCATGCGCACCTGCAACTGGTCACGCATTCTCTCCCTTTCAGTCAGGGCCTCGGCCAAAGTGGTGGAGCCGATTACTGCCCGCAGCGTCGCAAAAGCCAAGTTCACCACCGCTAATTCGAAATTCTGGACTTCGAGGACTGCTCTTTCGGCATATTCCTCCATGACCCGGTAGTAAATGACGAAGTCCATGTCCACCACCACGTTGTCGGCAGTGATGTATTTCTGAGTGGGCACCCGAGCCACCCGCTCTCGCAAGTCTACTTTGATGCCGGAATACATGATCGGGACTAAGAAGTGAAAACCCGGCCTCCGAGTCCCAACATAGGTACCGAATTTCTGGACTATCATCCGCTGGTACTGCTGAACGATTACTATTCCAGTTGACATGGGCGCCTCCTTAATCCATCGGGTATTGCCCGAAACCGAAAAACATCACTTTTCCTCTTCATCCTGCCGAGAAACGGTCACAATTAAGCCTTCAACTTTAGAAACCCTGACCGGTTCGCCGACACCAATCACGTTACCATCTCCGCTTACGGCTGTCCAGGTTTCGCTCCCCACTTGAACGATGCCTCGGGGTGAGAGTTCCCCAGTGACCGTGCCGGACATGCCCACCAGAGACGGCCGCAGCGGCCCGTCTCCTTGCTTTCTGGACTGGTAAATTATCCGCACCACGTAATACAGGGTCAGGGCCAATCCGCCCGCTATCCCGCCGATCAACCATCGGCTAACGTGGATGGAAGGCATCGTAGGCGTCGTCTCCCCAAACAACACTACGCCGCCGATGATAAAACAAACTATTGACCCAACACCTAATACGCCCCACCCAGCAACTTGGGTTTCCAGCACCGCCAACCCGATGGCAACCCCAATGAATATCACTCCAGCCCAGTTCACCGGTAAATTGCCGAAGGCCAAAAAAGCCAACAGCAAGCAGATAATTCCCACCACCCCTGGCGCGATTAGACCGGGATTAAACAGTTCAATCACCAGTCCTAGTCCGCCTATTGTAAATAAGAGGAACGAAATATTGGGGTCGGAGATGAACTCAAGAAAGTTCTCCAGAAGGTTTTTGTTCAGACGGCGCTGAGCCAGATTTCGAGTGTCCATGGTTTGGTCACCGCTGATCGTCTCCACGGATTGACCATGTAATTGGGCCAAAAGGTCGTCTATGTCCTCGGCGATAAAATCGACGACGTTCAGAGCCACCGCCTCATTGGCGCTGAAAGACGACGCCTCTCTGACAGTTTCTTCCAGGGCGTCTTCGTTGCGTCCCCTTTCCTGGGCGATGCTGCGAATTAATGCTGCGGCGTCGTTCTCGACCTTGTTGGCCAGAGTTTCGTCCAGGTCTTGGCCCGTGGATGCGATAGGAGTAGCTGCCCCGATGTTGGTGCCGGGGGCCATGACCGCAAAGTGAGCTGCCGCTGTAATGAATGTACCGGCAGACCCGGCCCGAGCGCCTTTGGGAGAAACAAAGACTACCACGGGCACTGGAGACTCCAGCAGCTCTTCAACAATTTCCCGAGTGGAACTGAGCAGCCCGCCAGGAGTGTCCAACTCTAAGATCAGCAAAGTGGCCTGGTCCTCAACGGCCTTGTCGATGGCCCGAGAGATGAATCGCTCTTTCACCGGGTTAATAGTCCCGCCGATTGTAATAATCAGTGCGTGGGGCCCTTGAGCTTCAGCCAAATTTGGGACAATGTGCCCAATTAAAGGGCCTATAATCCCCATCAGAAAGAATAGGCTCATCAATGTGAGCCAGAACTTCCGGGTTTTGTTGGAACGGGTTTTTCTAGACAGGAACATAGCTACCTACGGGGAACTGGTGTCTAGGTAAAGCTAAGTGGAGTAGCGAACGCCCGTATTTAACAGGCGCCAGCCCGTTGCGACCTTTAAGAATCTATTTTACTTGTAATTAAGAAGAAGAGTCAGGTAACGGGTCGGGGAGGCTCGACGTTACGGAAGAGAAGCCGAAGGAAAGGTCTGATAATTGATCGGGGAGTTGGTCCGATGACTGGGCCAGGCGTGCCAGAAGGGGGTTGATTATGCCTAATGCGCTTCCCATGACCGGATGTCTAATGATTGTTCCGATTAGTTTGCTATGCCAATCGAAAGACAATCCTCCGGAGTTGAACAGGTCGTTGTGGGTGCCTTTTGCGCCTGCTTGGATCACGAGTGAGGAAATTTGCTGGTCACTCAGGGCCTCAAAAAGCCGCCTGGCCGAATAACCGACTTCCAGTTCTTTGGAAAGAAGCGCCTTCCACCGCCGCTGATAATGGCTAAGCCGGGATGCACTCAGGTCGTCTTCGGACAGGGCTTCGTCCAAAACTTCAGAGGCTATTTCGCTGGCCAGCAAAGAGTAGTAGATACCTCCGCCGGTGGTGGGCTTCACTTGTCCTGCGGCATCTCCCGCCACCAAAACTCGGCTTTTATAAGTGGTTTTCAATGGGCGTAATGGGATCCCCCAGCAAGCGGAATTTCTGACAACAGCGTCGATTTTTCCGTCCCGCCGTAGTTGCTGGATAAATTTGGATAAATGGTCTGGGGCTTGCCGCCGCGCCAGTATCCCGGCCAGGGCCCGGCCCGGAGAAGTGGGCACCAGCCAAGAAAAGAACCCAGGGGCAACGTCGCTACCCACAAAAATCTGCACCTTGCCGGGTTCCTCGCTTACGCCGGTGGTTGCTCCAAAAGTAGACACCTCCACCTGAGCGCCGGTGACATGATCAGCCACGCTCCCCAATTCTACTTGACGTGTTAGCGGCGACCCAAATCCCGAGGCTAAAACCACTGCCCGGCTCCGGTAAGTTCCTTGGTCTGTGACCACTGACACTCCATGGGCGTCGGGTGCGACCCGCTGGACTCTCTGGTTCAGAAGGTAATTTGCGCCTTGCTCTTGGGCCCGCTGGGCGAAAGAAGCAACGTATGCGACCCGGTCGATAATTTGGCCTTGAGGTTCTGACGCTTCAAAGCGAACATCGGTGGCGCCGGGAGCGGTCACGTCCGCAGCGGCGGCGTCCTGGTAAACCAAGGATGGGTCGATGGGGAAGCGTCGCGTGCATTCCCGGCCCACGATTCCCGTACAAAGTTTGTCGCCTATAGTTTGCCTGGCGTCAATGACGGTAACCGCATGACCCCGGGAGGCCAACCCCAGCGCCGTATTGTTGCCGGCTGGTCCGGCGCCCACCACGATCACATCGTCCAAAACGGCAACACCTCTTGATATTTGATACGCCCCGAATCATTCTTTCGTCATTCCGGCTTTAGCCGGAATCCAGGCAGCGTCATAACCCTGAGATTTCCTGGACACCGGCCTTCGCCGGTGAGACGGTTTGATGCCCGCGCGTCTAAGTTGTAATTGATGCGCTATGCGCCATTCGACCGGGCCTATGGAACCACGGCCCGTGCGCAGGCCCGATTATACTATCCGTATATGTCTCATTCTAGGGGAATTTTTACAACGAAACGGGTATTTATTGTTAACTCGAGCCAAATACATTTCCTGACAACCCTTCTTGACATGACTGGGCGTGCTTGTATAATGGACACGGCCCGTAAATTGGTCAGACCACTTGGAGCATATGCAAGCCGGGATTCGCAGCGTTCAACGGCGAAGGTTGTACGAAGACATCGTGCAGCAATTCCACTCCTTAATACGCCAGGGAGTGCTGCAACACGGTGCCCGTTTGCCATCCGAGCGCATGCTGGCGGAGCAGTTTAACGTCAGCCGCAGTTCGGTAAGAGAGGCCATACGTTCCTTGGAACTGCAAGGTTTGGTGGTTAGCCGACGCGGTTCAGGCACTTTCATCAACACGGAGGCCATTGAAAGCGTTGTTGCATTGTTGGCAAGCACCCTAAGCACCGGCAATGAAACGATGAAGGAAATCTTCGAGGTTCGGCATCTGTTGGAGCCCCAAATTGCCGCCGTGGCCGCCACCAGGGCTGACCAAGATGAAGTGCAGCGGCTGGCCGATATTTTGGAAGAGCAGCAACAGCAACTCGCGCAAGGGGAGACCGGGGTTGACGCCGACACGGCATTTCACTTCGCCTTGGCCGCCGCCACTCACAATTCAGCCTTGGTCAAGGTCGTAAGCGCTGTCGAGGATATCCTCCGCCTATCCCGGGATAAGTCATTACAGGAACCGGGAAGAGCGAAACGTTCATTGGATTCCCACCGCCAGATACTGGAAAAAGTGAGATCCGGGGACGCTGAAGGGGCCAGGACGGCCATGGAGTATCATTTGACATCGGTTGAGCCAGCGAATATTTCTACCATTCAGCCGTCAGCCATTAGCTATCAGATTCAAGAAAACGGGAAGGCACACTAAACGCTTTCGCAAGGGGCGGTCAGGAGGAACAGCTGACCGCTGAAATCCGACAACCGGATATTAAAAATCAACTAAATCTAATAGGAGAGGAATCGCCATGAGCACAGTTGCCGTGGAGGTGGTGTACCGGGGTATCTTTCAAAAGACCCTTGCCCGAAACATCGTGCGGACCATAGTTTTCGCCGCTAGAAAAGAAGGCAAAATTGGGACCGCCTTCGGTCGATATGGCGATTCGCCCGAGCGTAACGGCATTCCAGCCAAGCAGTTCGCCGTAGTCGCCGACGACCCGGAAGAATTGGATGAGACGTTAGCGCGATACGAGCCAACAGAAGTCGACGTAACTATTAACGTCGACGATACTTTGTGCAAAGGGGTCGAATCCTGGGCCTGGTACGGTCTGCAACCGATCAACCAACTAACCAAGCCCGACGGCACATTGATCGTGACTTCCTGGCAGGACGCCGACTCATTGATACGGGACATGCATCAGAAGGACGCGCCCATCGGCCTTTCCATCGTTAAAGGCACCGTCAGCTTCTCCGGTCTGTGGGTATATAAAGACGACCACACCGATGTGCGAATCCTGGGAACATTGGCCAAGGTCTGTCCCCAGCTGGTTAGTCTTGAGTCCATGCTAGAAGCCATCCAGGAGCAGATGGACAACGAAACCAAGGTGGCCTCGGCTCAAAAATCCTTTGATCTGGCTTCAGTCCGGCCGGTTGAGCCCGGTGAGGGCAACCCGGAGACACCCTATAAATTTGAACTTCCCGGATGGAAGACTATGGAAGAGGGTGTGGTCATCCGGGGCATTGAGGCGGGCGCCGGCTTCCGAGGTGGCGATGGTGGCTACCAGCCGGTGCGTAGCGAGGTATTCAAAAAGTACAGCACCCGCTCCATGCGCCCGGTGATAAACTTTGAAACCTGCATAAAGTGCACTCTGTGCTGGCTCCAGTGCCCGGACACCTGCTTTGACGTTACCCCAGACGGCCTTTACGACGCCAACATGGAATCGTGCTGTGGCTGCGGGGTGTGCGAAGCCGTCTGCCCGGTTCCAGACTGCGTGACCATGGTCAGCGAGGCTGACTTCGAGGATAACAACAGCCAATACGAGATGTGGCAAGAGGATAAACAGGGCTACAATAGTTGGATGACGGCCCTAGTTGATAAGCAGAAAGCGGAGACCCGCACCCATGGCTTCCACCACGTCGGAGGGTATGCCGAAGAAATTTCCGAGATGACGGAGGCATAATGACTACAATCGCTCCGAGCGAACTTTTTCAGACCGAGAAGGAAGACCTAATCAGCGGCAGCGAGGCCATTGCTTTAGCCTGTGCCTTGGCCGACGTGGATGTCATTACCGCTTATCCCATAAGACCCTACGACACCGTCATGCAGTATGTGTCCAAGCTCAAAGCGGATGGCGTTTTCGATTGCGATTTTATTGTCGCTGAGAGCGAGCACTCCCAATTCGAGATCGTGAAGCACGCCTCCTCTGTGGGCGCCCGTACTTTCTGCGGCTCCAGCGGCGTGGGCTGGTTTTACGCTTTCGAAGCCATCACCGTCACCGCCGGACTGCGCATGCCGGTAGTAGCTATGGTGGGAAACAGAGCGCTGGACGACCCAGGCGCTTTCGGAACCGAGCACAACGACGCTCTGGCCGTCCGAGACCTGGGTTGGATGCTTTATTGGGTTGCCACGGCGCAAGAAGCCCTGGACACTGCTTTATTGGCATGGCGGGTGGCGGAAGACCCCAACGTTTTGCTGCCGATGGCCATTAGTTGCGACGGCTCTTTCCTGACCCACTCCCAAGCCATCGTCAACGTGCCAACAAGTGATCAGGTACAAAAGTATCTACCCCCGTACGACCGGGGCAAGCTCCAGCTCCATCCCGATAACCCAATTACCGTTGCTCCCCAGGTGAACGAGGACTGGCTGATGGAGATCCGTCGCCAATCCGACGAAGCCATGCAACGGTCGGTCTCAGTAATTCGAGACGCATATGAGGACTTCAAGAAGACCTTTAACCGGGGCGACCCCAGCCCGTTCATTGAAGAATACATGACCGAAGATGCGGAGATAATTATCGTCGGGATGGGCACATTGGCGCTGCCGGTTAAAGTAGCAATTCGCCGTCTGCGGGAGGCAGGTAGAAAGATAGGATTCGTGCGCGTCAAGTTCTTCCGCCCATTTCCCACCGAAGAACTTAGGCAGGTCCTGGGTAGCTCTAAGGCCGTCTGCGTCGTCGACCGCGACTACTCTTTCGGCTCACCTTCTTTTGCCGGGGTCCTATTCCATGAACTCAGGTCGGCGCTGTATTCCTTGGAAAACCGGCCCATGATGTTGAACTTCATCGCTGGACTAGGAGGCCGTGAAGTCCACGTAAACGACGTGAATCACATGGTCGATATAGTCCAGAAAGCGGTCGATACCGGGAAAATCGAACAAGAATCTACCTGGATTGGCGTGAGGGAGTAAAGATATGACTACCGTACAAGACCTTCCCCAGATAAAGGGCGTCAAAAACATACCCCTAGAGGAGCAGTTCACTTCCGGTCACCGGACTTGCCAAGGCTGTGAGTCCGCCTTGGTGATGCGCCTGATGATCAAAGCGGCAGGACCTAGGACCATAGTGGTGGGTAGCACCGGCTGCATGTACGTAGCCAATACAACTTACTACAGCACTCCTTGGGTGGTTCCTTGGATGCACACTCAGTTGGGTTCTTCCGGCTCAGCAGCGACGGGTACGGCTGCTGGCCTGGCATCTATGATGCGCAAGGGCAAGATGAAGCAAGAACCAATCAACGTGATCGCCTTCTGCGGCGACGGCGGCGGCGCCGACATGGGGCTTTCCGCCATCTCAGCAGCCTTGCAGCACGATGAGTACAACCTGCTGATCCTGATGTACGACAACGAGTCTTACGCCAACACGGATATTCAGGTATCGGGTAGCTCGCCTTGGGGCGCCAACTCCACCTTCAGCCCTCCGGGCAAGGTTCACCGCATTATGAACAAGCGGTGGAAGAAGAACATGGCGCCCATGTTGGCCACCGGTCACCCCAACTGCCGCTACGTGGCCACCGCTTGCGGCTCCTATGGGCTGGACTTCAACAACAAGATTCGCCGGGCTTTGACCATCGGCGGCCCTACGTTTATTCACAGCATCGACCCCTGCCCCAAGGGTTGGGATTACGACCCCAAGTTCTCCCATGAACTGGGCATGTTGGCCATCGAGACCGGGCTGTGGGTCCAGTACGAGATCATTGACGGAGAGTTAATCCTAAACGGCCCGTCCCGGTCCATCGGCAGGGGCATACGGAAGCGGAAGCCGATCGGAGACTATCTGACCCGCCAAGGAAGGTTCGCCCACCTCACCCCGGAGGACATTCAGTACTTCCAAACCAAGGTGGACGAAACCTGGGAGAAGTGGTGGATGCCGGGAGTCATTCCGTTGACCATGAGCGACGAGTAAGGTATTGCATACGGCAGGTACCTTCGGTCTGTTAACTTGT
>MUCR01000022.1 GCA_002816455.1 SAR202 cluster bacterium Io17-Chloro-G4 | reverse complement strand
GTTTAGCCCACGGATGTTTAGCCCAACAAGCAGAGGTCAGGCATGGCTGTTGACCCGATAAGCCTGGAAGTATTCAAAAACATGTTCATCTCCGTGGCCGAGGAGATGGGCGTGGCGTTGCAACGCACGGCTTACTCGCCCAATATCAAGGAGCGGCGAGACTTTTCCTGTGCCTTATTCAATCCTCAAGGGGAGATGATTGCTCAAGCCGCCGATATCCCAGTGCACTTGGGCGCAATGCCATCTTCCGTTCGAGCGGCGCTGGATGTGTTCCCCAACGCCTTGCAGTCTGGGGATATGGTCATCCTCAATGACCCTTATCTGGGAGGCTCCCACCTGCCCGATATCACCCTTATTGCTCCGGTGTTTGTTGAAATCCCCCCATCCCCCAATAATAAAGGGGGAGACAGGAGGATTTCAAAACAGTTGGTGGGTTTAGTGGCCAACAGGGGACACCACGCCGATGTTGGCGGCATGACTCCGGGCTCAATGCCTTTGTCCACCGAGCTATACCAGGAAGGGACTATCATCCCCCCCATCAAGTTGGTTCGCCGCGGCAGGATTAACCAGGAAATTATCCAGCTCATCTGCCGCAACTCCCGCACGCCGGAGGAACGCAAGGGAGACCTGGCGGCCCAAATGGCATCGATCCGGGTGGGGGAAACGCGCCTGCAAGAAGTGGTCCAACGTTATGGCATGGCGGACACCCATGAGCACATGTCGGCCATACTCGATTACTCGGAAAGGGTTACCCGTTTGGCATTTCAGGATATACCTGACGGCACCTACCAGGTACTGGACTACATGGACGATGACGGCTTAGTGGACCAACTGGTGCCTATAGCCGTGGCCGTAACCGTTGCTGGCGACGAGATTACCTTGGACTTTTCCGGCACTTCTCCCCAACGTCCCGGTTGCATAAACGCACCGGCGGCAGTAACCATGTCGGCTTGCCTATACGTGATTCGGTGCCTGGTGGGCGACGACGCTCCAGCCAATCAGGGCTGCCTGCGTCCGGTGAATATCATTACTCCTAGAGGCACCTTGCTGAACCCGGAGCCTCCTCGGGGAGTTGCTGGTGGGAACGTGGAAACTTCCCAGCGAATCACCGACGTGCTGCTTGCGGCATTTGCCCAAGCGTTGCCCGAGTTCATTCCGGCCGCAAGCCAAGGGACTATGAACAACATGATAATCGGCGGGCACGACCCGGTCCGGGAACGGCCCTACGTCTACTACGAAACTATCGGCGGCGGCATGGGCGCCAGACCCACCAAGGACGGCATTTCCGGCATCCACACCCATATGACCAACACCATGAACACACCCATAGAAGCCATGGAGTTCGCCTTCCCGCTGCGGCTGAAAAAGTACGCCCTGCGCCGAGGCTCCGGAGGCGACGGGAAATACAAGGGCGGCGACGGCATGATCCGGGAAGTGGAGTTCCTTGCTCCGGCCAGGGTCACCCTATTGTCCGAGCGGCGCAAGCGGCCTCCTCCCGGCTATCACGGTGGGCACGACGGACACACCGGCGAGAATGTGCTACTGCGTGGCGGCTACGAGGAAGTGCAACTGGCGGGCAAGGAAATACTGGACGTTGAGGCCGGCGACATTATAAGTATGCGAACGCCCGGAGGCGGCGGTTGGGGAGCTCCCGAAGAAAGCGAATAATCCTACCAATACGCTTTGGCAGGACAATCGGTTCCCTCATTCTGCCACTAATCCTCGCTCTGGCGTTGGCGAGTTGCACCGGCGGCAGCCCCGATGCTGAGGACTTGTTATTAGGACACGGCGACTTTCCATCGGGCGAAGTGACCGAGTCAAATCCATTGTCCACGGTGACGCCTCAAGGCGTGGCGGCAGTCCAAGTGGATCTGGCAGGACCGGACTTCACCTTAAGCCAGAGCATCGTCGTGTTCCAAACCCAAGCGTCGGCGCTGTCGGTCCTATCAGGGATCCAACAAGACCAAATTACTCGGGTAGTATTGCCGTCGGACACCAGCAGGTTCGAAGACGCAACAGGGATCCTCACAGAAACCCGGGGCGGCCAAGACTTCTTCACCCAATTTTTCGTTCAGGGATTGGCCTTGGTTAAAGTAACTGTTACCGGCCCGGAAGCGACTGAACTGCTTCCGGTTTTCGCCGAAATGGCGCGGGTTAAAGTAAGCCGCCGGTAGGGCTCAGACCGCAATGCTTGCCTCCACTGACAGAATCGGTGGCAGGTTCTCGATTAGCAATTCCCAACGGTCACCGTCGTTTCTGCTGAACCATAGCTGGCCGGCCACTGTTCCTATGTAAATTCCGCAAGGGTTTAGTGCGTCCGTCGCCATCCCTTCCCTTAGCACATGGATGTATGCGTTTTCTTGAGGCAGACCCTGTGTCATTGGCGTCCAGTCTTGCCCTTTGTTGCGGCTGCGGAAAACCCGGAACTGAGCGCCCGTCACGTAGCGCAGGCCTCCTCCCACTTGGTCAACCGTCGCCTCGTCTTCAGGTAGCACGAATATTGTGTTCGGGTCCTGAGAATGGATTCCCAATACGAACCCGAACCTGGACGGCAAATCTCCGGTAATGTCGGTCCAACTTTCTCCTCCGGAGTCGCTTCGAAACACCCCACAATGATTCTGTTGGTACAGGACGTCAGGTTGCGACTTGTGGAGAAGTACTTTATGAGGGCACTGGCCGAACTCGGGAAACGGGTCAGGCAGAAAGTCGGCCCTGACTCCCTGATTCATGGTTTGCCAGCTGTCCCCTCCGTCGGTGGTCCGGAACACGCCAACGGCAGAAGTACCTACCCAAGCCCGCTCTGATCTCTCTGGGTCCAGAACTATGCTGTGCAGGCAAAGGCCGCCCAGGCCCGGCTGCCACTGCGGGTGCGTCGGATGGTTGGAAAGGCCCGCAACCTCAAACCAATTATTGCCGCCGTCTTCGCTCTTGAACAGGGCAGCCGGGTCCACACCGGCGTAGAGCACTCCAGGCTCCGTATCCCGGCCCAGCGCCACATGCCAAAGGTTTTTTACCGTAGGGCCGCCATCCCCGGAGAATTTGGGTTGAGTTTCCGCGCTGTCCCACGTGCGGCCCATATTATCGCTGAATTGGATTTCAGGACCCCAAATCATGTTGTTCGAAGCCGCGAACACCTTGCCGCCATCACGTTGGTCGTAGACCAGGTGAAAAACTTCACTGCCGGGGCTGTAAGGCCCCGTCATGGTCCAGTTCTTCCGCCCTTGGCCGCTGTTCAAGATAAAGGCGCCCTTTTTGGTGCCCACTAAGAGCAAAACATCGCCCTTCTTAGCGCTGGAACCGCCGCTCATATCCAATCCCGCTGTGACAATAATGTAGATTGCCAAGTCTCAAGTCTGCCGAGACAGGCTCGACTCGAATTGTCCAGAATTCAGGTTCTCGTTGATCCTATTCTGTCGCAACCGCTTTCAGGAAGCCATATGGGCGGCCGCGCCTGAATTAGTGTAAATATTGATTACGTGTGATTGACCCGTGCCAGATTCACCGGAATGTCGTATAATTGGGCCGCTTGAATCAATATTATCGGGGCTGATGACCAACAGGGACGCAGCCCAAGTAAGGAGAAAATTACGATGGTAAAGTACGCACGTTGTAACGCACTCTTGTCCTTAGCTCTGGATGCATCAGGAGAAGGTTGCCGCTACATGTCCAAAGCGGACACGGAAGACGGCGTCGTAGAAGACATGAGCAAGCATTTGGTTTCGATGCATCAGGTCGACGCAAACGAATTGGTGGCTAACATACGGGCCACCACTAAGACTACCCGTAAGTAATCGATCCTGGCCTTAAGGCTCTTACGCAATTACTCTGATGTTGGTGATCAGCCTATCCCGCTATTTCTGTGTGGGCGTTGCGCTGAATCCATAGCCGACCGGCAGAACCAAGAAAACCCCGTTTGCCACGGGGTTTTCTTGGTTTCCGGCGAAATCTAGTCCACGTTTTCAGTGGTTGGATTGTCTGTGGGGAATATTGTGTACATGCGGGCTGCGCACTGCATTATTATCGATAATAGGCATGAAAGCACCCTTTATTCAAGTTAGCAATGTAATTTCCGATAGCGCTGCCGCCGTTATCTACAACGACATTTCTAGCGAAATTGCCCGAAGGGTCTCATTTGCCGTCGTCGAAAAGCACAATAACCGCAGCGTTAGCGATCACCATGGCGTCGGTGCCGTCCTCGTTGGGCACTTCAAGTCCGCCCGGAACCGATTTAACTTTGGCGGTCCCGTGGGGCAAAACGGCCGCCACCGCAGCAGAGTCCACCTCTCCGGGATTGGGCACCCCTATGGTTACCTCCACCTGCATGTCGTCAGCAGTCTTGCCCAGCAAACGCTGAAACCCCAGACTGCTGTGATGTATGGCGTCGTACACAGCCCGAGTGGCGGCTTCGGTATAATTGCGGCCGTGGACATCAACGCCCATCCCCATCTCCATAATGCATCTTACGAGGGCCATATTGACCTACCTCCATTGTGCTATAACATGCGACTGTAAGCGGTATCGCCTAACCGGGAACTCATGATCAATCGACCCGGCTAGACCCCAGAATTAGACCCTAGATGAACAGCTCAGTCAAGGAGTGGCGGCGATATAACTTTTAGGCCGCCGGTTGGCCCATGTTGGAAACGTCATATCCGCCCAAGGCTTCCACGCGGCGCCGCAACCCCGTGTTTCGCAGCAAGTCCAGCAGGGCCTGCACCCCTGGTTCGTTAATTAGATGGTTGGGTAATACCAGGTCGTATCTTTCTTCTTCCAGCGGAGCAAATCCCAGCCCCAACGCTGAAGCTGCCGCCTGTACGCCTACGCCAGCGTCGGCCAATCCCGCCGATACGGCGCCGGCCACCGCCAAGTGTCCCGGAACTTCTCGTTCATAGCCATCCAGCTCCGATGGGGTGATACCTTGGGCACTGAGCAAGCGGTCCAAAAGAGACCTGCTGCCCGATCCCGATTCCCGGTTCACTATGCGGATCGCCGGCCGGGCTAGGTCCTGAACACTGAAGATGGTCTTGGGGTTACCCGGCATCACGATCAGCCCTTGTTGCCATGAAGCGAATGTAACCAATGTGCAAGGAAAGGGGACTAACCGGCGAACCCACGGGATGTTGTATTGGCCCGTTACGTCGTCCCGCAGGTGGCAGCCGGCCACGTGGGCTTCTCCCAGAGCCAGGCCGGTAAGCGCTCTGTGGCTGTTCTCCTCGGAGGAAACCATCCTGACGCCGTGCCGCCCCAGTCCCGGCGCCAGCAAAGCCATGGCAGGGTCGCAGCCAAGGAGGCTAAGAGCGGGTGAAGCCAGATCGTCATCATCGAATGGAAGCACCGCAACCTGAGTTCCGCCTGTTGCGTTGGGCAAAATCACGCCTTCGGCATCGGCCAAAGAATGTCTAGCCGCCGCTTGGCCGACAACTGGGCGGGCTAGCAAACGGTCACCCACTCGCCACAACCGGGCCCGTTGCGGTTGAGGAAGGCCGGTACCCTCATCGCCATCGGCGGGGACCCCTACCAGGTCGGCCCAGGTGTTGTCGGGTCGCTCCCCAGCCAAGGAAAATAATCCATCCACTTGAGTGCCCAAAGCCCGGGCCAATCGGAGGGCTACTTCGGTTGAAGGGGAAGATTTGCCCGACTCTACGGAAACGTAGGCTTGGCGGCTGATGCCAGCCTGCCCAGCCAACTCTTGCTGGGAGAGACCGGTACCGCGGCGAAATTGCCTTAGGTTATTTCTTAGAGAAGTCACTTAGATAAAGTAGCTTATACTTGTCAATATATCAAGTATACTTTACAATCACCCGGGCTAATTTCCCACAATATCCAGATGGAGGCGCAAAATGGCTGAATTACCTACCCTGGATCAGGCCTACCAAATAACCATGACTCGGATGGTGCTAACCGGCCAAGCGCCTCATTACACAGAGTTGGCTGCCGAACTAGGTGTTTCGGTCGAGGCAGGAAAGTTGATCCTCCATGAGTTGATTGATACTGGGATCCCTGCCTGGCTGCACCCGGGCACGGACTATATTGCTTCTTTTCCACCGTTTAACAACCTGCCGACCCAATACCGCGTCGCCGTCGGAGGTGAGCAGAAATGGTTTGCCCAATGAGGGTTTGAGTCGCTGGCAGTTTGCTGGCTGTTCCCAGGGCAAACGGTATCGATTAGCGCTCCCTGTCTAGATTGCGGCGAACCCATGGACTTGGATATGAGAGACGGCCAAGTCCTCTCCGTTAATCCGGCGGGCATCTTCGGCTACACGCCCGTAGCCTTGGGCGGGGGAAATCCAGCTGGGCGACCTCACCGTTGAGCGGAAATGAACCTCTTCCGGTCGGAAGAGCACGCCAGGAACTGGAGTGGTTTCATTCCAGGCACTGAGGAGTTGCTGCAACCTTTGGATTACTGGGTGGAAATGTTCAGCGCGCCGAGGTTCAGGCAAAGGGGCGCTGCCGATTACATTTCCCAGCGGGCATCGGGAAACCTTTAGTTGGCGCAGAACGCAATAAATCGCATTGCCCAGTGGCCGATTAGCTAAGACCCGATGATAGTTCAATGACTTCTACTGTGAATATACGCCGACGACATTCAGTCAGGGCCGCTTCGCTGGTTAGCCTGGTTGCCATGTTCTTGGCCGTTTTGCTTGCCTGTTCTTCTTCACGGGGGAAGGAAACGCTGACAGTGTTCGCCGCTGCGTCCCTAACTCAGTCATTTGAAGCGGTGGCCGCCGCGTTCGAGGAAGCGCATCCCCAAATCTCGGTCAAGTTGGCGTTCGACGGTAGCCAGCGGCTCAGGGTCCAACTGGGCCACGGGGCGCAGGCCGACATTTTCGCATCGGCGGATGAGCGGCAGATGAGTCTAGCCCAAGAATCGGGTCTGCTCGCCGGCGAGGCCGTAACATTTGCCACCAACACCTTGGTTGTGGCCGTTTCCAGCCAAGCCGAGACAAAGGTTAAGTCGCTTACAGACCTGGCCCAAGACGATGTCAGGTTGGTCTTGGCTCATCCCGAAGTGCCTGCGGGACGTTATGCGGTGGACGTCATAGAATTAATGGCTAAAGCTCCGGGATTTGGTCCTCAATATTCGGCCCAGATTCTTAGAAACGTCGTTTCCCACGAACCCAACGTTCGGGGTGTGCTGCAAAAAGTGGCGCTGGGCGAGGCGGACTCAGGTTTCGTTTACGCTTCCGACGTTGTCTCCGCCGAAAACATTTCTGTACTCGTCGTGCCTGAGGAAGCCAACGTGGCCGCCATCTACCCAGTTGCCGCACTGCGCTTCGCCGCTGAAAAGAAATCGGCCGAGACATTTATCCAGTTTCTAACGTCGCCCCAGGGTCAGAGAATTCTCCATAGCCACGGCTTCGGTCCTATCCCTTCGCTTGCCGGGTCAAATTCAAGCGGCTCTCCCGATTTCCGTGGCGAGAAACCGGCGAGCGCATATTTAGAATCAATTCATGCTCTCGGGGATAGTTAATTTTGGCCTTGGTTACAGGACGTCGGCTCATCAGCCAGCCAACCCCTGGCGCTGGTTTGGGTGGCGCAGCTACTCTGTTGTACGTGGTGTTCATTGGGTTACCCATCGGCGCGCTGCTCTTTAAAGCCGCTCAACAGGAAAGCTTCTTCTCCAGCTTAATCAGCGGTCCGGCGTTGACCGCCATGCGGCTGTCTCTAGTCACCAGCGCCATCAGTATGTTGGTAATCGTGTTGGTTGGCACTCCTTTCGCCTACTTGCTGGCCCGCAGCAGATCGCCTCTGTTACGGTTGGTTGACGCCTTGGTCGAACTGCCGCTGGTCATGCCGCCGGTGGTGGCAGGGGTCGCCATGTTAATGGCCTTCGGGCGTCGCGGCGTTCTGGGCGCTCCTCTGGAAGACTTGGGAATCACCCTCCCTTTCACCACCGCCGCCGTTATCTTGGCTCAAATATTCGTTGCGTCGCCTTTTTTCGTCAGGTCCGCCAAGGTCGGCTTTCAGTCCGTGGCCACAGACCACGAGGACATCTCCCGGACCTTGGGAGTATCTCCATGGTCGACCTTTTTGCGGGTGACCCTGCCCTTGGCTGCTCCGTCTCTACTGACTGGGCTGGCCCTTTCTTGGGCCAGAGCGGTCTCGGAATTCGGGGCGACCATCATGTTCGCCGGGAATTTGACGGGCAAGACCCAGACTATGCCCTTGGCAATCATGAGCGCCATGGAAACCAGCTTGGACACCGCATTGGTTTTGTCAGTGCTGCTGATTTTGGGTTCTTTGGCTGTATTGGGAGCGTTGGGTATTCTCGCCCGCCGGCATTGGCAGGCTGAAGCATGAGCCGGGGTTGGGTCCACTGCCGGGTGGGAAGTTTCGACCTGGAGGCAACGTGGAGCATCGAGCCAGGGGAGGTGCTGGTGCTTTTTGGTCCTTCCGGCGCTGGCAAGACCACGACTCTTAGGGCCATCGCCGGTTTGTTACAGCCACAAAGAGGGCATATTGAAGTTGGGAACCGGGTCGTGTACGACAGTGACAGCGGCCTAAGCCTACCCACCCACCGCAGAAGAGTCGGCTACCTAACCCAAAGTTACAACCTGTTTCCTCACCTAAACGTGTCCAAGAACATCGGCTATGGTCTCCGAAATTGGACATCCTCCGCTGCTGGTGAGCGTGTCCGGCAATTGATCGAGGTCCTGCGCCTGGACGGATTGGAGCAGCGGCGTCCGTGGGAACTCTCCGGAGGCCAGCAGCAGCGAGTGGCGCTGGGCCGAGCTTTGGCGCCCAATCCTGAAGTCCTACTTCTAGACGAGCCTTTTGCCTCTTTGGACATGGAACTCCGCCGCATATTCCGGCGTGAACTATGGTCTACGCTGGCTGAATCTAATGTTCCGGTTTTGCTAGTCACCCACGACCGGGAGGAAGCACTGGCGCTGGCCGATTCTATTCAAGTGATAGATGAGGGCAAACTCTTGGCCCAAGGAAACCCTTTGGACGTTTTGGGGCAACCAGGTCAAGAACGAGTTGCTAACCTGGTAGGAGTGGAAAACTTATTCCCCTTGACTATCGAGAGCCGCAATCCCCGCAACGGGACAATGGTGTGTGCTGGCAGAGGCTTGAGAATTGAAGTTCCTTTGGATGCTTCAGTGCCGAACAGCAGCCCCGAAGATCGGTCCGAGACGCCGGCAAGTGGAATCGGTCATGTCACCGTGGGAATCAGAGCTTCGGACATCATCATTTCTACTCAGGAAATACTGGGTTCCACCGCCAGGAATCGCCTGCAAGGCGTTGTGACCCACGTGGAGCTGGCGCCTCCGGGATACGAGGTTACTTTGGATTGCGGGCAGCCCTTGCGCTGCCAAATCACCGGAGCGGCCTTGGAGGAATTGAAGATCCGGCCCGGAATGGACCTGTGGGCCGTGTTCAAAGCCTCATCTTGCTTCTTGGTGCAGGACGCCCCATTGGTTGCGCGACGTCATATCGCGGGAAGACCATAAGGAAGCTCTAATTTGAACCTGCGCCTTAAAAACAGCTACAATTACGTGGCCACGAAAATTCCGGCCCTGCAAGGCTAAGTATTGAACCTCATTTCACAAGTCAGGTCATGTTCAGGTTGCTGGTCGCCACAAAACCGCACTTTCTCAGCCTCATGCTACCCGCCCCGTTATGTGCCCGAAAATCGGTGGCTATGACATGAAGTTTACCGACCTCCGGGATTTCGTGAAGTTCTTGGAAGACAAGGGAGAACTGCGCCGGATTAAGACTCCGGTCGATAGCGAGTTGGAAATCACTGAAATCGCTGACCGTGTGGTCAAGATGGGCGGACCGGCCCTGATGTTCGAGAACGTCACCGGTTACGACATGCCCGTGTTGATCAACATGTTTGGCACCGGCCAGCGCATGGCCTGGGGCTTGGGCGTGGATAAGCTGGACGATCTGGTGGAGAGGGTCGAAGGCTTGCTGCAGCTAATGCATGGTCCGCCCCAAGGACTGATGAACAAGCTGCGCACCTTAGGCCAGTTGGTGCACTTGGGTTCCTTCCAACCCAAGACCGTAAACAGCGCCCCTTGCCAGGAAATCGTGCTTCAAGGCGATGATGTAGACCTGTTCCAATTGCCAGTGCTTAAGTGCTGGCCTATGGATGCGGGCAGGTTCATAACGCTGCCGCTGGTTATCACTGCGGACCCGGAAACCGGCGTGCAGAACTACGGGACCTACCGGATGCAGGTATATGACCGCAATACCACAGGGATGCATTGGCAGACCCACAAAGTGGGGACTCGCCATTACCGCCTCAGCTCCGAAATGGGTGAAAACCGCCTCCCAGTGGCCGTTGCTTTGGGCGGCGACCCGGCCACAATTTGGACCGGATCGGCCCCGCTGCCGCCAGACATGGACGAGATGACCGTGGCGGGCTTCCTGAGGGAAGACGGGGTTGACTTGGTCAAGGGAAAAACGGTGGATTTATTGATACCCGCCCAGGCGGAGATAGTTTTAGAAGGCTACGTTGTGCCCGGAGAGGAAAGGGCCGAGGGACCCTTCGGCGACCACACCGGGTATTATTCCATGGCCGACTCCTATCCGGTTTTTCACGTTACTTGCCTTACCCGCAGGCGAAATCCCGTTTATCCCGCTACAATAGTTGGGCGCCCACCCATGGAAGATTATTGGATGGGGAAAGTAACCGAGCGGGTTTTTTTGCCTACGCTCAAGTTGGTATTGCCCGAAATTGTAGACATCAACATGCCCGCCGAGGGTGTATTCCACAACTTGGTGATTGTGTCGATTAAGAAAGAGTTTCCTGGCCACGCCCGCAAGGTGATGCACGGCCTGTGGGGACTTGGGCTCATGAGTTTGGCTAAGACTATCGTGGTTGTCGACCATTTCGTGGATGTGCAGAACCCTTCGGAGGTCGTCTGGAGGGTCACGAATAACATAGACCCGGCGCAAGACCTGGTGATCACTCGAGGGCCCATCGACGACTTGGACCACGCTTCGCCCACGCCCAAGTTCGGCAGCAAGGTTGGCATCGATGCAACGCAGAAAGGCCCACTAGAGGGGCGACAGAGGGAGTGGCCGCCCGATATTCTGATGAGCCCGGAAATCAAATCCTTGGTGGATACCAAATGGGGCGAATACAACATCGATTAACTTTGATTGGCAATTACGGCAAATTTGTGACGGTGCTAATTGGTCGGCCCACAGGTAGGTTTTGCAGATTGGCCAACTCATATAAATTGATATAAGAAATTATGGCGAGAACCGCAGTACATAGCGCCGTTAGCTTCCCTCGGACGTTGGTGGTCAAGACGCCGATTTACTTGGCCTCCATCCGCATCTGGGAGTCTTTGTACGCCGCGCCTTTCGCTTACATCGGGATGTTGCTGGCGGCCGACGGCTGGCCCGGCTGGGGCACTTTCATCTGGATAACGATAGCGTTATCCGGCGTGCGTACATTGGGAATGTCGGCCAACCGGTTGGTGCACGCCAAGGAGGACGCAGTAAATCCTAGGACGATGAACCGTCACATGCCTCGGGGATTGCTAAAATCCAACGAAGTATTGGGCATGATGGCGGTATCAACCGGCGTGTTCTTCTACGCCGCCTCCCAGTTAAACGGCTTGGCTTTGGCCTTGGCCCCAGCGGCTGCGGCTTACGTGGTTCTTTACTCCTACGCCAAGTACTTCACCTGGGGTTGCCATTTCTTTCTTGGATGGGCTTTGGGTATCGCACCCTCCGCCGCTTGGATTGGGGTCACGGGACGGCTGGACCCGGAGGCCGCCCTGTTATCTTTCGCCGTGGCAACTTGGGCGGGTGGGTTCGACGTAGTCTACGGTTGCGCCGACTACGAGTTTGACAAACAATATGGAGTCCACTCCCTACCCAAAAAATTCGGGATCTCAGCGGCGTTGTGGGTCACGAAGTTCATGCACCTGTGCGCTGCGGCCGCCCTGCTAGGAGTTGGACTTTGGTTGGACTTGGGCGTTTACTACTTTATTGGCTGGGCCATCGCCATATCTTTATTAGCATTCGAAAATACGTTGGTTAAAGCGAGCAACCTGTCCAAGCTCAGCTCGCCTTTCTTTAAATACAACAGCGTCATCTCAATGTTGCTGTTAGTTTTCACTATTCTGGCCCTAGCCCTTTGATAAGCCTATGTCTGTGATAGTTGGCATTACTGGCGCCAGCGGGTCTGTCCTGGCTATGAATACAGTGGATGAACTGCTGAGGCGAAACGTCGCCACCACTGTCGTGTGTTCCAACAGCGCGCGCCTTGTCTGGGAAGACGAATTGGGCGTACCGTTCAACGAGACTCTGGTGGAATGGCAAGAAAACCCCAATTTTAATTTTTATTCCGCTAACGACATGCGGGCGCCCATAGCCAGCGGCACCCATCCAACGAAGGCGATGGTGGTCGTTCCCGCCAGCATGAACACGATTGCTTCCATCGCCCACGGAATCACCAGCCACCTGGTACACCGGGCAGCGGATGTATGCCTGAAAGAAAGGCGAAGATTAGTGCTGGTGCCCCGGGAGACACCACTCAACAGCACACATCTGGAAAACATGTTGACCTTGAGCCGGATGGGCGCCGTGATTCTCCCGCCGGAGCCAGCCTTTTACTTGAAACCACAAAGCGTGGATGACATCGTTAGATTCATAGTGAGCCGGATCATCGTCGCCCTTGACTTGGATGAAGCTCTGCCCGAGGAGTTCCGATACGAGGATAAAGAATCCTGATGGCTATTACGTATGTAAACGGAACCGTCCGGGGGCCTTCAAACATCGACACGGAAGTTAATTTTCTTATCGATAGCGGAGCCACATACTCTTTGGTGCCCTTTAAAGTTTGGGAGACGATTGGTCTGAGTGCCAAGCGGGAAATGACATTTACCCTGGCGGATGGCACTACCGTTGAGCGTGGAATTTCTGAATGCTACTTGGTGCTGCCGCAAGGAGAAACCCACACGCCGGTGATTCTTGGAGAGCCCGATGATGAGGCATTGCTGGGAGTGGTCACATTGGAAGAGTTGGGCCTGCTGTTCAATCCCTTTAACCGGACCCTCCAACCTATGAGGATGATGCTAGCTTGACCCTATGGCGGAGTTGAAGGGCGATGCGAAGCAAGAGTACGTTGCTGGCCTATTTGCCCGAATAGCCAGACGCTACGACCTGATGAACGACCTGATGACCTTTGGCCAGCATCGGCGGTGGAAACGGCACACAGCACGGCTCACCGCCAAAGGCCTCCAGGGAATCTCCTTGGATATCGCCACCGGCACTGGCGATTTGGCCCGGGCCCTATCCCGCCAACCGGAAATCGACCACTCCGTTGGACTGGACCTTTTGCCGGAAATGATAACTCTGGGCCATGCAAAAGCCCGAGGTCAAGGACTATCGGCGAAAACCACAATGATGCTGGGTGACGCCCTTCGCCTGCCTTTCCCCGACGGCTCTTTCGCTTGCGCCACTGCAGGATTCAGCCTCCGCAACATGACGGACCTGAAAGGCGCTTTGGCCGAGATGGTGAGAGTAGTCAAGCCCGGCGGCCGCATTACGACGCTGGATCTTTCCCCAATGGCGGACGGCATTAAATCCAGTCTATTTCGTTTCTGCTTTCACCGCTTGGTCCCGTTAATGGGATATATAATCGCTGGCAACCGGTCGGCCTACACCTATCTGCCTCAATCGGTGGACTATTTCCTGGAAGCAGACCGTCTGGCCGAAATGTTCCAAGAAATCGGATTGGTGAACGTTGGATTCCAGCGCATGGGCATGGGCACCGTGGCCTTGCACTGGGGACAGCGCCCAATATAGCGCCCACCGGGGATCAGCCGCCAAATCTAGATACGGTGCGGCATCGTTCGTCTTGTTCGGCCATAAAGATTGGGATAAACTAATAGGGCATTAAATTGATTTAACCCGGCACCTGTTATTCCATTGGTGAATCCTTTATAGGAGCATTTTCCCCGAACTTCCATGATCTCAGTATTCGACAAATTAGAACCGGTCCTTCAACGCTACCAGGAAATTGAAGAGTCCATGGCCCGGCCTGAGATTGCCGTCGATTTTGAGCAAATTCAGGAGTTGGCCAAAGAGCGGGCTTCTTTAGACGGATTGGTGGAGATATCCCGGCGGCACCAGGCTCTAACCCAAGAGCGAGGTAGCCTGGAGGAGTTGCTGCGGGAGGAAACCGACCAGGAATTGACCCAGATGGCCCGGGAAGAACTTTCAGAAGTTGAAGACAAGCTGACCGAACTCAACGAGGAACTGAAATTTGCGCTGCTGCCCAAAGACCCCAACGACGACAAAAGCGTCATCGTTGAGATAAGAGCTGGCACAGGAGGCGCCGAAGCTTCCCTATTCGCCAGCGACTTGTACCGGTCCTACACCCGCTACGCTCAAATTCAAAACTGGAAAGTAGATGTTATGGACACCAGCCCATCTGAGCAGGGCGGGTTCAACAAGATCGTCTTTGAGATCCAAGGAAAGGGGGCATTTAGCCGTCTCAAGTACGAACGGGGCGTGCACCGGGTACAGAGGGTGCCGGACACGGAAACCCAGGGCAGAATTCATACTTCCACAGCCACCGTCGCTGTCCTTCCGGAAGCCGATGAGGTGGAAGTCAAGATTAGCCCCGAGGACCTGCGCATTGATATTTTTCATTCCGGGGGCCACGGCGGGCAGAATGTAAACAAAGTTGCGACCGCAGTTCGAATCGTGTATGAGCCCACGGGATTAACCGTGGTATGCCAAGACGAACGGTCCCAATTCAAGAACAAAACCCGGGCTATGGCCATGCTTCGAGCCAAAATTCTTGAGGCAGAGCAGGTGCGTCATGATGCCGAAATTTCGCAGGACCGCCGCTCCCAAGTCGGGGCAGCCGAACGTTCCGAAAAAATTAGGACTTATAACTATCCCCAAGACCGCATAACCGACCACCGCATTAACTCCAGCTTCCACGACATGCCGAAAATCATGGACGGCGGTCTGGACTCCATAATCGACCAGCTCACCACCTGGGAGCAAACCAAGCTGCTAGAGGCCGGACTGGCCTAACCCGGCCTAATTAACCTTCTAGAATACGGCCATGCCAACCCTCCGCCAAGTCATCCAGAACACGCACCGGGTCCTCGACGCCGCCGGAATCCCTGACTCACGCCTGGAAGCTGAAGTCATGGTGATGAGCCAGATGCGCATGCCCCGGCAGGACATCTTCTCCAATCAAGAGAACGAAGTGCCGCCCCAGCAGGAACAGGAACTGGCCGCCACGGTGGAGCGGCGGCTGACCCGAGAGCCGTTGGCTTACATTCTGGGGATCCAAGAATTCTACGGGATCAACTTGCTGGTAAATTCCGATGTCCTGATCCCTCGGCCTGAGACAGAAAGTTTGGTGGAACATGCCCTCTTCATGGCTTTGATGGGGATGGATACCACCGAACTGGTAATCGCCGACGTAGGGACCGGCTCCGGCGCCATCGCCATCAACTTGGCAATGCACCTCCCGGCTGCCCGAATCTACGCTTTCGACTTCGCCGATTCCGTATTGGACGTGGCGGCATACAACATCCGGGCTCATAACTTGGCTGACAGAATTACTTTGGGTAAAGGGGACCTGTTGGAACCGCTAGAGGAACCGGTGGACTTGATAATCGGCAACCTTCCCTACATACCTACGTCCCGAATACCCACTCTGCAACCGGAGATTCAATGGGAACCGAAAGCTGCTCTGGACGGCGGAGAGGCTGGCCTTGAACTGATAAGCCGGCTGCTTTTTCAAGCACCAGCAAAGGTCAAAAAGCAAGCGACTATTCTGCTGGAGTTGGACCCGGAACAGGTACCGGCAGTGGAGGAGATGGCCAAGCAGCACTTCCCAGACGCCACTACCAGCGTGGAGCAGGACCTGGCCCGCTTAGACCGGATTTTCGTGATTAGCCAGGGCGTGGACGAGGAAAGTTAACGCGTTCACAACCCCGTTATCTCCAGCGTGGTGACTTCAGACCCGTCTAGGTCGGCCACGCGGATGGCGTGGTTGTTGGTGTCGGCGATGTAGATCTTGCCGTCAGCGATGCTCAGACCGCTGGGTTCACAGAATTGGGCTTGGTTTCCCGGCCCGTCCAGGTGACCAGAAGCGCCGGTGCCCAATAAAGTAAATGCTCCTCGTGTGACCGGCAGCACCTTTTTTATCTTGTGGTTATAGGTGTCGGCGACGTAGAGCGTGCCGTCGAAGTGGGTGATGCCTATGGGGTGCTGTAGACGCACATTATGGGTCGTTCCGTCCACGTCTCCGAAGACAAAAAGGTCTAAACCTACGACGGTTCTAACTTTTCCCGCCGGGTCTAAGTCTGCGCCGCGAATGGAACTGGTCTCGCTGTCGGCGAAGTAGAGCTTCTGCCCGTCGGTGGTGATGCCGCTGGGCTGGGCTAGAGTAGCAGCCGCCAAAAAGCCGTCGGTAATCGATTCCCCACCGGTGCCAGCATATGGCCCTACCGTACCGTCGGACAGGTCCAACGACCATAGTTGATGGATACCGGCCATGGCGATGTAAAGCGTGCCCTCGTGAAACGCCAGGTCCCAAGGAGAACTCAGCGGCATGGTCCGGCCCGGTTCTCTTCCTTCTCTATTGAATCCCTGCTCTCCGGTGCCAGCGATGGTTTCCACGGTCTTCGCGGCCAAGTCGAGTTTGCGGATGGCGTGATTTTCGGCATCGGCGACGTAGAGGATATCCTCTACTAAAACCATGCCCTGGGGATGATCAATAGCAGCATTGGCGAAACCTCCGTCGGCGAAGCCCTCGTCGCCGCAGCCGGCCACCTCTTTGACGACGCCGTTTAGCGATGTGATAACTATGCGGTTGTGGTTGGAATCGGAAATGTACAGGCGGTCGCTGGCTGCGTCGGCCACCACCTTGCCCGGGAACATCAGGGCAGTATCCTGACGACGATCCGGCACAAGGTTTAGCGCCTTATGGTCCAGCAGACCTTCAGTGTCGAACTCGGCTACCATTTGGCTGAGTAGGTTATCGAAATCCTCGTAAGGCAGCTCTCCCTCATGTTTTCCGATAACTTTACCCTGGGGATCGATAAACATCAGGGTGGGCCAAGCACGGCAGGCATATTGCTGCCATACCTGGAAGTCTGCGTCGTTAATTACCGGGTGCTCCAACTCATAGCGCTGGACGGCCTTGACCAAGTTGTCGGCGTCCTTCTCGTTGGGAAACTTGGCGGAGTGAACTCCGACGACGGCCAACTCGTTGGAGAACTTTTTTTCCAGTTTCCGCAACTGCGGAAAAATATGCAGGCAGTTCACTCAACAGTAGGTCCAAAAATCCAGCACCACCAACTTGCCTCTCAACTGAGCCATGGTCAACGGTGCTGCCGTGTTGACCCACTGAAGCCCCGTGGGGAAGTCAGGAGCGTTGGTTTTGCCAGCAAAGGACTGTGGAGCCATCAGTACCTCAGAAAATAGCTATCAGCTTCCAGCAATCGGCGCTTAGCTCTCTTATTCGATTGCCAGCGTGGCGTAGCGGATGAAGATGGTGCCCACCGGCTCTCCGAACGGAGCGTTGCACACCATGATTGCAATGGTGTGCTTGGTGCCGGGAACAGCTTCGTTCTCAATCAATATCCGTTTTGGGGTGTTGTTGCCGGTTATCACCCATTTTTCTCGGTCGATTTGTCCGTCGATGTAGACTTCGCCATAATTGTCCACATTGGTCTCAAACCAGACCCGTTTGCCCGCCACATCCTGGCCTTTGATCTGGTCGGGGATTGTTATGTTGAGCCGGTACCAAGCGAAGGTGAATCCAACGGAGCGGCGTTCTTGGATGTCCCCGTCCTTTTCCCACGAGGAATCGTCATAATCGGGCAGACGCGCATCCACTGCTCTTAGCTCCGCGACCAATCCTTGATTCGGCTCGCCCGGGACCAAGCCGGACGCTATTCGCCAACCGGTAGCGCCAAGAATCGATAGGTCGGCGGATTTTTCCAGGTCAAGCGCTATTCTAACCATCTGGCCTCCGGAGTTGGCGGTGTTTATTTTAGGTGTTCGTCGAAGAATTTCCGGGTGACAAGTTCATCTTTGGCTCGTCGGCTACTGATTTGTCCCAAAAAGACGG
>MUCR01000021.1 GCA_002816455.1 SAR202 cluster bacterium Io17-Chloro-G4 | reverse complement strand
GACTTATGCTGAACGACATGTGGATTTTGGTTAGTGGGCTGTTGATACTAATAGGTCTGTTAACCAGCGAGGGCTTGCTGCTGATTGTGGGCTCCTTGGTCGTGCTAATCTGGTTGGCCACCAAGATTTGGGACCGCTTCGCATTTCGCCGAGTCAGCCACGCCCGCTCCCTCAACCGGCGCCGTGCTTTCATTGGCGATACTTTGGAATACTCGGTGAGCTTGCGCAACGACAAGGTATTGCCGCTGATATGGGTTGACATACATGACTCCTTTCCCGAAGGATTGGGATTGCCCGGCGCCAACCTTCGGTCAAACACCATCGAAGGAACGCGCCAGCATACCATCACAACCTCCTTGCTGCCATTTCAGCAAGTCACCTGGAAATACGATCTCATTTGCTCCACCAGGGGCTACCACAGAATCGGCCCAGTGCGAGTCCGCAGCGGCGATATTTTCGGTTTCGGTATGGGAGAGGCCCTTTTCAGCGGCACGGAACACGTACTGGTATACCCTCGAGTAGTAGACTTGGATCAATTAAATCTTCCTTCCGAGTACCCGTTGGGCGAAGGGAGGGGAAAGCGGCCATTGTTCCGAGACACAACCCGGTTCACCGGCCAGCGGGAATACCAATCCACCGACCCAATGAAGCACATAGATTGGAAGGCTACGGCGCGGTCCTCCCGTCTTCAAACCAAGATATTCGAGCCGGTGGTTTCGTTAAACGTGCTGGTGGCGCTCAATGCCACAACCAGCGAGCAACCGTGGGAAACCAGCAACCGGCGCTTGTTCGAGCGCGGCGTAACGGTGGCGGCTTAGGTGGCCAGCTATGCCGCACAGCGCGGTTACTCTTTTGGCTTAGTCAGCAATGCCGTGACCACATACTCGGCGAAATACATCAGTGTGCCCCTTGGCGCATCACCATCCCAGATAACAATAGTGCTCGAAGCGTTGGCTATGGCTGGTCCCTACGCAGTGACCTCATTGCCCAACCTGCTCAAGGACGAGAGGAAATCACTTCCGCCGGGCTCTACCGTCGTACTAGTAACCTCTATAGTGACCAACTCCTTGGCCCAAGAAGTCAGGGAGATGAAAGGACAAGGCTATCAGGTGCTGGTTCTTTACGCCGGAGACGGCCGACCGTCAATGGAATTGCCCGGCGCACAAATTTATGTCGTTGGCGACGTTCTAGACGTCTTGGAGGACGATGAGCCAGTTCTGGCGAGCTAGCGCCGTTACCAGCGTTGGCTTGATTCTCGAGTCCTGCGCGTTTTTTTTCGCCATTTCCGTAGCCGCTGCGGCCATTCAGTTAGCCGAGTCCAGGCTGCCGATATGGCTGGTCTTCTTTGCCCTTTTGTCTTCCTACTTCGTGTCCATATGGGTTCAGTCATTGCCGTATACTCGAAGCGTCCGGGGCGTGATTGGTCTGGCCGTCAGCTTAGTTTTCCTGCTGATTCTCTCTTACCTGCACACAGGCCCCGGCCCGGGTTCTCTCAGCGAGTTGATAGATGGAGACACCCGCACAGCGGTGGCGCTGACCATCAGCGTACTGTTCATGGTCAGCCTGTGGTGGCGGGGAGCAACCATCGCCTACGATGAGATAACTCTAGAAAGCCTACGGGGCTCATTTCGCTGGGGGTTGGTTGCCCTGTTCGTCGCCGTAGTAGCTGATGCGGTAAGCGACCAAGACATCGTCAATCCTTACTTGGCAGTGGGTTTCTTCGCCGTCGGCCTAACCGGTCTGTCGCTGGCCCGTTTTTCTTCGGCGATCAGTGAGACCCAAGAAATGGCGGCCGGCTGGTGGATGCCTATTGGCGTTAGTGTGGGTGGGGTAATATTGCTGGCTTTGCTGATCGGAGCCTTGGGCATGGGCGGTCTTGACGACTTGACGGGAACCACGATGAGATCCATAGGCGAGGTCGGTCTCTGGGTGCTAAAACCAGTGCTTCTGGTGCTCGGTGGCTTGGCCAGTGTGTTAGTCAGTCTCGCGAATATGATCTCGGGATGGTTTGGCGGAGGCGACCTAAGCAGCCTAGAACTAGCCCAGCAAAGACTAAGCGATTTTCATGAGCAACTTGAGAACGCAAGGACAGACGACGGTCCGCCTAACTATTTACTGGGGGCATTAAAGGGGCTGGCATTTGCCCTGTTGGTCGGTCTCGCCGCATATATCCTATACCGGGTATTCCGGTTCAGGAGGCATTTGCGAAGGCCTAACCAAGTTGAGGAAACCAGGGATCCCTATTCAGCTGGAGCCGAGCCAACCGGGATCTCAGCGACCTGCTGGAGGGCTGGTGGAACAGTTTCTCTTCGGTCAGCGGTGGAAGAGGAACGAAATCATCTGAGCCAGCCAACGCCAGGGAGTTTTATCACCGGTTCTTGGACGTTGCCGAAAAACTGGGCCGGCCCCGATGGGCGTGGGAGACGCCCAAGCAGCATCAGAGCGCAATGCGGGCGCTGCTACCCCGAGACCCCATGGCCCGAATAATCGACGCCTTTCAGACGTTCCATTACGGACGTTCTGAGGTCGACCAAGGGGAACTCGTGATTTTGCGCCAAGATTGGGCGTCGATTAACGAATTCGTTGCGGAGCAAGAACGGCAAAGCTCTTAGCTGTGTTAGCATCTCCAAATTGCGGTTAGCACAAGCCCTTCATGCGGAATTCCATTCCTATCTTTGGCTACCTAAAGTGGGGGATCACGTCCTGGGCGATACGTTCCATCAAAATCTTGATTGACGAAATGTCGCCGGAATTTAGCGCCAACACCGCATGCTCAACGCCCGCGCTTTGGTAGGCTTCCAGAGTGGCTATCATCTGCCCGGGGTCGTCCCCCGGCATTCGGGCCCGGCTTGCAGCCCTGGCGCTGGAAGGCCTTCCGTGGACTTCCACCTCCACGCGCATTGACATGGTGATGGCGCCGGGGTCCCTGCCTGCCTCTGCCGCCTGCTCGCCAATGTCCCGAGCGCCAAGGATGAAATCCTCGGGAGACAGACCGGTGGGGTGCCAACCGTCGCCCACAACGGCGGCCCGGCGCAAGGCTCCAGGACTGGAGCCGCCAATCCACAATGGGATATGAGGCTTCTGCACCGGCTTGGGCGAGAATAGCAGGTTATCAAAGTTCCAACGGCTGCTGTGGTAGCTGGGGTTGGCGTTGGTCCAAAGCTCCTTCATTACCGCAATGCATTCGTCGGTCAACGAACCTCTCTGGCGCATAGGAATACCCAGCGCTTCGAACTCTTCGGTCATCGCTCCCACACCCACGCCCAACATCACCCTGCCGCCGGAGATCTGGTCCAGCGTGGCTGCGTACTTGGCCAGTTCCACAGGATTGTGATATGGCAAGACCAATACCGACGTCCCCAACAAAACCCGGGAAGTTGTAGCTGCAAGGTATGAAAGGGTGGACATAGGGTGGTAATAGGGCCTGTCTTCAAGCCTTTCCCGGATGTAGCCGGTATTAAAGAGGTGGTCCATGACCCACAGGGAGTCGTAACCAAGTTCCTCGGCCAAAGGACCCAGGGCCAAGACTTCTTTAGGGTCCTCCACTCCCCAGTTGTTGGGAATAGTAACGCCGAATTGCATTAAGGACTCCAGGTTAAGCGCTATCTACCCCGTATTTATCGCCTGAATCAGCCGCGCTGTCTCAATGGCTGTGGCCGCTGAGTTGCTGCCCACGTTTCCAGATTTCCCGCCGGATCGGTTAATGGCTTGTTCCATGGTCTCCGTGGTCAGAACCCCGAAAACGGTGGGGATTCCCGTTTCCAAGCTCACAGAGCCGATGCCGCTGGTTGCATTCCCGGCCACCATTTCGTAATGGCCGGTTTCGCCACGAATCACCGCCCCTAGGCAGATTATTGAATCGTACCTGCCGGTTTTTGCCATAGATTTGGCTACCACCGGCAACTCGAAAGAGCCGGCCACCCATGCCACGGAGATGTCGTCGTCCCGCACGCCGTGCCTGGTCAGAGTTTCCAGCGCTCCGGTGAGAAGCTGACGGGTTATTACTTCGTTGAATCTTGCCACCACCACAGCCACACGGAGTCCTTGGCCGTTCATGTCTCCATTAAGCTCTTTGGGCAAGCTACCTTCTCCTGTGCCAATTTGTTGATGATTCGACCGGAAGCCAGTTCGCCAGTATTAGCGGGTTTCTAACTACTACCAGCTGGCTCAGCCGCCCCGACCTCAAGTACTTTTTCCAGCAACTGGGGTTCCCCGGCGACCCCGTCTAATCTGGTGTACTCGTTGATAATGGTCAGGGGCACGGAGCGAATATTGTATTTCTGGGCCAGCACCGGGAACTCCTGCATCTCCACCACATCGGCGGTGATTTGCGGTGACTCCAGTGCGAATGCATGGGCGAGCCTGGCTTGGCCGGGACAATAGGTATCCGTCGGCGTGACGAACACTTGAATGTGGACCGGCTTGTTCACCTGCCTCAGCTTTCTGCGGCTATCCATGGTCAGAGGGCTCACTCCTCGGGAGATTGTCTTGATGTCTTCAACCACCACGGCCAACTGATGACCCGATGGGATGCCGTAGAATTTCAACCTCGACGACTCATCTCCGCCCAACTCGATGGCAGGTATACGGGACACCGCATGGTCCTTGGCGAGCTGGCTTTCCTTGTAAAAATCGATGGTTTCGAAGTGCAGTTTCGGCGACAAGTTCGACAATTCTTCCATGAGCTGTTGGGTTTGGGCGCAGTAGCGGCACTCTCTTCCCGGTATGGACACCGGAGAAGGCCTCTGAGTAAACAAGCGCAGGTGTACGTCCTTCGTCAGATCCTTGCGAAAGGTACGTTTCAGTTGCACTTTGTCCTGATCGGAGATTAGCGGTTGCTGTGTCATTGGCCAGGCTCCGTTATCAAGAACCGGGGATTCAAGACCATGTACCGCTCCAGAATCAATGTTCGGCTAGCATACCAGATTTGATTGGAGAATGCCGGTTAGCCGTTTTTGTCCAGCATGGCCCGGATGGTGAACATTCGTTGAAGCAGCGTAACGCAGGACACAACGGCGATGGCCAAAAGGAACCACTCTATCTGGTCTGCCAGCAGTCCGATGCCAATGAGCACTACTCTTTCCGGCCGGGTCATGATCCCGGCGCGGGTAAAAACGCCCAGTCCTTCTCCCCTTGCCCGCAGGTAGCTGACGACTTGCGAGAAAATCAGGGCTAGGAGAACAACTATGACGAAAAATAACTGGTAATCGTCGCTGAAGTCTCCCCTGACGGCATAGACTGCGATGCCGAGGAATATGGCGGCTTCGCCCAACCGGTCAAACACCGAGTCCAACAAAGCGCCAAAGGGACTATCGGCGCCGGTGAGGCGGGCTAGGGCGCCGTCCATCAGGTCTAGAGCGCTTCCCGACAGGAAGACGATTCCTCCGGCAAGCAGCCAGCCAAAGCCCACTAAGCAGGCCGCCGCCACGGTCACAGCAAAGCCGAGGAGAGTAATTGCGTTGGGCGTGAACCTCAAAGCCCGCAGGAAGCGCGCTCCGGGGAACTCAACGTACCGGAGTATCGCCGACCTAAATTGCTCGCGTCCCGGTAAGGCCATTAGTGGAGCTCAAGCATTGTTCCAAGCATTGTTCGTAGTATTCAGCTACTTGGGAAGCGACCACGGACCAGCGGTATTTCTCCACGGTGTGACGTCCGCTGGCGCCCATACGCCGGGCTATATCGGGATTTTTGATTAGCAAGGACAGTGCGTCGCACAGGGCTTGGGCGTCTTTAGGCGGAAAGAGCAAACCCTCTTGGTCGTGGGTCAAAATACCCTTATAGCCCTCTATTTCCGATGCTACAACCGGCTTGCCGGAAGCCATCGCTTCCAGCAAAACAATGCCGAAGCTTTCGGTGCCGGTTGCCGGTGTACAGTAGATGTCTGCTGTGGCGTAGTAACGGGCTAGGTCGTCGTAGGAAACCCTGCCCACAAACTCCACGTCCTGTAAGCTGCGTGCGCCAAGAATTTTGTATGAGTCCCGGTCCGGCTGCCCCGGTCCAACCACCAATAGGCGAATGTCCGGCAGGTCCCACTTGAGCCTGCTGTAGGCTTCAAGCAGGTACTTGAGCCCTTTACGCTTTTCCAGACGTCCAACGAAAAGAATGTTGGTTTTGCCGTCTTTGAACTGGGGGAATGGCTGGGGGTGGTTGGCAAAGTGGTCTACATCGATCCCATTGGGGATGATTTTGTAATCAGCCGGGAATGCTTTGTTAACGTATCTCCGGGCGGCGGGAGATACTGCAATGCCGCCGTGGAGTCGCTTATGCCATCGCTTAATTATTGGGTGGGTGAAGGTGTAGAGGCGCTGGTGTGGGTAGGAGGCGTGGAAAGTGCCGATGTTCACCGACTTGGAGAACTCCAATACGCACAGCGGCAAGATTGGAGCCATCGGTTCGTGAAGGTGGACGATGTCAAACTCTTCCCGGCGCAGCAGATCGCGCACCTTGGGGAGTAGCCACCATGACAGGCTTACCCTGGCGATGGACCCCCCGCTGGGCAAGGGCACAGAGCGGCCCAACGGAATGAATTGCTCAATGTCAGGGATTTCACGAGCGGGAGAGTGGGGAGCCAAGACCTGCACCTCATGACCCAACTTTCCCAACTCTTGGGCCAATTGCGTAACATGGGCGGTTACCCCACCTGGCCAGGTGAAATCGTATGGACACACCATTGCGATTTTCACGCAGTCACTCCGCGGCTAATAGCCGGGCCCATATTTGGCGCCAAGCCATTTAAGCTTCCGGACCTGCGATAAATTCCTCAACCATTTCCCGGGCCACGTCATCTGTATATTGCACCGGCGGAGACTTCATGAAGTAGGCGCTGGGCCCGGTTATTGCACCGCCGATTCCCCGGTCTAATGCCAGTTTGGCGCAGCGTATTGCGTCCACTACCACACCGGCCGAGTTGGGGCTATCCCAGACTTCCAGTTTACATTCCAAGCTAACGGGCGCGCCGCCGAAAACGGTGCCTTCCAAGCGCACGTAGCACCACTTTCGGTCATTGAGCCACGGAACGTGGTCGCTGGGACCGACGTGGATGTTATCCGGGTCGATTTGCTCTTCCATTTGGGACGTTACTGCCCCGGTCTTAGAGATCTTCTTGGAAACCAAACGTTCCCGTTCGAGCATATTGAGGAAGTCGGTATTCCCGCCAAAGTTCAATTGGTAGGTGTTTTCGATTTCTGCCCCCCGGTCTTCGAATAACCGAGTGAGAACCCGGTGCAGGATCGTTGCCCCCACCTGAGACTTGATATCGTCGCCAATGATTGGCAGATTTTTTTCCTCAAAGCGGCCCCGCCAATATTCTTCTTTGGCCAAAAATACGGGGATGCAGTTAACCATACCGCAGCCGGCGTTCAGAATTTGCTCAACGTACCATTTCGTGGCGTCCTCGCTTCCTACGGGCAGATAGTTGATGACCACATCCACTTCGCGCTCTTGGAGAATTCCCACGATATTGGCCGTGGGATGGGGGGATTTCTTGACCACCGGGGCCAAGTATTTGCCAATGCTGTCGTGGGTCATACCACGCTCGATGGTTACGCCCAGCTTGGGTACTTCGGCAAATTTTAGGGTGTTGTTGGGCTTGGTGAAGATGGCTTCTGATAGGTCCTTGCCCACCTTATTTTCGTCAACGTCGAAGGCAGCTACGACCTCTATGTCCTCTATCCGATAGTCGCCTATCTTGGTGTGCATGAGCCCCGGTACATCCTCATTTTCGGGAACTTCCACGTATTTGTGAATTCCCTGAACCAAAGAGGATGCGCAGTTCCCCACGCCGATGATAGCGACGTTAATTTTTCCCACTGTTAAAGCTCCTTTTTCAACCGGTACCCGTAAATATACTCCTACGCGATCGCTTTACAAACAATCAGGCGCCCCATAATTAATCAAGGAGGTCAGACATGGGCAGGCAACATTTCTGTATGGGGCGGTTCATCAATCTGTGTTAAGCGGTTAACACAAAGAAGGCGAGCGGCTGCATTTTAGCAATTTACCAAATTTGCTACAAGGGGCCGGTCAGCGGATTAGGCCAAGTCTTGAGGCAAACACCTGACGAACGAACTTCATTTCCTGCTGGGTATTATCCGCTTTAGGGGTCGAAGAACCGAAAAATGGCGGTCCGGTCGTCGTGCCGGAAACGCCGTCCCAGCCTCTCGGGCATCCGGCCTTCCTCGAGATACTGTTCGATGGTTTGGTTAATGTTGGTGGCTGCTTCTTCCGGTGATGCGGCCTGCCTTACCAGATCCGCCAAGTCTTCAATCAGTATGTTGTCGCTTATGCCGTCGGTTGCTAGCACCAAACGGGACCCCGGTTGCCCTTCCATCTCGGACCGGGCAAGACCGTTCAGCTCCGGGCCGGCGCCGACGGCTCGGGCGACCCCAACGTGCAGGAATCCTCCGATACGCCCGGCCAGTTGTTGATACGAGTCCGGGCCAACGACGAAGATGGGGCTATCACCGGCTCCGATGACTTCAAGCTTGCCATCAGTGAATAATGCGGCAGACACAGTGGTCAGCAAAAATCGCCCACCGCCTATTTGATAAAACTCCTTGTTTACGCCTTGCAAGACACCTTCTACGTCTTGAATAGACGTGATAGTCGCCTCGGCAAGGGCTTCTTTTAACGTGCGGCTAGCTTCCTGTCCGCCGTGGCCGGTGACTCCGTCCATTACCACGTCAAGGAAAGCGTTGTCTCCCAAATCCCGGCTTAGGTAACTGTCGTCACCGTGAGCCGTATTGTCTTGCAAGGTGGCTACTTTACTGGAAAGCATTTATATCTTCTCAATGTAATCAATAGATAATACCGACAATTAAGGTATGGCATCATGAACTACCAGATGCACTCTGGTTTTCTAGAGTTTATTTTTGGCCGAAACCGGCGAATTCTGTGTCTGGATTAAACATGAATCGCCGCCAGTAGTCATCTCGGAACCAACCCAAGGCCTCATTCCACGCCTGCCTGGATTCCTCAATATCGCGCAGCTCGGCGTTTCTCTTCACCACGGCATCCAAATGTGCCATTAAATCCCGGCGAAATGCGTCCATATTGGCGTATGCCCGCTGGCGAACGTTGTCTATAAGATTCAATGCTGAGTCCCGGCAAGCCTCACTCGAGGATTCCAAATCCCCAATTGAGCCGTAATTTCGCGTCATTTCATCTAGTTCCTGCTGGAAATTTATCACGGGGCGCAGCCCGTAGCCATCGCGGTAACCGCCGACCTCGGTGGGAGGCGTGGATGGGGTGGAATAATACTTGAGGACCTCTAGGTAGAAGTCGTGGATGTCCTTAGGAGGTCTACCCCTTGGGTCCTGCTCGCCGTTCTGATCCACTAATGCCGCACAGTCTATAACGGTGATTTTCCCGCTGCCTGGCTGGAAGAAGATGTTTTGGGGTCCCAGGTCGAAAAGGATGTACCCAGACTCCAAGAAAATTTCCTGCACATCCAGCAATTGCCGGTGTATCGGATGAGCTTCTTCATAGACCCCTTCTGCTAATGGGAACAAGGCGAAAAGGTTCTGGGCGGCCCCCACGGGAACGCCGGTTATCTTGGCCCTAGGGTCGCCGACGTAGAGGGGAATACCAGAAGCGCGCTCTTCCACCGTGACCCGGTACTCTTGGCCTAACGCATCGCCAAAAAAGTCGTCGTGGTTTGCCATCTCTGTGTAGCCCAAGACGGGCACCAAGCCGGGAACTCTTTTGCTCATGTTCTGGCGGACCTGAAGGACCCGATCGGTGCGCGCCTCGGTGGACCAATGCATTTGCCTGGTAATCATCTGAGGCATCGGCCGTTTCAGTACTACCTGCAATCCGGTTTCCAGGTCAATGGCTGATCGGACTTCATAGTCCGCGCCGGAGCCCAGCTTCCCAGTTTCTTCGAAACGCTTTAGTTCTATCTGCTCCATATCTTTCTGCGGTGACGGAAATTGAGGCCGATCTATGAGAGACTCTGGGACACGGCCCAGCCGCTAACCCCAGGCACGGAGAACAGAGTAGAGTATATCACGGTACTAGGGATATTCGAGGCTCCCGGTCGGCTTAACGGCGTTAAGACAGGCTGTCCACAAGGTGCAGATTCTGCACAGACCGGCTGGTATCGCCTTCCCCTTTGCGGCGCGTTGAGACCTTAATCTTGAGGTGGACGGAACGCGACCGTGACCCAATCCTCCCGAGACCATTCTTGTATTACGGAACATCCCATCTCACCCAAGGTGTCAAACACTTGCTGGGACTGATCTCGCATCATCCCCGAGGCGACTAATATTCCCGTATCCTTTAGCGATGAGACGATGAATTGCGCTCGGTCACACACGGCCCTGGCGGAGATGTTGGCCACCGCAAGGTCGAATTGTTTCTGACCCACGGTGGCGTGAGGCAGACTGCCTTGTATGAGGGTGACCGTTTTACCGGTTTTGGTGCGCCGGAAGTTCTGCCTGGCCGCTTTAATGGCTTGCGGATCCGTGTCCACGGCCACAACCTTGCGGGCGCCCAAGCGGACAGCTGCGATGGCTAAGATTCCCGATCCCGTCCCTAAGTCTAGGACCGAAGCGCCATCAAAGACATGCTGCTCCAGCGCTTCCAGACAGGTATAGGTGGTGGGATGATAGCCGGTTCCGAATGCCATGCCCGGATCAATTTCTATCACCACCTCTTTATTTACGACTTCGGGTTGCGGTGCGTAATCAATCCAGGTGGGTTTGATAACCAGACGATCACCGATTCTCAGTAGATTGAAGTGGGACTTCCAAGCGTTTTGCCAGTCTTCGTCCAACACTTCCCGAATAACTAAATCGCCCATATTGGAGAGGGATGATACCAGCTTGACGCCCACGTCTATCCGGGCCATCCGTTGCCTGGAGGAATCGAGCAGGTAGGTCCGCAACATGATCCGGTCAGGTCCGTCGGGCTCCATGCTTAGACCGCGTCCATAACGGCTGAACAAATAAGATATCGGCTCTACGAACTCGTGAGGTACAGCTATGCTGAGTTCTTGCCAGGCCACGTGAGCTCTCACCTCGTAATTCGCCTAGTTAACCTTGTGCGCAAGTTCTCCCGGAATCCCAACTAGACTTGTCAAAAAGGCTAACCACACTTTAATTTCGACCGTCGAAGACGGGCGTGAGCGGAGCCCAATTGCCGTTGCAGTGACAATCCGAATCCGGTCACCAAAATCTTGCACGTCGGGTTATTTAGGAAATGCGGTCAAAAAAACACCGGGAGGCGGGTCTCCCGGTGTTGCTTCGAAAATGGTCCTGCATTTATCCCAGAGGCACGCCAATGTCGCCAGAGGCCCTGAGAAGTCCGCAATTGCCAGCGCTGTCGAGAACTGAACGCCTAACCCAGAGCCTCTTTTATGCGGTCAATAAATCCCTTGTCGTCGTCGTGATTCAGATCGGAGCCGGTATCGCCATTTTGACTTGTGCTGGCGGGTTCGGGGCCCAAATTATCGGTGCCCGCACCTTGAGAACCAATTCCTGTATTTAACGTCTGTGCGAAAGCTTCCAGTGCCTGGCGCTGGTCATTATTCAAAGACCGAGGCACTTGCAGGTCCACCACCACACGGAGGTCTCCACGGCGGTTCGAGTGCAGATGTGGGATTCCTTTGCCACGAATCCGGAACTCGGCGCCGTGCTGCGTGCCCTGAGGGATTTTCAGAGTCTTGAGAGGCTCATTGCTATCTAAGGTTGGAACTTCTTTTTCGGTGCCCAAGACCGCCTCGGCATAGTTAATGGGCAACTCGTAAATCAAATCGTTCTCGTCGCGCTGGAAGAACTCGTGGGCACTAACGTCGACATAGACGTACAGGTTTCCCGCGCCGCCGCCGTCCTGACCGGACTCGCCTTCGCCAGATAGGCGAACTTGCATCCCGGCTTCAACACCGGCTGGAATGCGCACGGATATCTTGCGCTGGCGCCGCTCCAGCCCGCCGCCCTGACAAGTTGTGCAAGAAGTAACAACCGTCTTGCCCCTGCCCTGGCAGGTGGTACAGGTGGTGACCTGGGTGAACTGACCAAATACGCTGCGCTGAGCACGACGCACTTGGCCGTTACCCCGGCAGGTGGCGCAGGTGTTAATTGGTGTCCCCGGCTCATTGCCCTGCCCGGAGCATCTTTGGCACTTCTCCAAACGGTTGATTTCCACTTCCCGCTCTGCGCCGAAGACGGCTTCCTCAAATCCGAGCACCACGCGCTGCTGGATATCGCTGCCCCTTTGAGCTTCTCTGGTGCGCCTCCCCGTGGAATCTCCGAAGAAGGAATCGAATATGTCTCCGAATCCGCCAAAAACATCGAACCCTTCGAAGGGCCTATCGAACCCGCCGTTGGAACCGACACCCGCTGCTCCAAATCGGTCATATTGGGCACGTTTATTAGTGTCGGACAGGACTTGGTACGCCTCGTTTATCTCTTTAAACTTGGCTTCGGCATCGGCATTCTTGTTCCGGTCCGGGTGGTACTCCATCGCTTTCTTGCGGAAGGCCCTGCGAATATCCTCGTCCGTGTCGGACTTGGATATCCCTAACACCTCGTAGTAGTCTCTATTGGCCATGTGATACCACCTGTTGCTGGTGACCGGTTGGTTGTGTAATCAAAACTTTATTCGCCGTGCTTGGTTTCGTGCAAGGAATGCCCAGTGATTCTTAATCGGCGTCTTCAGGACGTACCCACTCTATTATAGTTCAGGACGACTATGGCCTCAAGAGGATAATGGCTGCGCTCCGGAGATAATCTTAAATTATTCGATACTAATTTGTATTGCTCGCGAATCTTGGGATCGATCCGCTGGCGCGTTGCTAGCTCGAATTGTCAAAACGGCTTCAGGTTGTGATGATGAGAACCATTGTGCAATGATCAATGAGCGAATCCCCAAGCACTTTGGACCAAAATTCACCCATTTTGTGCCTAAAAACCCAAGTATTCTAGAAAATTCCCTGGCGCCTGATACATAGAATCTCCTTGACAGTGGTGAGGCACATGGTTAGGATAGTAACATGATTTCGGCCCTTCAGATTGGGCCAATCTAGGCGGAAAAGGAACGGTAACACCGTGAATTTCATACTTAAATTCCTAGCCGCCCTAGCGGGTAAAGGGGATTCTAACAAGAAAGCAGCAGAGGAAACCCAGAAACAAAACGCAGAAGAGGTAGCCAGAAACATAGTCACCAAGGCTGAGGAAGAAAAGCGAAAACTCCTGCTGTCTGCGCAGGAAGAAGCCTTGAATCAACGCACCGTTGCCGAGCAAGAAATTAAGGAGCAACGGCAAGAGCTCAACCGTTTGGAGCGAAGGCACGACCAACGGGAAGAGCAATTGGAGCAGAAAATCGAGGCCCAAGAAGAGCAGCAGCGCACACTTGCCGAAAAAGAAGCTCAGGTTCAAGTAGCCATTGAAGAAGCCGAAGAGTTGAAGGCAAACCAAAGGCAAGCTTTGGAGGGGATCGCCGGTCTTAGTGTAGTCGAAGCGCGCCAGATAGTGGTAAAGCAGGGTGAGGAAGAAGCCCAGCACGAGTTGCAGAAGCGATTCTACGACCTGGAAGAAGAACATAAGATCAAAGCTGACGAGAGCGCCAGGCGAATTATCACCACGGCGATTAATAGGCTAGCTACCGACGTTGTTTCAGAAGTAACTACCGCTGTTGTTTCCTTACCCAACGATGAGATGAAAGGCCGTCTCATTGGCCGCGAAGGGCGAAACATTCGTACCCTGGAATCTTTGACCGGTGTGGACGTGATCATTGACGACACGCCGGAAGTTGTGACTATATCTTGCTTCGACCCCGTGAGGCGGGAAGTGGCCAAGCTTAGCCTTCAAAAGCTAATCGCCGACGGTCGCATCCAGCCAGCGCGGATCGAGGACATGGTTGTCAGAGCCCAAACCGAGATTGAGCAAACGATCTGGAAAGCCGGCGAACAGGCCACCTTTGATGTTGGCATTAGCGGGCTGGACTCGGAACTCATTAGGTTGCTAGGGCGACTAAAGTACCGTTACAGCTACGGCGAGAACGTGCTCAAGCACTCGATAGAAGTAGCGCTCCTATCTGGAATGTTGGCTGCCGAAGCCGGAGCCAATATCCAGGTAGCCAAGGTCGGGGGGTTGCTCCACGACGTTGGTAAGGCGCTCACCCACGAGGTTTCCGGACCGCATGCCGAGATCGGTGCGGAATTGGCCAAGAAGCACGGAATCAATTACAGCTCGTACCGGGGTATCCTGGAGCATCATAGCGACGAGCATGAGACAATTGAGTCCTTCATGGTAGCTTCAGCGGATGCCATCAGCGCCTCCCGGCCTGGTGCCCGCAAAGAGTCATTGGAGCTATACGTCAAGCGCCTGAAAGACTTGGAAAATGTAGCGATCAGTTTCGGTGGCGTTGAGCGCGTATTTGCCATTCAAGCAGGCCGGGAAGTTCGGGTAATGGTCAAACCGGAAGACCTGACGGACGTACAGGCGGCCTCCTTGGCTAGGGATATCGCCAAGAAAGTCGAAGAAGACCTGGTGTTCCCGGGGCAGATCAAGGTTACGGTTATACGAGAGTCCCGCAACATAGAGTACGCCCGATAACACGAGCCATTACGCCAAAAGTTCGCTATAGCCATGGGACGCTCCGCCTCGTCCGGCGAGAGGAATTACGGCGAACCGCAATCAGTTATATAGCTCGTAATCAAGGAAGGGGACCCAGGACCGGGTTAACCGGGGCATGGGTCCCCTTCTGATTTCTTAGGCGAATTTTTTCCTTGCCGGCTTCTAACCTTAATATTTATAGCTGAGGAGCGCAGCACTTGCGGATACTCATGATTGGGGACGTGATTGGCAAACCGGGTCGACGCGCAATCCAGAGCATAGTTCCTTCTCTTAGGCAGGAACACGGCATCGACTTGGTGATAGCCAATGGCGAGAATACCGCCGGGGGGTTCGGTCTCACCATGGAAACTGCCTACGAATTGCTGGACCATGGGGTTGACGTCCTGACTTCCGGAAATCACATCTGGGACCAGAAGGAAATCATCCCATACATGGACAAAGGTCCGGAAGAGGGCCTGCCTTTGATCCGCCCGGCCAACTACCCCGATGCTCCCGGCCGCGGAGTGCTGATACATCAGGACGTAATGGTGGTGAACTTAATGGGACGGGTATTTATGCCTCCCCTTGACTGCCCCTTTCGTGCCTCCGATAAGATCTTAGCCGACGCTCGCGCGTCAGACGCTCCCGCTGTGATAATAGTTGATTTCCACGCCGAGGCCACCTCGGAGAAGCAGGCCATGGGGTGGTACTTGGATGGCCGGGTCAGCGCCGTAGTGGGTACCCATACCCACGTGGGCACTGTTGATAAGAGAGTCCTGCCCCAAGGAACGGCTTATATCACAGATGTGGGCATGACCGGCCCTCTGGACTCGGTTATTGCCAGCGAGGTCGGCCCGGTCATGGAACGGTTCTTGACCGGCATGCCCCAAAGGCTGACTGTAGCCACCGGACCGGTGATAATGAACTCGGTCCTGATCGACGTGGACAAAGAATCGGGAAAAGCATTGACGATTGAACGCTTGGACAAGGTGATTAGTTAAATGGCTGGCGAAATTGATCTGCATCTCCATACCACGGCTTCAGACGGGCGTCTTTCGCCCAGCGAGTTGGTCCGCTTGGTGGCGGAACAAGGACTGAAGCAAGTATCCATTTCTGACCACGATTCCACCGAGGGCTTGGCCGAGGCGTACGAGGAAGCAAAGAATTTCCCGGACTTGCGTATTATCCCGGGAATTGAACTTAGCACTGACGTCCCAGGCGACGAAATCCACATGCTCGGCTACTTCATCCAATATGGCGACATTGAATTTCAAGAGATTCTCACGCGTTTTCGCACCGGCCGCTTGGACCGGGCCAAGGAAATGGTGGAGAAACTGGCGACCTTGGGCATCGTATTGAGTTGGGAGCGAGTGCAGGAAATAGCGGGAGACGGTTCTGTGGGCCGGCCTCACATCGCATTGGCCATGGTGGAACAGGGCTATTGCAAGGAACCAAAAGATGCCTTTCCGGAATATCTTGGTCGTAACGGCCTTGCATATGCGGAGCGGCCTAAAATGACCCCCACCGAGGGTGTTGAGATGCTGCGTAAGGTTGGCGGCGTGCCGGTGTTGGCCCACCCGGCTTACATGAACGAACTGGAACCCAACATCGCTGCCCTTAAAGAAGCGGGCCTAATGGGCATGGAAGTTTACTACGCAAAATTTGACGCCGACACGGTCGAGCAATTGAGAAACCTGGCTGATAAATACGACCTAATACCCTGCGGAGGCAGCGATTTTCATGGGTTGGGCAATGCCGACGACTCCCTTCCCGGCTCGGCTGGGCCACCCCCATCTACAGTTGAGCAATTGGAAGAGGCCGCGGAATTTATCACTCGTTCAAACCCAGCCTAGCATCTTGGCTAGGCCTGTTATTAGTAATTAGCTGATATTATTAAGTAATGGAAGTTGCCGCACTTTACATCCTCTCCTACTTGGTGGGCGCCATTCCGGCTGCCTACATTATTGGGAGGACCGTAAAGGGCGTGGACATCCGCGGCTACGGCAGCGGAAATGTGGGCAGCACGAATTTGTTCCGCCATGTGGGCCGGAAGTGGGCGGTAGCGTTGGGTGTCTTGGAAATACTGGTAAAGGGCGCTCTTCCGGTCTGGATCGCCCTATACGTGCTGGACTGGGACCGCTCATCGGCCGTTTTGATTGGCCCTCCCCTATTGGCCGTCGGTGGCCACAACTGGTCGATTTTCCTAAAGTTCCAGGGTGGCCGGGGTTTGGCAGTGGCGACGGGGACCCTTATCGGGCTCTCACCCATCCTATTACTGGGGTTCGCCGTAGTTTCTATAGGCGGATGGAGTTTAACCCGCAGTTCAGGCGTATGGGTATTGATTGCCCTGGCTTTGTTGCCGGTATGGAGCGTTATAGCCGGGGAGCCTGCCGCTATAACTTGCATTTCTCTGGGGTTGGTGTCATTGACGGCACTAAAGCGGTTATTCTCCAATTGGACGCCGCTGCCCGAAGGGCTCCCCAAGGGGAAGGTGCTTTTCAACCGGCTGTTCCGTGACCGGGACGTTGATGATAAGGCCGACTGGGTTCGCCGGGTCCCACAAAGTACTAAATCGGGCGAAGCGAGGTAAGGCTAAGCCCTAAGTGGCTGAGATTATGGAACAGTCCCAACAACAAGAACGAGAAGTGGCTCCCAGATGTCATTGGCATCCCGGAGTCGAAACAATGCTCTACTGCAGGGATTGCGGTAAGGCCGTTTGCACTCAGTGCATGGTCCAAGCTGCGGTGGGCATCAAGTGCCGGGAGTGCGGCAAGGCTGTACGAATGCCCACTTTCGACGTTCAGCCCACCTATTACGCACGGGCCGTTGGCGTCGCCGTGGCCATAGCCATTGGTGGTGGCTTGTTGTGGTCGTTGTTTATATGGATATTCCCGATCTTTCCCGCCATAGGCGGCATCGCAATAGGTTACGCTGCCGGTGAGCTAATCAGCAGGTCCGTAAACCGCAAGCGGGGAATCGGATTAGCCTGGATTACCGGAGGATCTGTCGTCGGATCATTCCTGATCGCCCTGAAAATCATGGGACCGTTCTTTGGAATATTCGGCCTGTTAATCTTTGGCTTCAGCGTCTACACCGCAGTCCAGAGAGTCCGCTAGCTCGCTCCAGTACCGGTCCACGGTGCTGCGGATAGCCGAATTGTCAAATCCGCGGCGCTGCAAAAAGGCCCAGACCTTCTGGCGGAAGAGCGCGTAGTCATTGCCCGCCAAGCGACGGGAAATAGCATCGGCAGCCCGATAGGCGTTTTCTGCCTCCTCTATACCTTCCAAGGCCCCCTGAATAACTTCCCGCTCCACCCCAAGCCCTTGTAACTCCCGTTGGAGCGCACTTCGACCACGGGGACGACGCCGTTCCCTTTGGCGCCGCCATTCGATGGCGAAAGCCAAGTCGTCCAAGTAACGCTGCTCTATTAGGCGGGCGATAACCTGCTCCACCACCTCGCTGGGGTAGCGCTCAGCCAGCTTGCGGCGCACCTCGGCCTGGCTCCGATTCCGGTATGACAAGAACCTGAGGGCTGCCTGCCGAGCTTTGGCTTGTAGTTGGGGGTCTCCGCCTAATGAACTATCCATAGAAAATTGGTAATTATATGGATTTAGTAAAGCTCATGGGGAAATATTCTTAGATAAAAGCCCCGCCAAG
>MUCR01000020.1 GCA_002816455.1 SAR202 cluster bacterium Io17-Chloro-G4 | reverse complement strand
TGGAGCAGGCGCTGGCACAAGCAGGGTTTCCCGGCGTTGAAGAAGAGACCGAGGTTCAGTTGGAATTCACAGAGTGACCGGTGGAATTCACAGAGTGACCGGTGGAATTCATAGAGTGATAGGTGGAGTTCGTAGACTCACCCGCCAAATAGGTGCCTAATGGAAAATCAGTCGGCTAATGAGCCTTTCGACTATCGGTACGACGATGCCGAGGACGTTGCCCGTTCATTGATAAAGGGCCTAAGCCAGAGTCTGGACAAGAGCCGGATTGTCTACCAGATTCAGGAATCCCGCTCCGGCAAAGTATTTGAAGCATACTGCGCCGAGTTGGTGATTACCGGCTTCGGAGACACTGCGGAGGCTGCCAAGGAAGAGCTCCGGTCTCAGGTAGCCATGTATCTGGAAGACTGCGACAACTTGGGCGAATTGGACGATGTGCTGATAGAAGCTGGATTTTATTTTGACGGCGACAAATGGGTTAGCAACGAAGTTGCTCCCGTAGGCGACCCGAAGATAAATTTCTTCGGCGTCCCAGGCGAATCGGTGCCTCAGAATCTTCCGGAAAATAGCTAAGGAAACGGTTAGTGGCTGAAGAACGAGCCCAACAATCATCCAGCCCGGTGGCCGGCGCAGAACCCGTGGAGATGCTGCTCAACATGGGTCCGCAGCATCCGTCTACCCACGGCGTTTTTCGCATGGTCCTTTGGGTTGACGGCGAGAAGATCGTGGATTTGGAGCCCCACATCGGCTACTTGCACCGGGGCTCGGAGAAACTATGCGAGGGTGAGCAATACAATCAAGTTATCACCCTCTTTGACCGCATGGACTACATCGCCAACTTTAACAATGAGATGGCTTATTGCATGGCGGTGGAAAAACTCATGGGCCTGGAAGTGCCGGAGCGGGCCGAGTATGCCCGGGTAATTTTATGCGAGCTCAACCGCATCGCTAGCCACCTATTGTTCGTCGCCACCATGGGCCTGGACGCCGGGGCGATGACGCCTTCCATGTTTTGTTTCCGGGGCCGGGAGCGTATACAAAGCTTGTTCGAGGCGGTTTCCGGGGCGCGGATGATGCACAACTACTTCCGCATCGGCGGCCTCAAAGAGGACCTGCCGGAAAACTTCAACCAATTGCTGACCGATCTGTTGCCGTTGATCCATGAAGACGTGGAAGAGTCGGATAAGCTCTTAACCTTCAACGAGATATTTTTGGCCAGGTTGAAGGACGTGGGGGTCATGTCCGCCGAGGATGCAATCGACTTCGGGTTCACCGGCCCTTGCTTACGGGCCTCCGGCGTGAACTACGACCTGCGTAAAGCCATGCCTTACTCGGTTTACGACCGCTTTGATTTTGACGTACCGCTGGGCTTGGACGGCGACAGTTGGGACCGCCACTACGTCCGAGTGCAAGAAATGTACGAATCCTTGAAGATAATCCAACAGGCCTTAGAACAGATGCCGGAAGGCAACGTCGCCTCTTCCCTGGGCCGCAGGCTGGTCCGGCCACCCAAAGGAGAGGTGTTCATGCGGGCGGAGAACCCCAGGGGCGATTTCGGGGTTTACTTGGTAAGTGACGGCACCGACAAACCTTATAGGGTTAAAATCCGGCCACCTTCTTTTTGTAATCTCTCCGCCATCAAACACCTGCTAAAAGGCATTTGGTTGGCCGATTCGGTGGTGGTTCTGGGCTCCTTGGACATCGTGTTGGGAGAGGTTGACCGTTGATGCTTTCGATCCCAATATTAGGAGTTAGTCTGGCTGATTTCGGTTGGATCGTGCTGGGCCTCATGGCCATGTTTGGGGCGCTGTCTGGGATCGTGCTCTCCTTGACCTGGCTGGAGCGCAAGGTGTTGGGACGGCTGCAACGGCGGTTGGGTCCAACCCGTACCGGTCCCATGGGCCTGCTGCAGCCCATTGCCGATTCCATCAAGTTGATTCTAAAAGAGGACATCGTTCCCTCATCTTCGGAGAAGGCCGTCTTCTGGGCGGCGCCCCTGATAGTGGTCATCTCCGCCTTCATGATTTGGGTTACCATTCCGGGCACACATGCCGCAGTGGTAAAGAACCTGGATTTGGGCCTTTTCTACATCATCGCTTTCGCCGTGGTTGGCATCCTGGGGTTGGTCCTGGCGGGGTGGGGTTCGGCCAACAAGTACGGGACCTTGGGTGGTCTGAGAGCCGCAGCCCAGCTTATTAGTTACGAAATTCCCATTATCATGGTGGTCGTATCCGTTGCCATGTTGGCAGAGTCTCTAGACATTCGAGAAGTCGTTAACGGGCAAAGCAGCTATCCATACCTGGCGGTTCAACCTCTGGGATTGGTGATATTTTTTATCGCCGGTTTGGCCGAGGTTGGCCGGACGCCCTTTGATATTTACTTCGCCGAGTCAGAGATCGTCGGCGGGCCCTTCATCGAGTACAGCGGCGCTCACTGGTCCGTGTTCTTCCTGGCCGAGTACATCAACACATTCGCCATCGCCGCCCTGGTAGCATTACTGTTCATCGGCGGCTGGGCTGGCCCGTGGCTCTCCGGCAACTGGGGTATAGTCTGGTTTTTGATTAAGGCCTACGGTGTTGTGTTGGTCATCTTCTGGATACGCGGCACCCTTCCCCGCCTCCGCATCGATCAACTTATGGCCTTCGCTTGGAAGGTTATGGTGCCGCTATCCTTCCTGACCGTGGTTATCACCGCCATCTATCAGTTTTATGACTGGCCAGCCTGGACATTAACTATAATGTCTCTTGTCGGCTTAGTGGCGGTAGCCATTATAATTTTCAGGAAAATGGTGGGTCCAGCTAACCAGGTGGCCGAGGTGTGGGCTCGCCAGCAAGCTTTGCGAGCACAAACTGCGGCCACGGAGCAGAGAACTACCACGGGCCAATGAATTTATTAATAAGCTATCCTCACAGCATTTTGGAAAATGGAAGTACCCCATAATTGAGGGGAAACTATGATAAATAGCCTTAAAGGTTTATGGGTGACCTTGGTGTCGACGGTGAACGGTTTACGCCAACCCGTGACGCAGCAATACCCTCAAACTGGGACCTTTTGGAAAAGGGTTGATACGCCGACCCCGGTAAAAGACCGGTTTATGGGGTTTCCGGGTCTAACCTGGGACGGCAAAATTGATGAGCCCTACTGCACCGGTTGCATGGTGTGCATCCGCAATTGCCCGACGCTGTGCATGTCCGCCACCATGAAGGACAATCCGGCCCATGAAGAAGGGCACAGCCACCGGCGAAAAATCGTCGATAGCTTCGAAATCAACCTCAACAGGTGTATACTATGCGGGATTTGCGTTGAGGTTTGTAACTTTGACGCCATCGCCATGACTCACGAGCACGAGTTAAGCAACTTCGCTCGAAACGCAGCTCGCATGGACCTCCCGGCCTTGCTGGAATTGGGCCAAGACTTTCAAGATAAGACCGGCTGGATTCCTCCAAACGAAAGGGCGAAAAAAGCAAAAGAAGACGAGATAGAAAATGGGGACGGCGTCGATAACCCGGAACCTGCTCCGGAGAACGCCGAACTCGAGCAAGCGTAAATCTGGACTTAGAGCCGGACCCTTCCACCTTAGGACTCGGAAATGCCAAGAAGAGAAGACGAACGTCGGCTGAATTTGTCGGCTAAACATCCTGCGGCCTGCACCTGCAAGGACTGCTCGGAAAAATTCGCTCAAAAGCTGGCTGCACAGAACGAGAAGCTTGCCCAAAAACTTCTAAAGAAGCTTTCAAAAAAGAAAAAGAAGAGCGGCCTCAAGACTCGGGTCAATGAGGTAGTGAAGGCCCATCCGCCGGACTGTGATTGTGCCAGTTGCGCCATCTTAGGGTCTATAGAATTTTAGGCATCAACTGATCTCTGGCGATAAAAAGCTTGTAGCACCGTTCCTAGACTGTCATCCTACTTGGGCGGAGACATAGGCAAATTCGAGGTGCTTTTTGTTGGTTCGTGGGACAGCGTAATTGGGTGAACCCAGGCAAACTATGAGGATCAAGTTAATAATCCGTTCCGCATTGCGGGGCGGATTATTTGTTGGGGTGCTGTAAGCATGTCCTGGTTCTTGTTTATATTATTGGCGGTTCTAACCCTGGGTGGCGGCTTGGGTGTCGTCTTGACCCGAAACGTAGTCCACGCCGCCCTTGCCCTGCTCCTATCCTTGATTGCCGTCGCAGGCGTTTACCTGGTGCTCTTCGCCGAGTTTTTGGCGCTAGTGCAGGTGTTGATTTACGGCGGAGCAGTAATTATCGTGCTGCTCTTCGCCATCATGTTGACCCGAGGCTCGGAGTACCCCCGGATTTCAGATAACCGCCAATGGCCCCTGGCCGCCTTGGCTGCTATGGGCGTTTTGGGAGTGCTGATTCCATCCTTCCTGATCAACTCCGTGGATAACACCAAAGCCCAGAGCCCGGCCTTCACCGACTTAGCCAATTCATTGTTCACCCGATGGGCTATCCCCTTCGAAATAGCGTCGCTGGTGCTGTTGGTCGCCTTAATCGGGGCAATCATCATAGCTCGAACCGGAAGGGACGAAGGCTAACCTTTGGTCTCGCTGTTTTACTTCCAGTTGCTAAGCGCCGGTCTGTTTGCCATCGGCCTGTACGGGGTGCTGGCCCGGCGAAGCGCAGTGCTAATTGTAATGTCCATCGAGTTGATGCTGAACGCGGTAAATATCAACTTGATAGCCGCCGCGTCCCACCTGGAAGGCCGAGGCAGCTTTGTGCGCTTCGACGGTCAGATCATCGCAATTTTCATAATCACCATTGCGGCAGCCGAGGTGGGCTTGGCTCTGGCGATAATCTTACGCATGTACCGCAACCGTTCCACGGTCAACGTGGACGAAATTGACATCATGAAATGGTAATTAATAGCCATCGGCGATCAGCGCTCAGCTATCAGCCTTTGTCTGGGCGGGCTTGCTAATGGAATGGGCGTGGCTCATCCCCGTTTTTTGCTTCGCCGCCGCTCCGCTTATCGTCGTTTTTGGTGAGCGGCTACCCGGCAAGGGCGCGATTCTATCAATTCTGGCAATCGGCGGCGGCTTCGTGGTTTTCTGGGTGGTCTTGACCGCCTTCCTCGGCGCTTCGCCCGCCTCCGAAATCAATGGGACGGCTGATTGTTTCACCAGTGAGTTCACCGAATCCCTGACTTGCGTCTACGAACATTCATGGTTCCACGCGGCTGACCTGGAGTTGGTCTGGGGCATCATAATTGATCCTCTGACGCTGGTAATGCTGGGTTTGGTCACCTTCGTGGCTTTAATGGTCCAGGTTTACTCCTTGGGCTATATGAAAGGCGACCCCAATTTCGGTTGGTACTTCGCCGTCCATTCCCTCTTCGCAGCCGCCATGCTGACATTGGTGTTGGCCGATAATTTCCTGCTCCTCTACGTCGCCTGGGAGTTGGTGGGAATCTGCTCCTATCTGCTGATCGGCTTCTGGCACGAGCGCCCGTCGGCCAGGGAAGCGGCTAAGAAAGCATTTATTGTTACCCGCATAGGTGATGTGGGATTGTTAATAGGGATCTTGCTACTGTGGCGAGAAGTGGGTAGCTTCAGCATGTCCGAGGCCTTTGAAGCCGCCAGCACTGGGGCGATGAGTGAGGGTGTAACCACCGCCGCCGCCATCTTGCTGCTCCTAGGCGCAATGGGAAAGTCGGCCCAAGTGCCATTCCACGTTTGGTTGCCCGATGCCATGGAGGGCCCCACGCCGGTGAGCGCCCTGATTCACGCCGCAACCATGGTGGTTGCCGGGGTTTATCTGGTGGCCCGCGCATTCCCGATTTTCTCCGCCTATGATGCCGACCCCTTAGTGGTGGTGGTCATCGTTGGACTGGTTACCGCGCTTATGGCATCCACCATCGCCTTAGTTGCCACCGACCTGAAACGAATCTTGGCCTATTCGACCATTAGCCACTTGGGTTTGATGATGCTCTCTTTGGGGGCATTCGGCTACACTGCCGCAATTTTTCACCTGCTGGCCCACGGTTTTGCCAAAGCGTTGCTGTTTTTGGGCGCCGGAAGCGTGCTCCATAGTACCGAAGAGCAGGACATTCAGCGCATGGGCGGGCTGCGGAAGGTGATGCCCTTGACCGCTTTGGTATTTTCCATTGGCGCAATATCTTTGGGCGGAATACCGATACTTTCCGGTTTCTGGAGCAAGGACGAGATTTTGGCGGCGGTGAACGACCACCGGAACGTGGCATTCATCGTGTTCGCCTTGCTAACTGCGTTGATGAGCGCTTTATACATGGCCCGAGCCATGTTCATCGCCTTCTATGGCCAGTTGCGAGAAGGCATGGAACAGGTGCATGATGCTCCGTGGCTGATGGCCGTGCCCATGGCGCTACTGGCAGTATTGGCGATTGGCTTCGGCTTCTTGAGTTTCAACTGGCCCGGCGACTACGACGGGATAGGCAGCTTTGTTTCTTTCGGCGAGAGACACGGGTTTAGTTTCACTTGGTGGCTGGGAATCCTCTCAGCCGTCATGGCGGTGGGGTCCTTCCTTTTCGCTTGGCAGGTTTATCTTAAAGGCCGGATTTCTCTGGATAACGCAAAGGCAACCTTCGCTCCTATCTTGAAAGTTGTGGAAAATAAGTATTACTTCGATGAGGTTTACCAGTGGGTGATTGACCGAGTCGTGCTGGTATTCTCAAGAATTATCGCCTGGTTCGACCGGGCCGTGGTGAACGATATTGGGGTAAATACTCCAGCGAACTCGGTTCGCCGCCTGGGTTACACGCTGCGCCTACACGTAACCGGACATGTTTACAGCTACACCTTGGCCATGGTGTTGGGATTTGTGGGTCTCGGTATCTTTTGGTGGTTCCGGTCCACGTAGTATATGAACAACTTCGACGAAGCAGCGCTATTTATCCTGATTCTGGTGCCGTTATTGGGTGCGCTCCTTATCATGTTTATGCCCAAGGACCGGCCCAAGGACATTTGGTACTTGGCCATCTTGGTGGCCGGGATATCCCTGGTCCTATCCCTGATTATTTTTGCCCGCTACGACTATGGGGAAGGCGGGTTCCAGTTCCTGCGTACCTTCGATTGGATTGACCAACCTCTAAACATAGACTTGTCTCTGGGGATTGACGGCATATCCGCCCCGCTGATTTTGCTAAACGGCATCGTCCTGTTCGGTGGGGTGCTAATCTCCCAGACCATCTTGCACCGTAACCGGGACTTCTTCGTTTTGCTATTGGCTTTGGGTTCTGGTGTATTCGGCGTGTTCGCCGTCCGGGATCTGTTTTTCCTGTTCTTCTTCTACGAACTGGCGGTACTGCCCATGTACCTGCTCATCGGGGTCTGGGGCAGCAGCACCGATTTCGGCACCTTCTTAAGAACCAAAGAATACGGCGCAATGAAGCTTATGCTGTACCTGATTGCGGGCAGCATTTTGGTGTGGATTGCTATCCTCGCCGTCTACGTCGAAGCCAGCGACGCCGGTGTCCCTGACTTTTCGTTAACGAGTTTGGGCACTTTGGCTGAGAGCGGCCAATTTAGCGCCACCTTCCAGAACTGGGTATTCCCACTGTTCATGGTCGGTTTCGGCGTACTGGCTGGTCTGTGGCCCTTCCACACATGGTCGCCGGACGGCCACGTAGCCGCACCTACCGCCGTGAGCATGCTCCACGCCGGCGTGCTGATGAAGCTGGGGGCTTACGGCATCATCCGGGTAGGATTGACCCTGCTTCCCGATGGCGCCGATGCTTGGATGCCCGTGTTGATTAGCCTTGGTACCGTTAACGTTCTCTACGGAGCTGTGTCGGCCATGTCCCAGACCGACCTGAAATACGTTATCGGCTACTCCAGCGTCAGTCATATGGGTTATGTGCTGATGGGTATCGCCACACTGGACCGCATCGGCGTCGGCGGCGCAGTGCTGCAAATGTTCTCCCACGGCATAATGACAGCTCTAATGTTCCTATTGGTAGGAGCGATTTATGACCGGGCGCACATCAGGGACATCCACGTTTTAAACGGATTGTCCAAACGGATGCGGGTCACTGCCTTCTTCTTCGCAATAGCGGGGCTTGCTTCGTTGGGATTGCCGGGGTTGAGCGGGTTTATTGCGGAGTTTATGGTGTTTACCGGGACATTCCGCACTTATCTGCCATTGGCAATTTTGGCTGTTGTGGGCGCGGCCCTGACGGCGGTTTATATTCTTAGACTGCTGGCCCGGACATTCTTGGGAGAGTCCGACGAGCAGTGGGAGCACCTGACCGACGGCAGTCTCATAGAAAAGGGCGTCGGCGGGGCTTTCGTGATTATTCTAATCTTCGTAGGCGTCTGGCCGGAGCCAATGATGCGTGTCATTAACGTTAGCGTAGACGTATTGCCGGGGTTGTAGAACATCTGCACAAGAATTGGCAACACCGATTAGATTAATCCGTTCGTGGTGAGCTGATCGAACCAGGCCCTTCGACAAGCTCAGGACGAGCGGATGAAACTGGGGTTACTCATAATCACAGGAACTAGATGACTGGATTGACTGAAAATCTAGATTTGTTGACGCCCGAGTTCGCTTTGGCTGGCTTGGCGTTTTTGGTTTTAGCGGTGGACCTATTCCTCCCGGAAGACAAAAAACACCTGCTGGCCTGGCTGTCGGTTGCGGGTCTTTCGGGGTTGATAGTGCTGGCGGCGGTGATGCTCTGGGGAGAGGACGAGTCGCTTTATGACGGCCTGCTGGCCGTCGACGACTATTCCCTGTTCTTCAAGATATTCTTCATGGGGATGGGGATTTTCATAATCCTCACGTCCATAGACTACGTTAAGCAGTTCTTGGACCATCAAGGCGAGTTTTACGCGCTGATCTTGTTCTCCATCCTGGGCATGAACGTTATGGCCCAGTCCCGGGAATTGCTCACTGCATACATCGCTTTGGAGTTGCTCAGCTTCTGTTTATATGTGCTGGTTGCCTACGCTCGGAAAAGTCCCCGCTCCAACGAAGGCAGCCTTAAGTACATCATCATTGGGGCCTTCTCCTCGGCCATCATGCTCTACGGCATCAGCATGATTTACAGCACCTTGGGCGTCACCCGGTTCGACGATATCAGCCTGGCCTTGGTTGGCGCGTTGGAAGTTAGCCCGGCGTTATGGGTTGGAATCGCCTTGCTGTTGGTAGGCCTGGGGTTCAAAATATCCGCGGTGCCGTTCCACGCCTGGGCGCCGGATGCCTACGAAGGTGCGCCTTATCCGGTGACGGCCTACCTGGCCATCGGCTCTAAGGCGGCCGCTTTTGCTCTGCTCTTGCGGCTGGTCGCAGAGGGATTTGTGCCTGCAATCGACCGCTGGGACCAGTGGCAGCTCATCATTTCTGTTTTGGCCGGCGTGACCATGGTCGTCGGGAATTTGGTGGCGCTAGCTCAACGGAACGTGAAGCGGCTGATGGCTTATTCCAGCATTGCCCACGCTGGCTTTATCCTGGCGGGAGTCGCCGCCCTCACTCAAGACTCGCAACTGGCGTCCAACGGAATAATGCTCTATCTGGTGGGCTACTCCGTCACCAACTTGGTGGTGTTTGCTGCCTTAATCGCCTACTTCAACATAAGCGGAAAGGAGATGATATCCGACATGGGGGGGTTGGCCGAGGAGCGACCCTTCTTGGCCGCATGCATCGCCATGGGCATGTTCTCCTTGGGCGGGCTGCCCATTTTCGCTGGCTTTGCCATCAAGTTCTACCTGTTCACCGCCGTCGCCGAGGCAGGATTCCTGTGGCTGGCGGGCTTGGCGATATTCAGCAGCTTAATATCCCTTTACTACTACCTCCAAGTAATCCGACAGATGTATATCGAGTCAGCTCCTCAAGAATCGCCTCCAGAATCGCCCGCTACGGGAGAATTGGTGGGTCTGGAAGGTATCCCCCGGGCGAGCCTGGCTGCGTCTCCGTCGATTCTGCTGGTGAGCGTGCTGGCCATCGCTCTGGCGGCCGTGCTTTGGATCGGCGTATACCCGTCCCCGCTGCTGGACACAATTGAAGCGGCGAGCCGCGCCATCCTCCCAGGGACCTAGAAATTCCCTGTTTCATAGTTGGGTCCTGGTGCCTTTGAAGGTTGTGTTCGGTATCCTGGGTTCAACGTTTGCTCTGCTATAATTGTCCGTCTACTCACACTATCTCTCTGTCGTATCCCAATGCAAAGAGCCTATTTAATAATATACACATTGATAAACGCAGAATCCCAGGCGGTTAGTATATCCGGCAATAGGTGCAAAGATTCATGATCATTTCCGTAATAGGTAGCAGCAGCCCACCCCATCAAGAGCATGTGGAGTTGGCCGAGGCTGTGGGCCGGGAACTGGCTAAACGAGGGATAATGGTGGTTTGCGGAGGCCTCAGCGGTATCATGGAGGCTGTCTGCCGTGGCGCTAAATCCGAAGGTGGGACGACTATTGGGATTCTCCCCGGCAAGGGGTCTAGAGACGCCAACAGCTTTGTGGACATCCCGATAGTGACCACTATGGGCTACGCCAGAAACGTCATTGTGGTGCATACCGGTCGTGCGGTGATTGCAGTGGGAGGAGCCTTCGGCACATTGTCGGAAATCGGGCACGCCTTGGGCGACGGTATACCGGTGGTCGGCCTGAAGACTTGGGAATTTTCCCTAAACGGCGACGGAACACCGATAGATGATTCAATCATACCGGCGTCAGACCCGGTGGACGCTGTGGAAAAGGCAGTAGCCGCCGCCACCGCCAGAGATAAAGCTGAGGCGAATTCTCAGTGACCGCCAGCAACCGAGCGTTGACAATCAGCAGCCTTACGGGCAGGGAGGTCCTCGATTCCAGGGGAAACCCAACCGTCGAGGCTCAAGTTGGCCTATCCAATGGGACCTCCTTTCACGCCATTGTCCCGTCCGGCGCCAGCACCGGCACCTATGAGGCATTGGAACTTCGAGACAAAGACCCCGCACGGTACAGCGGCAACGGGGTTTTAACTGCGGTGAACAACGTTGACCAGGTTATTGCTCCAGCCGTAATAGGCCGGTCGCCCTTTGATCAAGGTGCGATCGACACCCTTCTCATCGAATTGGACGGCGACCCCGGAAAGACCAATTTGGGAGCCAATGCCATCTTGGCGGTCTCAATGGCCGTGGCCCAGGCGGCCGCGTCCTTAGACGGCGAAGGGTCATTGTGGCGACATCTGTGCCGAGGCGGACCGGTGAGCTTGCCGGTGCCCATGTTCAACATTCTAAATGGCGGAAAGCACGCCTCAAATTCAACCGATATCCAGGAATTTATGGTCCTACCGGTGGGCGCAGAAACCTTCTCCCAAGCCCTGAGGACCGGGGTGGAAATTTATCAAAGCCTCAAGAATTTGCTCCGCTCAGAAGGGCAAAACCTGAATGTGGGCGACGAGGGCGGCTTTGCGCCGTCCTTGCCTTCAAACAAAGACGCTATCCAACTCGTGCTCCAAGCAATCCAGACGGCTGGATACAAACCCGGTCAAGATATTTATTTAGGCTTGGACGTGGCTGCCTCCGAGCTCTTCGACAAGGAATCGGGCAAGTACGTCTTGGAACGGGAAGGCGCTTCCCTGACCTCCGAGGAAATGGTGGACTTGTACCAGCAATGGACTCGGGATTACCCGATTCTCAGCATTGAAGACGGTTTGGATGAAGACGATTGGGACGGTTGGCAGGAGTTGTGCCGACGCCTGGGTGACACTGTCCAGTTGGTCGGCGACGACCTGCTGGTTACCAATATTCAGCGGATCCAGCGGGGCGTTGACGAGAAGGCCAGCAATTCGGTGCTGCTAAAGCCAAACCAGATTGGCACTCTAAGTGAGACGCTCGCTGCCTGCAATCTGGCCCGGGAGGCAGGCTGGGGCACTGTCATGAGCCACCGCTCCGGCGAGACTGAAGACACGACAATAGCGGACTTAGCGGTTGGCTGGGACGTGCGGCAAATCAAGACCGGCGCCCCGGCCCGCTCCGAACGGGTAGCCAAGTACAACCGCTTGCTCCGGATAGAGTCCGAGTTGGGAAAGGACGCACACTACGCTGGAAGCGGCGCATATCAATTTCTACATCCTTCGTGATTGCGCCAGGTTAATGGGTCTTAGCCGGATGAATTACAACTAACAAGAGCTTTAATTTGCCGCTCTTGGAGGTTATCATGTTAGCGGCTAATCCCAGAGGCATTTGATTGCTTTGGGTGGGGCAGCGGAGCCTGACGAATATGTGTGGAGGTAGACTATGACGACCCGAGTCGGAGTCAACGGTTTCGGTAGAATTGGCCGCCTGGTCGTGCGAGCCATAGGCGAACTGCACCCGGATAAGCTGCAGGTAGCTGCGGTCAATGACCTGACCGATGCGAAGACGAACGCCCACCTTTTTAAGTACGACTCCAACTACGGCAATTACCAAGGAAGCGTGGAAGCTAACAACGGCGACCTGGTCGTAGACGGAAAAACCATCCGCGTGTTTTCTGAGAGAGACCCGGCTCAAATCCCTTGGTCCGAGATGGGCGTGGACATGGTTATCGAGTCTACCGGTATTTTTACCGATGCCGACCAAGCCGCCGGCCACCTGAAAGGCGGGGCCAAGAAGGTCGTAATTTCGGCGCCGGCTAAGGGAGAGGACCTCACCGTGGTGCTGGGAGTCAACGACCATCTGTACGACTCTGCCAAGCACACGATTATCTCCAACGCTTCATGCACCACCAACTGCTTTGCCACCATGGTGAAAGTGCTTCACGATTCCTTCGGCATAGATCACGGCCTAATGTCTACAATCCACTCCTACACCAACGACCAAGCCATCCTAGACCAGCGTCACTCGGACTTGCGCCGGGCCCGTGCTGCTGCCTTGAATATCATACCCACCAGCACCGGCGCCGCCAGGGCAGTCGGGTTGGTGCTGCCGGAACTGAACGGCAAGCTCCATGGCATGGCCTTCCGAGTTCCCACGGCCACGGGGTCAATCACCGATTTCACTGCCCAAGTGTCAACCGACGCGTCCGTAGAAGCGGTGAATCAGGCTTACAAAGAAGCAGCCCAAGGCCGCATGAAGGGAATCTTGGAATACACCGATGAACCCTTGGTAAGCACCGACTTCCGGGGCAACTCCCACAGCTGCATAATCGACGGATTGTCCACCATGGTCATGGAAGACCGCATGGTCAAAGTCATGGGATGGTACGACAACGAGTGGGGCTACTCTTGCCGCACCGCCGACCTTTGCGCCCTCATGAACGATAAAGGCATCTGAGTGGCTGGCCTGGCCGTATATTCATGAGGGGGAATTGTTCCCCAAATAACCTAAGAACCGGCTAAATCCGAAGTCAAAGCGATTAATCCCCCCAAGCTCAGTTTTGTAAAATGGGCGAGGGGGGATTTCTTATGCCACCCCTCACTCCAACTCCGCTGGCTCTCACCAGCGAACAGGTAAAATTTGAAGCTTAACGTGCCTAATTGACTCACTGGCTAACGCTTAACGGTCGCTTGCCTTGGGTTTTCCTGCCGCTGCTATTGCTGCTGGTGGTGGGGATGGGCCTGCGCGTACACGGCACCAACTGGGACTCTGGTTACGGGTTCCATCCCGACGAGCGGGATATCTACATGCGCTCTGGATGTATGTACGACCTGCTCACAGAGGCGCCGGGCCATGCTCAGTGTGGCTACCTGGCCGATCAACCTGACGCCGAGCCTGGTCTTCCTGACTTGGGGACCGCTTTAGATTCCGACCGCAGCCCTCTAAACCCCCACTGGTTTCCCTTGGGCAGCATTCTTATCTACGTCTTGGTCTTCTTCCGTTCCATCATCGAAATCTTCACCGACATTGACGCTTTGGAAATGCGCTACCTCGGCAGGACGCTATCCGCCATCGCCGACATGGGCTCCGTGTTCATGGTCTTTGTCTTGGGCCGGCGCATGTATAGCAACAAAGTGGGCCTGCTTGCCGCCGCCTTCATGGCCTTCGCAGTGATTCACATCCAGAACAGCCACTTTTACCGGCCCGAAACCTTCTCCGTCCTGTTTACCCTAATCAGCTTCTGGGCCATGCTCCGGATGGTGGAGAAAAAACGTCTCAGAGACTCGGCGTTGTTGGGCCTCATGGTAGGTCTGGCGCTGGCGCCTAAAGTCAATATTCTGCCATTGGTGATTCCGTTAGCATTGGCTTACGGGTACCGGGTGCTGGATGCGGTGGATGGCCGGTGGGCCAGCATTACCTCAGACGTGATTCAGCGAATCTTAGGCCACGCCGCCGTGGCGGCCGTGGTCGCAGTAGCCGTCTTCTTCGTGTCCGCCCCATACGCTTTCTTGGACTTTGGCAGCTTTGTCGGCGACCTAACGGCGCAAACTAATATGGCCAGGAATGCCGGGCTCTGGCCTTTCACTGTCCAGTACATCGACACTGCGCCTTTCGTTTACCAATTCCAGCAATCCGTTATATGGGGACTGGGCTTTCCTTTGGGAATCGTCGCCTGGCTGGGTCTCCTATTTACCGGGATTGTCGCCTTCATGCGCCGTTTTTCGTTGAGGGCCGACCTTCTGGTTTTGGCCTGGGTGGTGCCCACGTTCTTGTTGCTGGAGAGCTTTGAGGTCCGGTTCCTTCGATACGTTTTCCCACTGATGCCTTTCCTCATTTTGATGGGAGCCAGGATGTTGGTATCGTTGGCGGAATGGGGCAAGTCTGTCGGGGGGATGGATTCTTGGCAAGAAAACGTTGAGGTTGGCAACGAGGAAATCCCCCCTGGCCCCCCTTTACCAAAGGGGGGAAGTCTAGGCTACGCGGGCGTTTGGGCGTCGGTGGTGGCTCTTTGGCGTGCCGGGCCGACGTGGTCTTGGTGTCCCAAGGTGACCAATCCGGCGTTACGCTGGAACCTTGCCTGGCTGCCGGTGGGCTTGGTGGGACTGGTCTTGGCCGCCACGGTCTTCTACTCCTTGGCCTTCCAGCGGGTGTACGCCAACGAGCATCCGGCGGTGGAAGCATCCCAATGGATCAACGAAAACGTGCCCAAAGGGACGGCTATCCTCAGCGACAACCACTGGGACGAGTTCCTGCCCGACCTTTACTCCTATCGTGTGTGGCAGTTCCCGCTTTACGAGCCGGATACTCTGGAAAAAATGAGCGTCTTGGCTGCCCGCTTGGCGGAATCGGAATATCTGGTCTTCTACAGCCACCGCCCCTATAGCAGCGCCGTCAGGGATACCGAGCGCTTCCCTTTTAGTTCGGCCTACTACCAGCAACTGTTCCAAGGCGAGCTAGGTTACCAATTGGAACGAACCTTCACATCGTATCCCGGCTTAGCAGGGCTTGAGTTCCGGGACGAACCCCTGGGCCGCGCGGGCTTAGCCAAGCTAAGTCCACTGGTGCCTGAGGAAGAGGCGGCTATCAGCTTTAACATGGGGTATGCCGACGACAATGTGGTCGGCTACGACCATCCCAGGGTTCTGCTGTTTCGCAACGTGGATGGCCTCTCCGAAGATTTGTTTAGGTTGCTCTTGAATAGGGGCCAGCTCCGTGACCCCAAACAAGATGACACAAATCAGCGGGAACTGGGCCTGATGCTCTCAGATGAGGACTTGGTAACCCAACAATCGGGCGGTACTTGGTCCAAGATAATCAGCCGGGACAGTTGGACCAATACTTTGCCGGTGATTGCCTGGCTTCTAGCCGTGGAGCTCGCCTACTTGGCGGCGCTACCGTTGTCCATGTTTATATTTAGGCCGCTTCCCGACCGTGGCATCATTCTGGCCCGGATATTCGGCTTGCTGGGTGTTAGCTACGTGGCCTGGATATCGGTAAGTTTGGGCTGGATGGAATTTTCCAGGTCCGCGGTCGTTTTGGGATTTGTGGTGATGGCGCTCCTATCAGCCGCCGTGCTGTTGACCCATGGGAGGGAAATCAAAGATTTTCTGAAGCAACATTGGAAGTTGCTATTGGCCGGCGAGGTCTTGTTCTTGGTGGCTTTCCTAGCTTTCGTGGGCATCCGGGCGGCAAATCCTGACCTGTGGCATCCATGGCGGGGCGGCGAGAAGCCGATGGAACTGGCCTACTTCAACTCCGTCATCCGCTCAACGTCCCTGCCCCCCTTTGATCCATGGTTTGCTGGCGGGTACCTAAACTACTATTACTACGGCTACTTCGTGCTTGGCGGGATAGTCCGCATTACCGGAATCTTGCCTACTACGGCGTTCAACCTCTGCGTCCCCTTGTTCTTCGCTTTAACCGTCACCGGGGCCTACACCTTGGTTTACAACCTGGCCGAGGGCGTGCGGAGAGCGAGAACGGCGCCAACTGCCGTCCCGCAAGGTGCGGCCGTTGCCACTGCAGCGGTTTCTGGTACTCCAGAGCCGGGGGCTGCTTCCAGTGTATCGAATGACCAAGCTGGAGAGTCGTTCCTAGATTCAGAACCCGAAGCGGGCATCCTGCGCCGGACCCTTTGGACACCCATCGGCGCCGGGTTGATGGCGGGCATGTTCACGGCAGTGATTGGCAACCTGGACGGGGTTGTGCAGATCGCCCAAAATACCTGGCACAAGCTCGCCGATGGCCGCGCCTTCCCCGCTTTCGATTTTTGGCGTAGCAGCCGGATGCTGGATTTCCAAGAAAATATCGACCCTTCGCCGTTGGCTTTCTGGGTGCCTCAGCGGATACCCGGCTTCGCCGATTTTTCATCTCACATTACCGAGTTTCCTTTCTTTACTTTTCTGTTTGCCGACCTCCATGCCCACATGATGGCTATCCCCTTTGCTCTATTGGTCATAGGTTTGGGCTTGAATTTAGTCGTGGGCTTGAGCAATAACGGCAGGTTGTGGATCGTCACTTCCTCAGCCGCATTGGCCCTGGCATTGGGTGCCTTGTGGGTCATAAATAGCTGGGACTACCCATCCTTTTTGTTGCTCACCATCGGCCTGATTGCCATGGCCGTCCACTTCAAAAAGGGCCCAGTGGTCCCAAGATTAGCGTTGCTGGCAGCGTTGGTAGTCGGCGTCATAATAGTTAGCTTGCTCGCTTTCCTGCCCTTCCACCAAAACTACGAAGCTTTCAACACCGGATTGGACGCATCCAAATGGCAGACGCCCATAGAACGCTTCATAGGGATTCACGGTCTGTTCCTGTTTATCATCGCAACGTTCTTGGTCTACAACTCCAGGCGTACCTTAGGAGCGCTGACCCGAAGCTTCTTGCCCCGGTCCATCATGGGCATGTCCCCTGCAACACCAACCGCGAGAGGAGAGTATTATCTGCCGTGGCTCCGCCGAATCTGGATCGCCGGGTTTGTTTTGGCGGTGTTGCTGGCGGTCGCGGGCTACTGGACCGTGGTGCTGCTGTTGGTCTTCCTTGTGCTCACGGGCACTTCTGCCTGGGCACTACTCAGAGAAAACGGCGCCGACCGTCCGTTCGCCGCAGTGCCCTTGGCCCTTTTGGGCATGGGTTTAGCCATCGCGATCGGAGTTGATTTTATCCGCATCGAAGGTGACATCGGGCGCATGAACACCATGTTCAAGTACTACCTGGAGGTCTGGGTATTGTTTAGCCTGGTGTCGGCTTACATGCTCTGGCGATTGGGAAGCCAGGGATTGTTCCGATGGCGCTGGAATTGGGCCAAGGGGGCTTGGGTGGGTGTGGTCGCTCTGCTCATCGGGTCCAGTCTGATTTACACGGTCTTGGGGACCAAGAGCAGGTTGGACGACCGATTTAATGTTCGCTCGGCAACTCTGGACGGGACAGCCTATCTGGACCAAGCAGTGCATTTTGAAAGGGACCAACCTCTGGAACTGAGGTGGGACCAAGAAGCAATCAGATGGCTGCAAGACAACGTTGATGGCTCTCCTGTAGTTTTAGAAGCCCATGCCGAGCAATATCATTGGACCTCAAGAATCGCCAACTATACGGGCTTACCCACGGTGCTGGGCTGGCCATGGCATCAAAAACAACAGCGCGCCCCCTACGATTTCGAGATACGAGACCGCGCCAGCCACATAAAGGAAATGTATGACACCACGGACCAGTCAAGGACCGAGGATTTGTTGAAGCGGTACCACGTGAGGTACGTGGTGGTGGGCGAGCTGGAGAAGATTTATTACGGCCAAGAAGGTCTGCAAAAATTCCCAGCGCTGGCGGAAAGCGGATTGCTAAGCAGGGTGTTTGAGAACCAAGGCGTGTCGATCTACCGGGTTAACTAACCCGAGGTGAAGACATTCTCCTACTGTGTAGGCTGATATCAACTAAGCAGAACCCTGTAGGGGCGGTTCGCGAACCGCCCCTACGTGGATGGCACCCCGGTTGATTATCGGTCCGCCCTTTACCATCTGAGTTTTGGCATATCTCGTTAACCCCGTATGCGAGTTTCCCTTTATCCGACCTGGACGGGCCAAGAAAGTTAACCCCACCAACATACAATTCAATTTCGCCCGTCGAAGACGGGCGCGACCGGAGTACAATTGCCGTTTAATAAAACTCCGATTGCGATTACCCAGAACTTGCACAGCGGGAGAGTCAATTAAT
>MUCR01000019.1 GCA_002816455.1 SAR202 cluster bacterium Io17-Chloro-G4 | reverse complement strand
TACGGCATTGATATGCCGACAAGGGTAACTCTTAGGCGTGAAAAAGATTTAACAGCCGAATTTTGACTTAATGCGGACAATGTCCCGTTTATAGCTTTTATCCCATCTAAGGCTGGCACGTAAGGGAGGCACGTTTTGACGACAACTAATCGAGAAAAGTCCCTCGTAGTGATACAACTCACCGGCGGCAACGACTACCTGAACACACTTGTCCCGTATAGCAACGGGCTGTACTACGATTCCAGGCCGGTGGTCAACATCCCCGCCGACCAAGTGCTGCGCATTGACGACCATGTGGGCTTCAACCCCAACATGCCCGAAATCGATCAGCTTTGGCACGAGGACAAAGTAGCCATCATCAACGGCATCGGCTACTTCAATCCTAACCGGTCCCACTTCCGTTCCATGGACATCTGGCACACGGCCGAGCCAGATGCCATCGGCGCCGAAGGCTGGCTGGGCCGGGCCATCCGTGACCTAGACCCTAAGGGCGAAAACGTCCTAACCGGAATCCATTTCGGCCGGGGCCTGCCCAGGGCTTTGGGTTGCCGGGGTGTGCCCGTAGCTTCGGTTGGCGACTTGGAAACCTACGGCCTGTTCCCGGACATTCAAGACGAACTGCTGCGGCAATACACGCTGGAAGCTTTTTCCATGATGTACGGCGCCGAGAAAGGCAAAGACGCCGTAATGGACTACTTGGGCCAGACCGGCGGCGATGCCCTAAAGGGGGCGGACACGCTTCGAACGGCGCCGGAGATGTACTCCTCCACTATCGAGTACGCTCCCCACGCCTTGGCTCAGAGCATGAAGAGCATGGCTCAAGTGCTTTTTGCCGACCTGGGCACCCGCGTCTTCTACACAGTCCACTCGAGTTACGATACTCACTCCGGTGAAGTTCCCACTCACAACATGTTGTGGGGCCAGGTTTCCTCAGCGGTGGGCGACTTCACGGCCGACTTGAAGGAGCACGGACGGGAGGACGAAGTGGCCATCCTGATTTTCTCCGAGTTCGGACGCCGCATCAAGGACAACGGCTCGGGTTGTGACCACGGCTCCGGTGGTGTTGCGTTTCTAATCGGCGGCGGCGTCAACGGTGGAATGTACGGAGAGTACCCGTCATTGAAAGAAGAGGACCAGATCGAGGGCGACCTGAAATCGAACAACGATTTCCGCTCCACATACACGCCCATTCTGGAGCAGGTCCTGGGTCTGGACGCCCCGTCCATTGTTAACGGGCAATTCGAAGCCCTGGACCTAATTCGAAGCTAGGCTTGACAGGATGTCATTCTGAAGGAGACCCGACGCTGAGGGGCGACTGAAGAATCTGGGGAGGGGTTGCTCTTTTCCCAACGAGTTTCATCCGCTCACCCTGAGATTGTCGAAGGGCTTTTTCGCGTAAGGGTGGTTCGACAGGCTCACCACGAACGGACTTGGTGCCACAAATTCATTAGCGCGGGAACTACCGGAGGCGATATGACTAGCACGGCAACTAAAGAAAACACGGAGTTGATGGCCCACCTGCTCCGGCGCGCTGGCTTTGGCGCAACCAGGCAGGAGTTGGAGCAATACCTGGACAAGGGTTACGAGGCCGTGGTTGAAGACTTGCTTCATCCCACGGATGCCGAGAACATGCCCGACGATGTCATACGCCGCTATCATCCGGAGCAGTCGGAGCTTAGGGACTTGACCAGTTCCGGCGCCTACTGGATGTACCGGATGATTTCCACCCAGTGCCCTCTTGAGGAGAAGATTGCTCTCTTCTGGCACGGATTTCTGGCCACCGGGTACACCAAGCTTAACCAGGCCAGGTCCCAACTGAATCAAGTAGAAATGTTCCGGCGCAACGGCTTGGGTAGTTTCCGTGACCTATTGCTGGAAATTTCCAGGGACCCGGCCATGCTGCTTTGGCTGGATAACACCGATAACCACAATGGCGCAATTAACGAGAACTTCGGTCGCGAGTTGCTGGAGCTATTCTCCATGGGCATCGGCAACTATACCGAAGAGGACGTCAAGGAAGGCTCTCGGGCCTTCACCGGTTGGACTCTGGGCAACGCCGAGTACATGGCCGTCCGAGCCTACAAGGACTCAATCTGGCCCTACAGCCGCATCGCTTGGCACTTCCAATACCGGGAGGAAGACCACGACAACGGGGAGAAGACATTCCTGGGAGAGACTGGCAACTTCAACGGCGAAGACATCATCGACATTATTGCCAAACAAGAAGCGGCGGCACTGTTTATCACAACCCGACTGTTCCAATTCTTCGCCGCCGACGAAGTGTCGGAAGAAGGTGAGCAGGCCATCGCCGAGATGATGCAGGCCTACTTCGACTCCGGCTACGAGATTCGAGCGGTACTGCGAACGTTGTTCAACTCTGATTACTTCAAGTCCGAGAGCGCCCGTTACGCGCGGGTGAAGGGTCCGGTAGAGCTGATTGTCGGGGCCATGCGCTTGGCAGGCAGCTACCAATCGCCCACATTGGGAATCGAGAAGGTAACCAACCAGTCCTTCTTCATGGGTCAGGGTCTACTTCAGCCGCCCACCGTAGAAGGCTGGCACGAGGGCAGCGAGTGGATTGACAGCGGAGCGCTTGTCGAGCGCGTCAACTTCGTGGCCCAGGAGATGGGCAACACCTCCAGCCCCGGCGTGCGGGACATCATTGATCGGCTGTCTGCAGGCAACAGCGACACGCTGACCCCTGACGACTTGGTCGACCAGTGTCTGGACTTGGTAGGGCCCATTACTGTTTCTGACGCTACCCGTGCTACCCTGGTGGGGTTTGCTCAGAGGCAAGGGGACCTGGAGCTGAAAGACCACCAGCCGGGAGACGAATCCGAGCAACGGGTGGCCAATATGCTGAGATTGGTTGCTTCCAGCAGGGAGTTCCAACTGGCGTAGGTCTAACTTGGTTTAACATTAGATCTTGTAACATTAGATCTTGAAAAGTGGGCCCCGAAAATCGGGCTACGTAGCGGAGGCTATTAAATGGCCACCCAAGCCGGAACTAAAACCGTGCAAATGGGCTACGTCAAGACGATCGGCATCGTTAACAACGGCTTAAACGGCCGTGGATTTGCTAATCCTTGCGACTTGGCTGTCCATAAAGACGGGCGTATTTTCGTCTTGAACCGTTGCGACCCGCCTCGGGCTTCTGCCGTTCGGGTGGGCATATGCAACTTGGACGAAGAATACTTGGGTGAGTTCGGCTACGGCTATGGCCAAGGCGACGGCCAAATGGTGTGGCCGGTTGCCATCGCCTTCGACTCCAGAGACCGGCTATTCCTTACCGATGAGCACAACCATCGGGTATCTATCTACGATGACTCGGGCAAATTTCTGGAAAAGTGGGGCACGCCAGGGTCTGCCGAGGGTCAGCTAAACGGTCCCGCTGGAATTGCCTTGGACCAAAACGACAACGTTTACGTGGTGGACCAGCACAACCACCGGGTGCAGAAGTTCACCAGCGACGGCAAGTACCTGCTTGGCTGGGGGCAGTTGGGTAGCGGCGATGGCGAATTCAACATGCCCTGGGGCCTCGCTGTTGACTCCGAAGGGGACGTCTACGTAGCCGACTGGCGCAATGACCGTATCCAAAAGTTCAGCGGCGATGGCAGCTTCATCGCGAGTTTCGGAGAGTCCGGCGAAGGCGAAGGGCAGTTCCACCGGCCTTCCAGCGTGGCCGTGGACGGCGATGGGTTCATTTACGTTGCGGACTGGGGCAATGAGCGGGTGCAGGTGCTGGGAGTCGACGGCTCGTTCCATGTTCTTTTGCGGGGCGAGGCCACTATCTCAAAGTGGGCCGCCGACTATTTCGCCTCCAACCCGGAAGAAAAAGTGGAGCGGGACAATTCGAATCTCATACCGGAATTGCCGGACCACCTGAGCAGTCCCTACCACATTTCCTCCCAGACCGAGTCCTACTTTTGGGGGCCCGTCTCCGTCTCTCTGGATGGAGCTGGGCGTCTCTACGTGACGGAGACTAACCGCCACCGTCTACAGGTGTACCAGAAACAGTAAACGCAGGCTAGGTCCGTTACTATCATCCCGCTCATCCTGAGCTTGTCGAAGGTCTTTTACGCGGCGGCGGTCCTTCGGGGCCGCGTCAAGAAAGCCTCGCTCAGCCAAATCAGTTATCACCAATTGTTGTTGGACAGGCTCAGCCTGCCCGGAGAAAGAGTATGAGAGCCGTGGTCTACAAGGGCCCATTCGAAGTCGCCGTGGAGAACGTCCCCGACCCGGCCCTACAACACCCAAACGACGTCATAGTCAAAATTACTTCTTCCTGCATCTGCGGCTCCGACCTGCACATGTACGAAGGCCGCACCGCCGCCCAGCCCGGCATCGTCTTCGGCCACGAGAACATGGGACTAATCCAAGAAGTTGGGCCAGCGGTCAAAACTTTGAAAGTTGGCGACCGGGTGGTTATGCCCTTCAACGTCGCCTGTGGTTTCTGCAAGAACTGCCAAAGGGGCTTCACCGGCTTCTGTACCACGGTGAACCCGGGATTCGCTGGCGGAGCCTATGGGTACGTCGCCATGGGTCCTTGGGGCGGCGGCCAAGCCGAATATTTACAGGTGCCTTTCGCCGACTTCAACTGCCTGCCCTTGCCTCCCGGAGGCGAGTTCGAGTCTGACTTCGCCTTGCTGGCCGACATTTTCCCCACGGGATATCACGGCGCGGTATTGGCCGACGTCAGCCCCGGCGAGAGCGTGGCGGTCTTCGGCGCCGGTCCGGTTGGGATCATGGCTGCCTATAGCTGCGTAATAAGGGGCGCCGCCGAGATTTACGTGGTCGACCACGTTCAAGAACGCCTGAACAAAGCCAGCGAGTTGGGTGGCATTCCCATCAACTTCGACCAAGGCGACCCGGTCCAGCAAATCAAGGACAGGCGAGGCGGCGAAGGCGTGGACAAGGCCATCGACGCTGTTGGCTACCAGGCTGCCGCCGCAGGCTCTTCGGCAGCTGGCGGCGAGCAGGAAGAAGTCCCTAACATTGTGCTGAACCAGTTAATCGACGTGGTCAACCCGACGGGGGCACTGGGTATTCCCGGACTGTACGTGCCTACAGACCCGGGGGGAGTGGACGAGAATGCCAAGAAGGGCGCCCTTTCGATCAATTTTGGGAAGCTGTTCGAGAAGGGTCTGAGGCTGGGCACCGGCCAATGTAACGTGAAACGCTATAATGCCTACCTTCGCGACATGATAGTGGCAGGCAAGGCCAAACCCGGCTTTGTCGTCTCCCACACCGTGCCACTGGACGATGCCACCGACGCTTACGTAAAGTTCGACAAGCGAATCGACGGCTACACCAAAGTTATTTTGACGCCCTAATCTCGCGTGGCGTTCTGCTACTCCCCGACGCCCCACTTAGTGAAGAATCGAGGTAAGGGATCGAGCTCACGGGGTCACGTTGAATGAAGCAAGTCTACGAAGCTATCGGTATTGGGTACGCTCGGGCGCGAAGACCGGACACCCGCATTGCTCGGGCCATCTCCGTGGCATTGGGTGACGCCCGAACTGTGGTGAACATGGGCGCCGGCACCGGGAACTATGAACCGGTTAACCGCCAAATGGTAGCCGTAGAACCGGCCTCGGAGATGCTCTACCAACGTCCCGCCAGTGCCCATCCAGCGGTGCGGGCAGTCGCGGAGGCGTTGCCTTTCTCAGACCGTGCGTTTGACGCTGCGCTGGCCACCTTTGCCCTTCATCATTGGAGCGACTGTGCTGTCGGATTGTCGGAAATGCGCCGGGTAGCCAGAAAGCAGGTCATCGTCTTGTTTGAACCGGCAATGAGCCACGAGTTCTGGTTGGTCGATTACTTCCCGGAAATATTATCGTTACCAGCGGAGGTCGGTGCGCCGGGTGTCGAGGAAGTGGGAGCCCACCTGAGAGTTCGGTCTGTGACGCCCTTGCCCATCCCGTCCGACTGCACCGACGGTTTCGCTGGCGCCTATTGGCGGAGGCCCAAGGCATACCTTGACCCTTCAGTACGCGCTAGCATTTCCAGCCTGGCCCAACTGTCACCGAAAGCTACCGCCCGTGGCGTGGCGCATTTGGAGCAAGACCTCAAGTCTGGGGCCTGGGATGCCCGATACGGCCACCTCCGCTCGCTTACAGAGTGCGATTTGGGCTACCGCTTGGTGATCGCTGACTGAAAATTAGTCTAGGACCATATTAAGGCGGTGTTGAAAATGCGTGTTGGCATTGGCGATAACACATACGGGTGGAACGAAGATTGGGCCGCCCTACCGGATTCCGAGAACGCCAGGAACGGTTGGGCGCATCACGGCGTGGTGGTGACCGAGTCTGGGGACGTGATTACCTATCATCCCGGCGACTCCACAATCCTGGTCTTAGACAGCGCCGGTAGCGTCCGCCGAACGTGGGACCTGTCGGTGGCCGACGCCCACGGAATAACGTTGGTAAAAGAGGGCGCAACGGAGTACCTGTGGATTGCGGACAACGGTCGCAAGCGTCAGTTTCAGCTAGGCTATGATTACCCGCCTAGCACCGGCCCCTACTCGGGCAAAGTCATCAAGACTACTTTGAACGGAGAAATAATAGCCACACTGCCCAAACCGGACCTGCCCATCTATCGAGAGGGCAATTATTCGCCCACCTTCGTGGCGGTAAACGAGAAGCGTCATGGTGGCAACGGCGATATCTGGGTCACCGACGGCTATGGCGAGAGCTACATTCACCGGTTCAGCACAGCTGGCGAATACTTGAGCAGCATAAACGGCGATGAAGGCCAGGCTGGCAGGTTCGCTTGTCCTCACGGTATCTTTATTGACCGGCGCCGGAGCGACGGAGAGTTGTACGTGGCTGACCGAACGAACCACCGGGTACAAGTCTACGACCTTGAGGGCCGATTCAACCGGGTCTTCGGCTCGGAGTTTCTCTCCAGCCCCAGCGGGTTCGTCACCCACGGAGACTTGATGGTGGTGGCTGAGCTTCGAGCCCGCCTGGCGGTGCTGGACAAGGACGACAACCTACTCTGCTACTTGGGCGACAACGAGCAGGTATGCACGGTGGACGGCTGGCCCAACAACCGCAACGCCACCGGCGACTTGGTGCCCACGGCCATGCTGGAAGCCGGCAAGTTCAACAGCCCCCATGGCATGGCTGTCGACGCTCAGGGCAACCTCTACGTCGCCGAGTGGCTCATCGGCGGCCGGTTTATAAAGTTGGAGAAGTAGGGGACTGGATTCTTTCCTCGGTAATTCGACCGGGACCGAACTGAGGAAATTATGATAGATTTTGAATGCATCGTCCAAGAAGGGGTCATCGCAGCCGACCTTCGCCCTGGCTTGACCACCGGACCGGTCGCCGTCTGTACGTCTCTGCTGGGAGAGCCTGCCGAATCTGTGCGGGTATCCTTCACGGAGGTGCCGGAGGGATCGGGATTCAAAGGCGGGGAACCATCCAGGACCTCTCTGGTTATGGGCACCATACCGCCTGGATGTGAATCCCAATTAAGAACCCAACTCTTGAAAGACATTGAGGACATGTGGAGGCGAACGACCGGGTGCGCCGTTGACGAAGTCGTAGTGGCCGCCACTGACCACCCCAATTAGCCTATAATTAGTCCGTCAAGGAGGAAAACCTCATGCCGCTTTACAAGTGCCATATCCCCAAAAACTCAATACCCTCTGATGCCAAGGCTCAGATTGCCGAAGGCTTTACGGACGTCCACTGCGGGATAACCGGGGCGCCCAGGCACTTCGTGCACGTGATGTTCTTTGACGCCTCCAAGGCCGGTTCAGAGGATGGCGCTCCCTATTTTATCGACGGCATCAACCGGGCAGGTAGGTCCGCCGAAGTAAAACACCAGATCCTTGACGGATTGAAGGCCACGTTCAGCGAAGTGGCCGGTGTTCCATTGTCGGAAATTTCCGGAAGAATCGGCGAAATTCCAGCGTCCCACTTCATGGAAGAAGGCGTCATCCTCCCCGAGCCGGGCGAGGAAGGGGCTGAGTGGCACACCGTCGGCGCTGCTCTCAGGGAATAACTATTTCGGCAGCACATCCGCTCGCCTAACACCTTCTCTGCCTCCTCCCGCATCAAAGTCCAACAAAGGACTGACGCTACATTAGAGAACTTGCGGGTTGGAAGGAACTCTTATATCCGGCCCCTTCCAGAGCTGTTGTCCACTTATGCCCCATTCAACCAACAATGAGGTGCTCCATGGCCTTTGACCTTAACCAAACCGACGAACTATTGAGCACGACGCGGGCGGTCCGCCGCCGGCTGGACTTTGACCGGGACGTTCCCGATGAACTGTTGCGCCGCTGTATCGAGCTGGCGGAACAGGCGCCGTCTGGAGGAGACATTACCAGCCGACGCTGGATTGTCGTTAAAGACCCGGAGACCAAGGCAAAGATAGCAGAGCTCTACCGGGCTGCCGGCGGTAGCGAGACAATTAAAAGGGCCGAGGATCGCCGAGGCTCCGGCCACCCCAAAGAAGCCGTAGTGGAATCGGCGGCCCATTTAGCCGCAAACCTGGAACGAGTTCCCGCAATTGTCTTGGTCACGGTATTGGGATCCCATGACGGTAGCGGCCGGCCGGGTCTTTTCGACTCCGTCATCCAATCGGCTTGGAGCTTCTGTCTTGCCCTACGCGCCCGAGGGCTGGGTTCCGCTTGGACCACCATTCACCTTAGTAAATCCAAAGAGTTCGCCGAGCTGCTGGGTATTCCCGATGGCGTGACCCAAATCGTGCTGCTCCCGGTGGCTTGGACTATCGGCACGGATTTTAAGCCCGCTTCCCGGAGGCCCGCCTCGGAAATTATGTGGTTCGACCGGTGGGGGTTCACCAAACAACGAATGGCCGCCGACTCGGATCATGGAAGTTCCCTTCTTGACGGATTGCCCGGCGTGGCAGTCGAGGTGGACATTTCGGCTTCGCCTGAGCGTGTGTGGGAACTGGTCAGCGATATCAACATCGGAGCTCAATTCAGCAAGGAGTTCCAAGGCGCAGAATGGATAGACGCCGACGGCCCCTCCGGTGGTCCGAAAGTAGGCGCATCATTCATTGGCAGGAACGAACGGACCGACGTGGACCGGAAATGGCAGACAACTTCGTGGGTCGTTGCTTGCGACCCGCCCAAAGCATTTGCTTGGAACGTAAACGACAGGGAGGACCCCAGCGCCCAGTGGCGGTTTGACTTGGAAAAAATCCCCGGAGGCACCCGGCTGCGCCAGAGCCTGGTCATCGGGCCAAGGTTGTCCGCCACAGGCACCGCCATGGTGGAAAACCCCGACAAAGCGGCCCAAATACTGGCCAGCCGCCAGGAACAGCACCGCGCCAACATGAACCTGACGGTCCAAGGGATCAAGCGTTTGGCGGAGGAAGGTGGCTGAGTCTAGTTACGGAATTGACTATAGCGAAAAGGGGTTTTTGAAGGGCTAACGGTCATCGAACTGCATTATGGAACCGCATCAGGTTGCGGTGGCTGCGGAATCAGCTAACGGACATCTAATATCGGAGCTGTAGCCACCGGTTCGTACACCACCAATGGCAGAGAAGCATAGTCGAATTGGTGGCGAATCGTTCCTTCAACTAGCACGGCATCGGCTGTACCCCACCAGTTGCTAAAGGCGTCTACAATCGAATCACCCACGCCTGTAACTTCTAAGTTCGCACCCACGTTGTGCACAATGTTATTGCCGCTGAACGTTAGTGTGCCCAATGGACCATCGATCGAAATGCCCACAACGTTGTCTCGGATCGTGTTGCCCGAGAGATTAAACGACATCTCCCCTCCGCCTAATACCCCGATGTCGTTGGAATAAATCTCGTTGTAGACGATGGTCGCGCCATTGCTTCTCACCCGGATACCCTGTGTCGATGAGCGAACAATACTATCGCTTAAGTTGAGTAAACCCCTATTTATATCCAGTGCGGTGCCGTTTACCTTCTCGATAATCCCGTTCACAATCACCGAATTGTCAAAGGGATTTAGAATCCTGATCCCCTGCCACCTTGTCTCGGATGTGAAGACAATGGGTTCATCGGCGGTGCCTACCGCATTAAGTGTGCCGAACACGAACATTGTGGAGTCAGTAAAAATCACCGTGGCCCCCGGCAGTATAGTTAGAGAGCTCCCGACCGCAATCTGCAGGTCTTCGGCAACAGCATATTGATACGATGAATTCCACGTTGTGTTACCGGTGATTATTGAATCCGTGACATTTATCACCGGTTTGAGATTTGGCGTGGGTGCAGGTGTGGGCGTCGCAATTGGTGGAGCCGTCGGAGTGAGGGTCAGCTCCTGCACAGTAGGGGTTTGAGTGGGCGGCGGTGCCGGAGTAGGTGTGGGCGTGGGTGTAGGTGTTGGTGTGGCGGTAGGAGTAGGTGTTGGCGCTGGCGTTGGGGGAGGAACTCGAGTGGGCGTGGACGTTGGGATTACAATGACTGGGTTTACTGTCCGGTCAGGCCGTGGACGGGGCGTATCCCTGGGCGCTATGGAGTATACGATGGGTGTTGGAGTGACGGTATTAGGCGTAACCGGAGTCTCCGTCGGCTCCGCCGTTGCCGTGGGCGCCACGGTGTCAAACAACGGGGATGCGGTCGCCGATGTGCCGCAGGCGAGGGCGGCAAAGATAATAACCGCAACTACTGGGGCCTTAATCACTATTCGCGCGGACATACCGATTAGTATAACGAGATGAAGATGCGGGAAAGCAAGATCGACTACACGCTGCGGGAAAGCCGCCGAGCCAAACGAGTCATTCTAAGAGTGGGAGTGAACGGTCTAGAGGTTGTTATTCCCACGCGGTTCGGTAAACGGAGGCTGCCAGAAATAATCCAAGCCAACCGAGAATGGATCGAGAAAGAATTACGAGAAATAGAGGAATCTCCTCCCATAGTCGCTCCTGATTACATCAACCTAATCTCAATTGGCGATCTCTGGAAAATCGATTACCAACCACTTTCTCCTTCGAGTGCTAAATCGTCGGTCAAAGAAAATTCTCCAAACCAACTATTGGTAGAAGGCGACGCCAACGATATTAAAGGAGTTTCTTCGGTGTTAACTAAGTGGCTCCACCAGAAGGCCCAAGCGCATCTGATTCCATGGATTAAAGAAGTCAGCCGTGAAGTTGGCATTTCATTTCGGAATTCTACTGTTAGAGGACAGGCCACACGGTGGGCCAGCTGCTCCCAGACTGGGAACATAAGCCTAAATAGGAGCCTTCTGTTCCTCCCAAAGCGGCTTGTTCGGCACGTGTTCTTGCACGAACTCTGCCATATAAAGGAGCCAAACCACGCACCTGAATTTTGGAAGCTTTTCAGCCGGCTAGAACCTGACTGCCAGCATCTGGAATCTGAGGTCAGGAAAGCAAACGGTTACCTGCCCGGGTGGGCATTGCTCCACTAAACGTATGCGCCAAGAAGAGGTGGGGCGGTCAACGGCATGGACTGCCATAGCCAAACAACGGCAAGCCGTCGAGCGCGTGCCATCCCCCCACATTGACCCGGCCACGCCTTACGCATACAATCTCCCCTGACTGACTCAGCCTCAACCGCCGGAATATTGCTCCCGCAATATCCGGCAAAACCAAGATGGAAAACTCTCCCACCAGTGGGTTTCCATGGTCTCTGATGCCCGAGCCCCATCTGGAGTACGAACGTGGCCGATTCTCTAACTAGAACTTTTGCCAAGTACATTTGCCCTCTGGTTTATGGTGACTTGCCGCCTGCCGTGGTGGACAAGATTAAGGCGTCATTGCTCCATGCCTTGATTATTTCCATCGTAGGGGCCAACACCAGTCACGGAAAGGCGGCCATCGCATTGGTCAAGGAAGAGGAGGCCAAGGCCGACGGGGCGACGATTTTGGTGGACGGCGCGAAGGTGACCCGCTCGGGCGCAGCCTTCGCCAACAGCAAGCTCATGCACGCCACCAATCAGACCGATTCCTACCGGATGTTGATTCACCCCGGCCCTTGCGTGATTCCGGCTGCCTTGGCGGCAGCCGAATTGGGCGGCGCGGATGGCCGGCAACTAATCACGGCCTTGGCCGCAGCCTATGAGGTCGAGGCCCGGATAGCCGGAGATTTTATTCCCACCACCCAAGCGAGAGGCTTCCGCTCCAGCCCGGTTTACGGGACATTGGGCGCGGCCGTGGCCACCGGGATGCTGACCGGCCTGGACGAAGACCAGATGGTGACTGCCCTGGCTCTCGCTTGTACCTTCACCGGCGGCACTACCGAGGGTCCCAGGGGCGGTGGCCGGGAGATGATGTACCACGAGCCCAACGCCACCCGCAACGGCATCATGGCAGCCCTGCTGGCCAAGGAAAACCTGCGCGGGTCGGAGATGGCATTGGAGGGCGAAGCCGGCTTTTACAACGCCTTTACCGGGAATAACAAGGGCGAGCTGACTTACTCATTCGGCGGCCCGCTACAGACTAACTTTGATAACGTGGTGTCGGAATTGGGAGAGCGCTGGGAACTCATGCACGTTACGCCCAAGATATATCCGACAGCTGGTTACAATTGCCCGGTCATCGAGCTCATGACCCAGTTACGAGCCTCCCACGACATGCCGACCGCTGAGATCGAAAGCATCACGGTGGACATGAACTGGCTGGAAACCCTCTATCCTTCGCCGGCTTTCCCCAACCCTCAGAGGGGAGCGCCCGGCGTTGGCAGCACCCATTATTTCACCGCCTACACCTGTGTCCACGGCGGCTACCCACCATTGAGGGACCGGATAGACCCCGGCGACCCTACGTCTCCCGAAGACCAGCAGGTTGCCGACTTGATGCAGAGGGTCAAGGTGGTGGGCGAAAAGGACCGGGGTTCCTTCGCCCCGCGAATTACCGTGGTAATGCGAGACGGCGCCCAGCATCAAGGAGAATTCGGTGGAGACGAACTGAAGTGGGACATGGCCACCGAAACCGAGCGCATCCGAGACTTGTTCGGCGGCCTGAACTGGCCTGTGGGCCGGCTGGAATCCATCGTAGATGGGGTTGCTGGCTTGGAATCCCAGCCGACCGCTAAAACGTTGATAAAAGCTTGCGTAGGCCCCTAGGTCGCTTACGGTTATGACAATCTTTAAAGCAGAACCCTCAACAGAAGAACGTGTTTCTCAGCTTCTACTCCACTTGGGTATATCCAAAGCCCACTTTGGCGCCAGGAACGCTCCGGATTGGACAGGGCTGGCGGAGACTTTTCCCGAATTTATTTCGTCCTTAGCTCTGGTATGCCCGTTGGGTTTCGACCCGGCGGTTGTAAGTTCAGTGGCTTCCGGGCTTTTAGTGTTTTTAGGCGATAGCGGCGGAGACGCCGAAACGGTGGGACAGACTATATCTGGGATTAGAGATCTTAAGAGCATCACTCTATCCGGGTATCCCAGCCCCAACACATACGCCGATGTGGCCGCCGAGCGCCCGGAGGACATCGCCTCCGGACTGATTGAATTCTTGGACCAAATGGGCCGGTTGCATCAAACTCCAACCGTGGAATTAGACGAAGGCTGTGGGGAGGTAGCAGGAATCAGCTACCAAATTCGGGGTACCGGCCCTCCCTTGGTTCTCTTTCCGCTGAGCGCCGCTCCCTCCCAGTGGGAGCCCGTCATGGCCAGACTCACCGGTAGCTATTGCGTCATCGCCTTGGGCGGCGCTGAGCTGGGTATGGTCGGCAGCTTGGAGGGCCGAGGACGAACGCCCGGCTACTTGGGCGGTCTGCGCAGCCTCTTGGAAGAAGCCGAGTTGCGGCCCGGCGAGTCGATTCTGGAAGTGGGTTGCGGCACAGGGGTGCTTGACCGCTGGATGGCCCAGCGGACGGAAGGACGCAACAAGATCGTGGGCGTGGACGTCAATCCCTATTTCCTCAAAGAGGCGGCGGCGCTGGTGGCCAAAGAGGGTATGGGAGACTTAGTGGAATTCAAAGAGGGCAGCGGCGAAGCATTGCCCTTTCCTGACGCCAGTTTTGACTTGGCCATTTCCAGCACCGTGATCCAACGCCTGAATGCGGAAAAGCTGCTCGCTGAAATGGTCCGGGTCACCAAGCCCGGAGGCCGGGTGGCGGTTCTGGGCCACGCCCACGACATGCATAGATGGATTAACCTGCCCCTGGGGGAGGCGCTAAAAACCAAGATCGAGTCTCCCCCTTGGGTGACGGACAGAGGCCATCCAGAGGGATGCGACGATTCGGACCTCTACCGGCGTTTCAACCGTTTAGGGCTCTCCAATATCAAGATGTTCCCCTACGTTGGGTCGTTTGACGGCGGTCCTCGTTTGCAAATGTTGCAGACGGGCATACTCCCCAGCCTCAACCCAGAAGAAGCTGAAGAGTGGCGGTCGGCGGTGACGCGGGCTCAGGCTGAGGGAACTTTTTTTATCGCCTTGCCTTTTCATTGTGCGGTGGGGACCAAACCTTAACAGCGCTAACTAGCGTTAAGCGGGACAAGAACCGCAGGAGCATATCAGCATGGAATTGGGTCTGAGCGGCAAGATTTCAATAGTCACCGGCGGCAGTAAAGGCATTGGCCGGACCACAGCCCTGGCTTTGGCCCGTGAGGGCTCTGACGTCGCTATATGCGCCCGGGGGATGGAAGAATTGGAGCATGCGGCGACCAAGATTCGCGCTCAAACCGGCAGGAAAGTATTGGCCGTTCGCGCCGACATGGGCAATGCGGACGACATTAAGAACCTGATTTCATCCACCGTGGCCGAATTGGGCGGCGTGGACATCTTAATCAACAATGCTGTTAACTCGGTAGCGGCTCCCTTTATGGAACTGGCCGACGAGGACTGGCTAAACCACATCAACGTAAAAGTGATGGGTTACGTCCGCTGCTCCCGGGAAGCGATTCCCCACATGATCAACCGTGGCGGTGGCCGGATTATCAACATAGGTGGCATTGCCGCCAGAAACGTTAACGCCATCACCAACAGCAACGGCGTCACCAATTCCGCCGTGTCCAACATCGCCAAGAACCTGTCGGACCAAGTGGCCAAAGACGGGATATTGGTTAATTGCATCCACCCAGGCACAACCAGAACACCCCGGCAGGATATGATTTTGCAGAGGCAGGCCAAGGACGCCAGCGTGACCATTGAAGAAGCCGAGCGGCGGGCCGTGGCTGGAATTCCCATCGGACGGATGGTGGAGCCGGAAGACATCGCCGATTTGGTGTTATTCCTGGTGTCCGTTAGAGCCAGCGCCATCACGGGGCAGACCATCGCCGTGGAGGGAGGGGCTGGCCGGGGCATCCACTATTAGACTAGGCAGCGTAACCCATTCAGAACCAGATAAACCGGAGTATCAAAGTCCATGCGAAAACTCATGAGCACAGCAGCAGTTACGACGGTCCTAATTAGGGCGCGGCGGCTTTGGCCCATTGTGGCAATGCTGGTGTTGGCGGTGGCCCTAGCCTGCTCTTCTTCTCCGACAAGCACACCCCTTCCCGCCGGACCGGAATTCAGTGCGCTAATCGTGACCACGGACTTATCGTTGGGAGAAAACCGGGTGGTATTTGGACTGCTCGACCGTAAAGGTATGCCGCTGCGCGCCGAGGAAGCCGCGGTGGAAGCTATTTTCATACCAAGCAGCCAGACCCAAGGCACTGTGCAAGATGAGGCTAATGCCCGATTCATACAGTGGCCGGTGGGCCAACAGGGAGTGTTTGCAGCCACGCTGAACTTCAATCAGGTCGGCGAATGCACGGTGCAATCCGCCGAATGTTGGGCCCTCCGCGTGAGAACAACAGGCCCCGACGGCGCTCCGGTTACGGCCATTGCCAACTTTGCTGTCCGGGCCCAATCCAACACTCCCGGAATCGGTAATCCCGTTCCAGCCAGCGTGACCTTAAAAGGGGAGGATGTGGAAGACCTATCCACCATTACCAGCTCGGCAGTCCCGGACCCGGACTTGTACCGGCTGTCGATTGACGAAGCCTTGGCGGAAGACGAACCGCTGGTTGTGGTCTTTGCCACACCTGCATTCTGTGTTTCGGCTGCGTGCGGACCGCAAGTCGAGATTATTTCACAACTGAAAGAGCTCTACTCCGATGATGCCAACTTCATACACGTAGAGGTGTTCGCCGACCCTCATTTAATCGAAGGTAGCCGCCCATCCGGTGGCTTTGTCGCCTCGGTGACCGAATGGAACCTGCCCACGGAGCCTTGGACTTTCATTATCAACAAAGACGGTTTGATGCACAGCAAGTTCGAGGCGTTCGCCACTTTGGAGGAGCTCGAAGAATCATTGAGGGAGCTGATTTCCGGATAGGCTTGCGGATTAATCGGTAATATCCACAGCGATCAATTCGTTGCCTTGGATGACGTAAGTAACCAAGACGGATTCGCCCAGCAATTTGTGCTCCCGCAGGTGGGAAGGACTGAGACCAATAAAGCCCTCTGCTGCACCGAAGGTCCACTCTTTGCCGGATTCGTCGCGAATGCGCAAGGTTTCCAACTCGACGATGTTGCGGCCCACGACCTCCAGCACTCTGCCCCGGACTTGAGAGCTTTGGGGGTCCGTTTCGATGTTCCCCGCATCCGAAGAGCCAGCTCCGCAAGCGACTACCAGGGCCAGCATTAAGGCCAAGGCCAGGAACCCTACACGCCAAAGGCGGCGAGCAGTAGGACTCATTGCCTTGTCCACAGCCAAGTGCCTTCGCATACAGATTATTTCATCAGCTAAACCGGAATACTCGACTGGCAACCAGAGCCGTTACCGCAACCCAGATTCCCAGGGCGCCCAGTTCAGGCCAGGTCTCCCACAAGGGAGCGCTGTCTATGGCCACGTCACGCAAAGCTTCCAACATGGGCGTTAAAGGCAGCACCCGGGCGGCTTGGGGCAAGACCCAAGGGAGTGTGGCCGTGGAGAAGAACGCTCCGGCGAAGAACATCATGGGCAGCGCAACGGCATTCCCCAATCCAGACGCTGCCGCTGGGCTCCGAGCCCAGGCCGACAGGATAAATCCGATGTTCAGGAACACCAGGGTCCCCAGCAACGCAATCACGAAAATCCAGCCAACGTTACCGTGGATGCTGGCTCCAAAAACGAATACCCCTACAACCAGAATTATCGCCACCTGGATTGCCGCCAGCACTAGGTGGGCGAGTACTTCTCCGGCAAAGTACTTCCATATGGGCAGGGGAGTCACAAGTAACCGTTTCAAGATGGACTGGTTTCGGAAGGTACTAACTCGAACAGCGATGGAAATGATGGAGTTGGTCATGATTCCCAAGCCGATCAACCCCATAAGCACTTCATCGAAGTAGTCCACTTCGGTGACCTCAATCACCTCAGTAGCCACCAATTGGGACAAGGCCAGGGGACGTTCGGGGGGCTGGCTTTCCGATACCAGGCTGCGCACCAAGGCGTCAACTAGCTGATTCCGCTGCTGGTTTCTGGAGTTGTACACCAGAGTAACGGTTCCAGCTTCTGCATCGGCGTTCTCAAAGCCTTGGGGAATGATGATCAGGTAATCCAAGTCCTTTTCGGCTATTTCCCGTCGCGCTTCGGATTCTGAGTTTGGGGGTTCCGTGTTCGGGGATTCCAAATCCAGAATCTCGACCTGCTCCAGATTTTGCAGCAGAAGCTTGGCGCGAAGTCCGCCGTCCTGGTCCACCACCGTCAAGTTGCCGGTGCCCACGCCGTTAATATCGAAAAGGCCGAAGGCGACCACCAAGAGCAATGGGAAGAAAATCGCCCAGAAGGTTGCTTGCCGGTTACGGGCCAGCATTTTGAGGTTGGAGATAACCAGAGTGAGCATGGTCAGTCCCGAAGCTCGTTGCCGGTCAACTCCAAGAAAACGTCCTCCAGAGTCACCGGCGTTACTTCCAGGTGCTCCAGGCTAATGCCGCTGCGGTTGATCTCTTCCAGAACCGTCCCTAGGGCTTTGGGCGAGTTTTGCATTCGCAGCAGATATGCGTTTCCTTCGGCCGCCTGGACCACCTCAATGCTGCCGTTGAATGATGCAACTTGCTCCTCGGTCAAAGGATTCGCCACCACTAGTTTCACCGTGTAGGCGGCGTCCAACTTGTTGATCAAATTTCTTGGAGTATCGATGGTCAAGATCCGACCATGGTCCATGATGGCCAAGCGTTGGCACAATGCCTCGGCTTCTTCCATGTAGTGGGTCGTCATTACCACAGTGACCCCGCGCTGGTGAATTTCTTGAACCAAAGACCACAAGTTGCGGCGAGCTTGAGGGTCCAAGCCGGTGGTGGGCTCGTCCAGTATGACCAGTTCCGGGTCGTTGACCAGGCTGGCGGCCACGGTGAATCTTTGCTTCTGACCTCCGGAAAGCTGGTTGACCCGGCTATCGGCTTTGTCGGTCAACCCGACCTGTTCCAGCAAATTTTCAGGTGACACGCGTTTTGGGTAAAAAGAGCCCAACAGGCTTAGTATTTCGTTGAGTTTAAGGTAATCGTGGTAAGCGGAAGATTGAAGCTGAACCCCGATTCTGGCCTTAACTCGATTTGGCTCCTTGAAGACGTTCAACCCCAGCACGCTAACGCTGCCTTGGGTTGGCTTCAGGAGCCCTTCGATTATTTCCAGCGTTGTGGTCTTGCCTGCGCCGTTGGGTCCCAGTATGCCGAAAATTTCACCGCTTTTAACGTTGAACGAGATATTGTCTACGGCGGTTAATGACCCAAATTGTTTGACCAGACCACCCACTCGGACCGCTTGGTCCGCATCCGTATCCAGCATGACAGTATCCAGAATAACACCAGACGCAAGCCGGTGCGACTGAGTCGCCACAGCCGGCAGTTGCCCTAGCGGTCTTAGTCCCGCTTGACGTTAGAATTCGATGCAGGGCTTTAATTACATATTCGTCATTGCTTCGAAATTAGAAATCAAAACCTGTCATTCCGAAGAGCGAAGCGACGAGGCTCCGACTCCGTCGCGAGTCCTCGACAGGGTCGGGAAATCTCATGCGTGGGCTCACCTTAGTTAAGAGACTCCTCGCTGTGCTCGGAGTGGCATCAATGGTTGATTTTCGTCGGCCGCGGTGCCCCGATTGCATCTGGGCATAAAAGAATCCCGTCTTCACCGGTGAGACGGTTCGAAATTGACGCACCAAACACTCGTCTTCAGGCGCAGGATTTCGTTGACAAGGAGAAACCCCTATGTTACGTTTCTCGACGGGCTAATGCCCCAATTTGGGTTGCCACCACGACTCAAATCAAGCCTGATAATCACCTTCTACATGAATATTTCCAACCCTTCCTCCGCTGCCCTAGCGCATTCCATACGCGCCAATATGAATGGTGACCGGCGGATACCTAAGTCCAGATGGCGTTAGCCGAACCTAAGACGCTTCTGGCAAACCCCGGCAGAGCTCTCCCTTGGTTCCGGGGTCTCACGCTAGCCACCGCAATCTCAGCCTTCGCTTTGGTGATCTTGGGCGGCGTGGTCCGGGTCACCGAATCGGGATTGGGCTGTCCGGATTGGCCCCTTTGCCACGGCGGCATTTTCCCTCCCCTGGAAACTAAAGCCATTGTCGAATATTCCCACCGGATAGTCGCCTCTTTGTTGGTCGGCCCTTTAATTTTGGCGACAGTAATCATAGCTTGGGTCGCCTACCGGCGGGTGCCTTGGGTCGTGGTCCCAGCCACCGTGGCTCTCGTCTTGCTTGTGACACAAGCGTTGTTGGGCGGGTCGACGGTGCTCAACGAACTGCCCGGGGCGGTGGTGTCAGCCCACCTGGCCGTGGGTGAAGTTTTGCTCGCCTGCTTGATATTACTTGCGGTGGTTGCCTTTAGGGGTCCACTTGTCACTACTCTCTCAAGAAGCATCGGCGGACGCAAGGACCGGTTTCCTTTGCTTATTCTGGCTGCCGCCGTGGGCGTTTATGCCCTGCTCATGTCCGGGTCGTACGTTACAATAACCGGCGCCACTTTCGCTTGTGCGGAGTGGCCGCTGTGCCAAGGGGAGTTGTTCCCGGAAAATCGGCTGCCCAACATCCACATGGGCCACCGGTTCTTGGTAGCCATTGTCGGTTTGTTCGTGCTATTTACGCTGATAAGAGGTAGCCGGAAAGGGCGTTGGCCAAAACACATCAGAATGACGTCCATGGCCGTAGGGGCTCTGTTCATCGCTCAGGTGATGATCGGGGCTGGCACGATTTGGCTAACCTTTCCCCAAGAGTTCCGAGCGCTACATCTAGGGGCGGGAACAGCCGTGTGGGGTAGCATCACGCTGTTAACACTGTTAATCTTTACACCGAGCCCCTCTTCCGGCGCATATTCCAGTTCGGGGCAAGCCAACGAGGAACCGGCCCATGCTTGAACAAATTCGCCTAGCGCTGCCTGGAATCAACCGCTCCAGTACGGCGCTGCGGGTCATTTCCGATTACGTGGCGTTAACGAAACCGCCAATCGTCCTACTGCTGCTCATTACCGCCATTGGCGGCATGTTTTTAGCCGCTCGGGGCGGTCCATCAGTATCGATAATTCTGCTGGTCTGCGCCGGTGGCGCCTTGGGCGCCGGGGGCGCCAACGCTCTAAACCACTACTTGGACAAAGACATCGACAAACTTATGTCCCGCACCATGCGGCGCCCGGTGGCTAACGATCGGATTTCCCCAGTAAAGGCTTTGGCCTTCGGCATAATGCTGAATATATTGTCTTTCTTGGTTTTGGCCACGTGGGTTAACCTTCTGGCTGCGGTTCTAACCCTGGCGGCGACGCTTTTCTACGTTCTGGTCTACACACGCTGGTTGAAGCGGACCACCACTCAAAATATCGTGATCGGCGGCGCGGCTGGATCGATACCGCCAGTGGTGGGTTGGGTGGCAATCACCGGGAGCTTGGATTTGCCCGCCGTGTACCTCTTTGCGGTGATTTTCTTGTGGACTCCTCCTCATTTTTGGGCTTTGGCCATGCTTATCCAAAAGGACTATGAAGCCGCCAACATCCCCATGCTTCCTGTGGTGGCAGGAAGGGAGCAAACGGTCCAGAGCATCTTTACGTACTCCCTGGTCTTGGTGGCCATGAGTTTGGTGTTCGCTACCACATCCGCCGTTGGCTGGGTGTACGTGGGCGCAGCGGCTGTCCTCGGGGGCATCTTCGTGGCATTAGCCTGGCAGTTAAAAGCGGATATCTCCACCCACCGAGCCCGGTCCCTCTACCTCTATTCTCTCCTGTACTTGGCTTTGCTATTCCTCGTTATGATCGTGGATAGTAAGCTGTATTACTGAGCTAGGTTCCCGCACAACGCACTTCGTCACTCCCCTGTAAGCCTAAAGCCTCCGCTTGCGTCCCCTTCCATAGCCCGCACCAAAGTCACTGCTCTGACATTTAACGGGCCGTAAATGTGGGGATACATCTGGCCTGAGCGGCTTGGTTCGCGCTTTATCGGAGCATTAAGCAATTCGGTGTCCACTTCAAGCAAGAGCATTCCATCTCGTCCGGAGTAGAGCCTTCTGGCCACGGCCAAGGCTTGCTGCTCATCCTCGGAACAGTGAATAAAGCCCTCTTCAGCTAAGCTTTCCGGTCTCACCTCACCCGCGCTGACTGCCGCATCCCAATCCGCTTTCTGAATAAGGTGGAAAATTGTGGCCATAATGTTCCCTCGCTGGCTATCGCTCTATCTTATTAATATCCTGTCGACGAATTGTACATTCCAATAGCCAGCGTTAGAATGGCTACCCTGGGGCAACAAATTAGGAGCGACGACAATGCAATCAGAGAAACATCAAGGGAAGGGCTTACAGTATTTGACGCTGCTGCCCGATGAATACGACGAGGCGCGACGCTATCCCTTGGTGATTATGCTCCACGGCTTCGGGGCAAACATGCAGGACTTGGCTGGTTTGGCGCCGGTCATCAACAGCAAAGGTTACGTTTACGCCTGCCCTAATGGACCGATCGCTTTTGATTTGGGCTTGGGCCAAGCAGGGTATGGCTGGGCTTCTCCCAGAGGAGAAGCTACTTCGGAAGAATACGCCACTGCCGAGCGGTTGCTGGGCGATTTTTTCGAAGAAATGACACAAAGATTTTTTGTGGGGCCCTCGAATGCTCTATTACTGGGGTTTTCTCAAGGCGGCGGTATGACCTACCGCTGCGGCCTGGCCCGCCCCCAGACCTTTGCCGGGTTGGTGGCCCTGAGCTCCATGCTTCCCAACTCAGAGACATTGGAGGAGCGGTTGCCCCAGGCCCGTACCCAGTCTATATTTATCGCCCACGGTCTCTCCGACCCGTTAATTCCCACCGAAACGGCCCAAGAAGCCAAGGCGTTTCTGGAAGGGGCTGGTTACAGCCCGGAGTACCACGAGTACGTCATGGCCCATGAGATTAGCGGGGAGGTATTGCGGGATTTGGTTCCTTGGATGACCGAAGTACTGCCGCCGTTGGATAATATGCGTAACGAATAGCCGGCGATTAATCTTCGTCCTTCCAGCCGACCACCCTGGTCACCTGAATCTCGATTACCTTCATCCGCATTTCCGCCAGCAATTCCTTGGCGTATTCGACTCCCCGGACCGGACCGTCATAGCGCACGCAAATTCGCTCGACCATGTTTGTGATATCCCCTTCCGCTACTTGAGCATTGCCGTTCAAGACCACGTACTTAAGGGGCCTTTGGTCTGTGGCGATGGACAAGGTGACTGCCGGATTACGGCTTACGTTCCGCACTTTCATGGCGTTGGCATCGGCCATCACGTAGGCCTGTCCGTCATCTTCCAAAAACCACACCGGCGCAACTTGAGGCCGGCCGTTGGGGCGTATGGTTACCAAGTGACCCACGTGAGCTTCAGCCAGGTATCCGGCGATTTCCTGCTGGGTCATGTCAGCCATCGTTGTCTTCTCCGTCAAGCGCTAGCCGTCACATGCGGCGCATCCCAATATATCACAGCGGACTTCGTGCCAATGCTCCCTGCACGCCCAGGCTCTGTGTGGCGCATCTGGAGCTGTTCCACCTCCGTATCTGCAAGCGTAAGTCGCTGGCGCGACGGGCCCGGCTAGTCAACTCCCTGCTGTAGAATATGTTCGTGAATCCAGCGTCCAAAATCCGTAATATGCTGCCCTCGGGTCTCGCTTGGGCTCCGGTTATGGGGATCGGGCTGGTTTTACTGCTGCTGTCGGAAGTGGCGTGCGGAAGCGGCACCGATGCTGAGCAAGGCCTGCTTATTAATCTGCCAGCGGATGAAGGGGCACACCCGGCAGGCATCGAGTGGTGGTACTTCAACGGCCACTTGACTGATGATGCGGACCGGGATTACAGCTTTCACTTTGTGACATTCCAGATTAGTTCCAACCAGTACGGGAACGACATCAGCCAGGCCGGACAGCTAATGCAATTGAGTTGGGGTGACCATCGCAAGCAGGTCTTTCTAACAGGCGAAAAAGTGAGTTTAGATATTCCTGAAGCGACCCCAGGCAGCTTTGACGTGGACCTCGGCGGTTGGCTAATGTCGGGGGACGGCGAAGAATATGCTTTGGCCTTCGATATCGGCCCATACTCGGCGACCCTCTCGGCCCTGTCTTTGAAACCGGCCGTCCTTCACCAAAGGACCGGGTTGGTAGACTTAGGGCCCGCCGGGGACACTTTCTATTACACTCGTCCCCGTTTGGAAGTATCTGGAACGCTGGCCATCGACGGCATTCCTCGGCCGGTGGCTGGCACAGGCTGGATGGACCATCAATGGGGCGAGTTTGTATCCCGGCAAGTGGGCTGGGACTGGATGAGCCTCCAGTTGGACGACGGTTCGGAGCTGATGGCGGTATTGGTGTGGGACCCGGAAGGGCGTCAACCGTTTACCAGCTACGGGACATTCATAGCAATGGATGGCGCTGTTCGCCACCTAGAAGACGGCGATATAATTCTCAAGCCCACCGGTTCTTGGACCAGCCCGGCAACCAACGTCGCCTATCCCATGGGCTGGGAACTCAATGTGGAGCCTTTGGCGTTGGACCTGACGCTAACACCGGCCCAATTGGGCGCAGAATACCCTAGGAGCCGCTACGGGCCTCCCGGCTACTGGGAAGGAGCAGTATCCCTGGAGGGCGCCGTTGACGGAGCGCCGGTCACCGGCAAGGGTTTTGTGGAGTTGGTCGGCTACCGGAGCGAGTAGAGGACAGAATTAGCTCACTCAAGAAAAGCCCCCTTTCGTAAAGGGGGTTTGGGGGATTTCCGCCGTCCGGCACCACTCAGAGCCAAGCATACCAGCCGCTCACGGTTCTATAGCTATCTACCCGCGGGCAACCGCCTTAATCGCCGCCTCCATCCTCTGCTGCTCGCCGGGAATGTCATCGGGCTGGACCGGAATGGGCAATGCCGCTAAGAACTCCAGCACCGTGGCCGCAAGTATTTCCTGTTCCTGCTGGGAAAACCCGGCCCGTTGGGCAATGTCTTCGGCGCCGTACAAGACAGTCTGCCGGAATCCGTAGTCGGCCACTGCTCGGTTTGCGATGTCAATCAGCTTTTGCATAGGTCCTCAACTATGGAGAGCGGATTACAGGCCCTCGGCGCAATTCCGGGTGAAGCCAACGTCTCTTTCAGCCTGTCAATGAGATTTCCCGACACTGTCGAGGACTCGCGACGGAGTCGGAGCTTCTTCGCTACGCTCCTCAGAATGACATGGCGGTGGTGTTACAGTCCTTGGCCTAGATACTTACTCCACCGCAGCCCATGCGCCACCGTCGATGATGTAGTTTATCCCACTGACATATGACGCTTGATCGGAGGAGAGCCAAGTAATTAGGTTGGCGATTTCATCGGGCGTGCCAACTCGTCCCATAGGTTGCCCTTCATTTCGCGCCTGAAATACCTCGGCGCTGGCGGTGCTGCCCCGCATCTGGGGCGTGTCTACTCCGCCGGGTGAGATGCTGTTAACCCTAATGCCCTTGGATGCGTACTGGGCCGAGGCCACCTTGCTCAAGTGGATCACGCCGGCCTTGCTCACGGCGTATGGCACCGAGTAGGCGGCGCCCCTGACTCCGGACATTGAGGCAATGTTCACTATCGACCCAGAGCCGCTGGCCAGCATGGCTGGAATGGCGTACTTGCAGCAGAGAAACAGCCCTTTGATGTTGGTGTCCATGGTGAGGTCCCAGTCCAGTTCGTCGACCTCAGCCAAGGACGGAGTGCGGATTAGGATAGCTGCTCCATTAACCAGAACGTCCAGCTTGCCGAACTTGGCCACAGTGTCACTCACCAGTTTTTCTATCTGAATGGTCTTGGAGACGTCCACCGATCTAGCGGTGCAATCCCGATCTGTTCCCTCCATCAACTGGCATGTTTCCTCGGCGCCCGCCATGTTGCGGTCTGCCACTACAACTTTCGCACCTTCCTGGAAGAACCGCAGGCAAGTGGCCCGGCCAATGCCGGAGCCGCCGCCGGTCACAATAGCCACCTTATTTTCCAGCATGCCTGACATGACACCCTCTGCCCGCTCCGTTTCTTGAATCCAAGCCCGGCGCACGCCTGCCAGCCGCCGGGATTATAGCACAGCAAAAACCCGTTTCATTCCTGAGACACGCCCTCGCATGGGCTGTTCACCATCCGTTTGTCACCTATGCTGCAACAAGAACCTAACCTGGAGCACGGGTTTGGTGATGGTTCGACAAGCTCACCACCAACGGGGTGGCGGCGTCCGTTCGTCCTGAGCCTGTCGAAGGATCTCCATCACTGTCATCACTTAGGTCGGGCGCACAACGGTGTTTAGACAAGCTTATCCTAAGCGGAGCCGCATGGCTCATCACGAACGGGAGAGGCTGCCCGAAAATGTTTTCCCCTTGCGCCGAGACTGGGCTAGAGTTATCATCCAATCCGCGTTTCCGGCAGCCGTCGCACCCGCCACCGCCGTTCCAGGCATTTCCGAAAGGGGCAGTTTTGGCTCAGGACCTCCTAAAAACATCCCTATACACCACACACCTGGCCATGGGCGCTCGCACCGTCCCCTTTGGCGGCTGGGATATGCCGGTGCAGTATTCAGGCGTGCTGGCGGAAATTAACGCTGTTCGGACGGCAGTCGGCATTTTCGATGTTTCCCACATGGGCCGCCTCTATATAACCGGGCCCAAAGCCACCGAGTTCTTGGACTGGGTGCTCACAGGGTCGGCGCATAGCTTGGCAGTGGGCCGGGCCCGGTACTGCTTCATCTGCAACGAAACCGGCGGCGTCATCGACGACACGATTTTCTATCGTCTGGAGCAAGACCGCTATCTGTTAATTCCCAATGCAGGCAACCGGAATACTGTAGTCACCTGGTTCCAACGTTGGCTAGCGGAAAAATTTCCCAGCGGTTGCGAGATTGGCGACCGTACCATGGACACGGCCTTGATTGCGGTCCAAGGGCCTCAGGCAGCGAAGCTAGTCGACCGGTTAGGCCGGTTAAGTGACGGCTCCCCGACTTCCAGCCTCCGCCCATTTTCTTGGGGAGAGGGCCTTCTAAAAGGGAAAAAGTTCTTTGTGGGTCGTACCGGCTATACCGGGGAAGACGGGTTCGAATTGGTTGTGCCAGCTTCTAATGCCGTTTCCGTGTGGGAAGCCTTAGTGGACGGCGGCGCGTTGCCCTGCGGCCTGGGCGCCAGAGATGTGCTTCGGTTGGAAGCCGGCTTCCCTCTTCACGGGCATGAGATTGACGAAGAAACCAGTCCAATTGAGGCCGGACTGCAACGTTTTGTCCGTTTTGACAAAGAATACGTCGGCGCGCAGGTCCTGCGCCAGCAGCGGGAGGAAGGCGTCCAGCGAACCCTCGTGGGCTTGACCATTTCGGGCCGCAGCGCTCCTAGAGAGGGATATGCAATATTAGGCGAGGGCCGAGTCCAAGTAGAAGAGGTCGGCCGGGTCACCAGCGGCAGCTATTCTCCCACCCTTGACACCAGCATCGCCATGGGCTACGTTTTGGAGCGTTACGCCACACCCGGCCAGACATTGGCCATCGACATAAGAGGACGAGTCATCCAAGGGGAAGTGGTGCCTCTGCCCTTTTATACCCGAGCTAAATAAACCCATCTCTACGACAATTAGGGTAAAAATCGTTAGGTTATGTGAACCACCGGGTAAGGATCGCCTCGGAACTGGAATAAATCCAGGCAGGCTGGGCAAGCCGAAAGGGACAGGAGGTACGGAGCAAATTGAATCCCAATGACCGGAGATACAGCAAAGAACACGAATGGGTCTTGGTAGATGACGCTGCGGCAGGGAAGGCGACCGCAGGCATCACCCATTACGCTCAAGACCAGTTGGGCGACGTCGTTTTCGTTGAATTGCCCAAGCTCGGCGCAGCGGTGAAGTTTATGGGGAAAATGGGCGAGATCGAATCCGTAAAATCCGTTTCCGACCTGTTTTCTCCCGTAAGCGGTGAAGTAATAGAAATCAACGAGCGTTTATTGGATCATCCTGAGATCGCCAACCAGGATCCGTTTGGCGAGGGCTGGCTGATCCGGGTGGCCATGAGCGACGCCTCGGAGATTGATAACCTCATGACCGCCGAGGAGTATGAGGCGTTCACCAGCGGTTTGTCGTGACCATTTCACGCCAACTTCACCCACAGACCGGCCAAAGTGAAACCGGCACGAGTGGATCCGGTCTGACTGTGACCGGGAAAGCTCACTTCCAGTCTCACTACATCCCCAACACTCTGGACGAGCAAAAGAAAGTACTCTCGGCCATTGGGCTAAGCTCGATTGACGAGTTGTTCCATGATATTCCCGAATCCTTCCGCAACCCATCTTTAAACCTGCCTGGCCCTCTCTCTGAGCTGGAAATCCAGCAGGAATTGACTGCTCTGGCCTCCCGAAACCGCTCCTTAAATTCCGGGCCTTCATTTTTGGGCGCAGGGTCTTACCATCATTTTATTCCTGCCATCGTCAAAGCCTTAGTGACCCGGGGAGAGTTTCTAACGGCTTACACTCCTTACCAAGCCGAGGCCAGCCAGGGTACTTTACAAGTCATTTTCGAGTTCCAGTCCCTGGTCTGCAACCTGTTTGGCATGGAAGTCGCCAACGCAGGGATGTACGACAACGCCACCGCCTTGGCCGAGGGTGCGCTGATGGCCTGCCGGGTGACCAAGCGCAACAAAGTAGTCCTTTCCCAGACTCTTTCCCCCGCCTACGAGCAGGTGATTCGCACCTACTGCCAGGCTCAAGGGATCGAAACCACAACTGCGTCGCCGGAATACTTAAACATTGACGATGAAGCGGCCTGTCTCGTGGTCCAGTACCCCAACTTCTTCGGATATATTGAGGACTTGGGCGCACAATCAGAGACAGCCCACGACCACGGCGCCCTTATTGTCGTATCAACCGACACTACCGCGTTGGGAATGTTCAATCCGCCCGGCCATTTTGGGGTAGACATCGTTACCGCCGAAGGACAGCCGCTGGGGATTCCGGCCAGTTTCGGCGGACCATACGTGGGACTTTTCGCCACCAAAGAAGAGTACATACGGCAAATGCCCAGCCGCCTTTCCGGGCGCACTGTTGACAGCAACGGGAACACCGGATACGTGCTGACTTTGCAAACTCGAGAGCAGCACATACGCCGGGAGCGGGCCACCAGCAATATCTGTACCAACGAAGCTCTTTATGCCCTGGCGGCCACGGTTTACTTGGCGGCCATGGGGAAACAAGGGATGCGGCAGGTAGCGGAGTTATGCTACCAAAAGGCCCACTACGCCGCCGCCAAGATTGCTGAACTACCTGGCTATTCCTTGGCCATCAATGGCACATTCTTCCAAGAGTTCCTTGTGAAGTGCCCGACGTCGCCGGTGGAGGTCAACCGCAGGTTGCTGGAACGCGGTATCTTGGGCGGTCTGGACGTGAGCGACAAGATCCCCAGTGGCTTGCTGCTTTGTGTGACCGAGATGAACTCCCGGGACAATATTGACGCCTTGGTGTCGGCGTTGTCGGAAGTTTCATAATGGCGAATAGACCGACGCGAGATACCTCCCGTTTGCTCATGGACCAAAGCGTGCCCGGTCGGGTGGGCGTGGTCTTACCCGAAAGCGACGTGCCCTTTCAACAGTTGCCTGACGGGTCCCTGCTGCGGGCCGAGTTGGACCTACCGGAGGTGTCCGAGCCCGAAGTGGTCAATTACTTCACCGCTCTGAGCCAGCTCAACTTTTCCATCGACACCAACTTCTACCCCCTGGGTAGTTGCACGATGAAGTACAACCCCAAGATTAACGACGAAGTGGCCTTTTTGCCCGGCTTCGCCGGGATTCATCCGTTGCAACCCGCCGAACAGTCCCAGGGAGCTTTGGAACTCCTATACAGGTTGCAGGGGTTTCTCGGTGAGATTACTGGTCTAAACGCCGTCAGTTTAGCCACTTTGGCTGGCGCCCACGGCGAGTTCGCCGGAATGCTGATGATCCGGGCTTACCACCTAGCCAAGGGCGATACTGCTCGCCGCAAGGTGGCCATCCCCGATAGCGCCCACGGCACCAATCCAGCCTCCGCCGCTATGGCCGGATTTGAGGTCGTCGAGTTAGCATCGGACGAGAACGGCAACGTGGACATGGAGGCTTTGCAAGAGGTTGCCGGGCCGGATTTGGCAGGCGTAATGATCACCTTGCCCAGCACTCTAGGCCTTTTTGACACCAATATCGTGGACGTGTGCGCTGTGGTGCATGAAGCCGGTGGGCTGGTGTACGGCGACGGCGCCAACATGAACGCCTTGCTGGGTCGGGTAAAGCTGGGAGAATTGGGTTTCGATGTTGCCCATCTGAACTTGCACAAGACGTTCAGCACACCACACGGCGGCGGCGGCCCGGGGGCCGGGCCCGTATGTGTCGGAGACACCCTGGCCCCTTTCCTGCCTGCGCCGGTGGTCGTTAGCGATATCCCCGGTAACAACGGTGGGACCGACGATAACACGACCTACGCACTAGCAGAGCCGGAAAATACTATTGGCAAGATGAGCGGGTTCCACGGCAACTTTGGCGTTTTAGTCCGGGCCTACACCTACATTCGCACGCTGGGCGCCGATGGGATGCGGGAAATCAGCGGCAACGCCGTGCTAAACGCCAACTATGTTATGCAGGGGCTTAAAGACGCCTACCATCTGCCCTACGACCGTACCTGCATGCACGAGGCGGTTTTTTCGGCGGATTGGCAAAAAAGCAGGGGCGTCAGCGGTCTGGAGATAGCCAAGCGGCTTTTGGACTATGGGTTCCACTCCCCGACGCTATATTTCCCCATGATCGTCCCTGAGGCCTTGATGATCGAGCCCACCGAGTCGGAAACCTTGGAGACGCTGGACTCGTTTATCCAAGCGATGCGGGACATTGATCGGGAGGTCACAGAAAACCCTGATTTGGTGCGCCATGCGCCACACACCACCCCGGTTTCGCGGTTAGACGAGGCCACAGCCGCCCGCCAGCCGGACTTGAGGTGGAAGCGGCAGACAAGCTGAGCCTCTTGGGGAACCTCTTCTTGTTAGAAAGGGTTCCCCAAACTTTTATCCTTGTTCCTCCTCCAACACTTTCGCCAGGACTTCCGGGTCGACCCTGACTTCCACTCCGGCTCTTTCCTCCTGAAGGAGCATGGCCACTCGGGAGTCTCTGTCTCCCCAGCCCCTGTTTAAGGCTTCTGTCATCTCCATCAGGGTCAGGTTGGCCAAGCGCATGGGAACATCGAATTCCCGGCCCACTGCCACAGCCAGGTCTACGTCTTTTCGGGCCAAGCGCAGAGCGAAATCTGGCGGGTCAAATTTGCCCGGCAGCAGATGCTCTGCCAATCCTTCAAAAGGGCCCCTGCGACCCGTGGCGCCCTTTCGTACCGCCTGCCACAGGGCCAATGGCTCTACCCCAGCTTTCACGCCCATGGTAAATACTTCGCCTAAGGCCGCCTGGATCACGTAACCAGCGCAGTTATGCACCAGTTTGGCAATAGAGCCGCTTCCAACTTCGCCCACGTAATAAGCCTTGTCTCCTATGGCATCCAGCACCGGTTTGCAGCGTTCAAAAACCGCTTTGTCGCCGCCAACCCAGATGGCTAGATTTCGGGATGCAGCGCCCTTTGGCCCGCCGCTAACCGGGGCGTCGAGAACGTCTATACCCCTTGCGCCGAGTTCTTGGTGAATCTTCCGGATTAGCCCAGGAGTGCTGGTGCTTAGGTCCAAATACACCTTGCCGGCAGTCAGGCCTTGTCCAATGCCGTCTTCCCCCAAAACTACGGCCTCCACCTCGACGGGTCCGGGCAAAGACGTGAGGACAATGTCGCTGGCCTCGGCCACTTCTCTTGGAGTGTCGGCCCATACGGCGCCCGCTTCTAGGTGGCGCGTTGCCGACTCCCGCCGAATGTCGTGGACCACTAGTTCGTGTCCGCCTTGCAGGGCGTTGTAGGCCATGCTGCCGCCCATTGTGCCTAACCCAATGAATCCTACTTTCATTTTTCCTCCTGACTTTGCGCAGGCGGCCAACCGCCTGAGTTTTATCGCCCCATTATCGAGTAGCCTTCGATGCGCCGCAAGCGTTGGTCCTAATTTCCTTGACCTATTTCCTCGCCGTCAATGTTGAGTTAATATAGTCAACGAAAATTCGGGTAGTGAACATAACATAAGGCTGGGAAGCTTAGCCAAACAACTTGCGAGGGCGGAAAAATCATGACTGCGAAAGTGCGCGAAAAGCTGTGGGACTACAAAGCCGTAATTACTGGACAGGCTGGCGCCACAACTCTGGTCGAGCTAACGGACAAGAGCATAGCGAAATATGCGGAAGTCGCCCAAAATCCGGACCCTCGCTACAAGCCGGCAGGCGGAGACGCGGACCCTGGGGAGCCGCTGGTGGCCATGCCCACCATGGTCCTGACCTATGCGCCCCTTCTGCGAGAGAACATCGCCGAAAACAACGGTTTCATTGCGCTGGAGGATTCCGTTACGGCGAGACGGCAGACCCCGTTTGCCAAGTGCGAGATACGCTGTCACCGACCGGCAAGGGCCGGAGACACCATTACCGGCACCCGCCGAGTCTTGGAGAAGTACGAGCGCCGCGGAAGTAAGTTCGTGACCTTTGGAGTACGCGCGGTCAACCAACTCCGCCAATTGGTGGCCGAGTACGACTACACCTGCATCTTCGAATATGCCAAGGGCCAGAAGCAAACGCCCAAAGCTAAAAAGGGCTCCAGTAAAGGAGACGTAGAGCCGCCCCCGATTCCGGCTGAAAAGCCCGTTCAGCGCTTATTGGGTTTCGACGATATTTCCGTGGGCGACAAGTTGGCAACGCTGACGATGGCCGAAAGCCAGGAGATAATCAACCGCAAAAACGACTTCCGTATGGCGGGAACGCCCCGTGAAAGCAATATTCACACGGACGAGGAGTTCGCCAAACAGAACATTTTCGGTGGCACGGTCAATTCCGGTCCCGCCACCATGTCCTATGTGGACCAGATGCTGCAGCTATCCTTCCCCTTGGAGGCGTTCTACGGTGGCGGAAGCCTACTGATGAGGGCAATAGAACCCTTCCGCACTACAGACATGGTCACGTTCGGAGGGGAAATAACCGATAAGAGACTGGAGGATGACCGGCAGATCGTCACCTGCCAGGTAAAGGGCCTGAACCAGAGGGGCGATTTGGTCTGCCTAGCCGACGCTACTTTGGTGATGCCTGAGTAGGTGGGTCCGACAGTTCAAGCAACATCCTGCAGCCTAGTCGCAAAATCGCGCACCGCCGTTATCGGTGGCAAAGGCTCGCGGTCATGTCTATACAGTTCAATCGCCACCTCGACGGCCTGGCATAGCTCATCGAAGACTTGCTTGTGGTCACTTCCGTCGCCGCCTCCAAACATAAAGCCTGGAGCGCTTCCGACGTAGCACTGGTCTTCTTCTGACCACTCTACGATTTTTACGTACTTGGCACTGTCCTTCATTTCATAGACTCCTGAATTGCAAGCATTACCCTGCAACCTCCACTGTCTCCGTCCAAGTGCCCGGCTCTGGTATGGGTACATCATTCTCCCTTAACCCTTCTAAGTGAAAAACGATGGCCTCGCGGATAATACGCTCAGTCTCCGTCCTTTCCTTACCGGCTGCTACGCAGCCTGGCAGATCGGGCACATATGCTGACCAACCGGTGGGTGTCTGCTCATAGACCACCACGTATTTCATTCTCCCTCCAAATCTCTCAAGGAGGCCTGCTTCAATATACTGTTCCAAGTACAAGGTGCTAAGTCCCGGTTTGGGTTTCCTGCTATGGTTACAGTACCCCGTTTGGTCGAGTGTTTGTATTGACGGTGGCTCCCTTTGGTCCGCACTAGAATCCAGCCATCCCTTTCGATCAAGCGAATTGCGTCCCGAACTTTAAGCAAGATCCGCCTCCGACACCCCTGCCTGCGTTTTTAATGCCCCAGGCACTAACATCATGCTAGCTAACCGGTTATGTTTACTTAGTTGCTTCTTCACACCCGCTTGTCGAGTCTCTAGGTCATAACTACCGAAGCTTACCGTAGACCCGCTCTGGCGTCACAAAAACCACCACTGCATCTTGTTTCACCATGGCTTGGTCGTACTCTTCCCAATCCGGGTGGTCTTTATCTCCGCAGGCCCGGAAAACCTCCCGTAGCAGCACTCTGAACTCCTCGGCCGGGGTGTTGTGGTAGTCCTTCAGTTGGGCCTGTCCCTCCACCACGGTGTAGTCACGCCAGTCATTATCCACAGCCATCACGGTGCAACGGGGATCCCGCCGCAGGTTACGGGTCTTGGCTGAGTCTCCGCGGACGATAACAAATGCCGCATTCCCTTGATACGCCCCGGAAACCACGATACTGGTCTGCATTGCTCCGTTAGCTTGGTATGTGGAAATTACTGCACGGTGGTTTTTTTCCATGAATGGACGAGCATCTTCAAATTTCATTTCATCACCTCAATTATTGACGTGCCCACTTTGGCATGCCGCGCCAGCATATTCGTTGGTATCCAATATAGTGCCTTTGGCTCTGAGAACTGGCTTCGCACATATTATACTGTCTCCAACCAACAACCGGAACTTCAGTCATGGAAACTCGCAATATTCGTTGGCAGTTATGCGCCGATAGTCTCCCTAGCTGGCACAGAGGCGATTTCCCCCATGACACCCGCCTCTCCAAGCTCACAAGGTATACTCATATGACTAGCTGTGGCAGGGCAAATATGGGCCGATAATCAGCTGCCGGGAATATAAGCCGAAAATCAACTAAAAAGCTCTTGGGGAAGCCGCAATGGAAATGATTGAATTGGGAAAAACCGGCGTTATGATTCCCGAAGTGGGATTGGGCACCTGGAAATACTCTGGCGGAGAAGCGCCGTTACGACGGGGTATCGAGTTAGGCGCTTTCTTGATCGACACGGCGGAAATGTACCGCAACGAGGACCGGGTAGGCCAAGCCATAAAGGGACTGCGAGACCAAGTGTTCTTGGCAACAAAGGTATTGGGCAGCAACCTACGCCACGATCAAGTGCTGCGGGCCGCAGAAACCAGCCTGCGCTTGCTTAATGTGGACTGCATCGACCTGTATCAGATTCATTGGCCCAATTCCAGCGTGCCCATCAAGGAAACAATGGGAACCATGGCCAAACTGGTGGATGCCGGCTCGGTCAAGCACGTAGGCGTTAGCAATTTCTCCAAGAGGCAACTCCAAGAAGCTCAAGGAGCCATGCCCAACGTCCCCATCGTGTCCAACCAAGTGCTGTATCACCTCAAACGCCGAGAAATCGAGCGGGAACTTTTACCTTACTGCCAAGAGCATAGTGTGACGGTCATGGCCTACACTCCCTTGGCCGACGGCTCGTTGGCCACCAAACCCCGGATGAGGCGAGACGAAGGTTTACAAGCCCTGGAACAGGTGGCCACCGAAACTGGAAAGACAATGGCCCAGGTAGCGCTGAATTGGTGCACGTCACACCCCAACGTGATTGTCATTCCCAAGTCTAATAGCGTTGACCGTACGGTGGAAAACTGCGGCGCCTCCGGATGGCGGCTGTCTCCGGAGCAAATCGCAGCGCTGGAGAAAGCCTTCCTTTCTTGATGCTCGGCGAGCCCGCCGATATAAACCGGGACGGCTTTTATGAGGGTCTTGAGCGAGGATATGTGGCCCGGTTTAGGTTCTTTAGAAATTGACAATCATTGCCTGATAATGTAGGTTACCAAACGGTTTGCCCTGGAAGATTTAGGAATAGCCTTTGAAAGTGGCCGAGTTTGTCACCAGCCAGCACACTGGCCCAGCTATTTATGCAGCTATTTCGGCTTCGAATCACCGGGCCGCCGGTGTTACAAGTGGTTAACGGGCCCGTATGAGCAGTCATGAGAGTAGCGGCTTGGCTACCGATTCCTTTACGGCGGACACCGGAGAGGGGCTGGCGACTATAGTCGGCAATGAACCCCGGCAATGGTGCGGTAAAACAACCATAGTATCTATTTCCCTGCTTGGTTTGGCGGGCCTCAGGAGGGTCAGACATGACTACCGAAAGCGTGTTGGCACCAATTGAAGACTATGGCAACCCCGCGATTTCCGGGATGTCCCAAGAAGAGGATGCACCCAGAATCTCCGTTCGCTCCCTGTGGAAGGTGTTCGGAAAGAACCCGGAAAGGGCACTGGAGGAACAACACGAGTCCAAGAGCCGGACTGATATTCAAAGGGAGATGAACCTCGTCGTGGCTCTCCGGGACGTTTCTTTCAATGTATCCCCGGGTGAAACCTTTGTGGTCATGGGCCTTTCCGGCAGCGGAAAATCGACCTTGGTGCGCTGCCTTATTCGTTTAATACAGGCCACTGCTGGCAAAATCATAGTCGATGGCGAAGACGTAACCGATTTCAACGCCAAAAAGCTCCTCGAGTTTCGCCGCTCGAAAGTAGCTATGGTGTTTCAAAATTTTGGACTCCTACCTCATAAAAACGTTCTGGACAATGCGGCGTATGGGCTCGAAGTCAAGGGAATGCAAAAGGAGGAGCGCTACTCAATCGCTCGGGAGGTGCTCAACAAAGTCGGGTTGAACGGCTGGGAAAATGCAAACCAACGGGAACTAAGTGGTGGGATGCAGCAAAGAGTCGGATTAGCCCGAGCCCTTGCGGTTGATCCTTCTATTTTGTTGATGGACGAGCCCTTCAGTGGACTGGATCCCTTGATACGACGTCAGATGCGCGAGGAACTTGCCACCCTTCAACAAGAGATACAAAAAACCCTCGTATTCATTACTCACGATCTGGACGAAGCGATAACCGTGGGGGATAGAATAGCTATAATGCGAGATGGCGTGATTATCCAAATCGGAACGCCAAAGGAGATTATTACCAATCCCGCGGACGATTTCGTGGAAGAATTCACACAGGGTATTCCCAAAAGCAAAGTCATAAACATAGAAAACATCATCACCAAACCAGTTGTGGTCTCTCCATCAAGTTCCATCGAGAACACACGGGCGATGATGGATCAAGCCGGGTCCGATTACGCTATAGGGATTGACAACGAGGCTAAGTACTTGGGGGTTATCTGTCGAGAGGGTCTTAGTAACAGATTGGAAAGTGATTCGGATAGCGTCCATCGCCTCATAGATTCAACCTTAGTTCCTGTCTATCCAAACACGACATTAGACGAGGCATTACATTCTTTAAGTAATCAGAATCTACCGATCCCTGTCGTTGACCAAAATAACACTTTCATCGGAGTTGCAACACATCATAATCTCCTTAAGATACTCGCTGGTAGTAAATAGATCGACTTCGGTTATCGTAACTTTTGCACCTCACAACATCCTGTGAACAAATGATAGAAAAACTTCGAACAATCACCAAAGTCATTCGCGGTGATCCAGAGACAGTTCACAATGAACATCGTCGGAGAGTCCTCACGTTTATCCTGTTCACCTTAGCCGTCTGCGTCGTTATCCTAGTATCTTTCATTATTCATTGGACCAATGAAAACGAAACTCTGAAGTATCCTACGAATTTAGGGCCAGAAATTACTCGGGGTATAGACTCGACGATTCAGTGGGTCGTGATAAACGGAGAATGGTTCTTTGACGGGATTCGCGATGCGATCCAGATCACTCTGGGAAAACTACGGGATGTTCTCATCTGGATCCCGTGGCCCGTAATGGTTGCGATCATATTCCTCTTGGGTTGGCGGATGTCTACATTCCGAGTTGGGGCTTTCTCCGCACTCGGTGTGATGGCCATCGGTTTGGTTAATCTATGGGAACCGGCAATGATCACTATTGCTCTCATGGCCGTTTCCGTATCCATTGCAATCGTTTTCGGCATATCCGCCGGAATAATCATGGCCCGCAGCAACTTCGTAGAAAGCTTGATGCGCCCGGTCCTGGACGCAATGCAGACCATGCCTAGTTTCGTGTATCTGGTACCTGGCATAATGTTATTTGGCTTAGGCAACGTAGGTGCCATCCTAGCTACGGTACTATATGCTATCCCACCTTGTATCCGGTTAACCAATTTAGGAATCCGACAAGTAGATCCTTCGGCGGTAGAAGCCGGTCGGTCATTTGGATCCACCCCGTTGCAGTTACTTTATAAAGTGCAAATTCCCATGGCCATACCCACTATCATGGCTGGAATCAACCAGACCGTTATGATGGCATTAGCCATGTCAACTATCGCCGCGATGGTCGGTGCTGGTGGTTTAGGGATAGAAGTACTTAGGTCAATGGGCCAGCTAGAAGAAGGAAAAGCATTTGTAGCTGGCACGGCCATTGTTCTAATGGCCATCATATTTGACCGGATATCACAGGGGTATGTCTTATCGCGCAATGACTAATGACAAGGCTTATGCATAGGATGGCATCAGAACCAAGATTCGCGTCAGTCCTCTTTAGCAAGAGCCGCTTCTACTTTAGCAACTACCTCCGCGGGAATCCATTCTTTCCAAACTTCGTGGTTCTTTAGGTACCAGACACCAGTAGCAGAATATATCTCTTCGGAACTGGCTCCTGCATTCTCTAGCGCTTCCTTGTTGTCCGTGCGCCAACCCTCTGCTGCTAGTTGGTTGCCAGCATTCCAATCCCAATTTGCTAAGAAGGGAATCAATTCTGGGGCATCCACTGCAACTACTGGGTTAATGGCGATTAAGATGCTTGCTGGCCCCCAACCGCAACCATGTACGGGGTCTTCGTCTGGGCACGACGCGGGAGCTGGTTGTTCAAGAGGACGCATGTCTAGTTTATGGGCCAAGGCTGTAGGGCCCCAATAATAGTGAAGAATCGCATTTTCTTTTGTATACGCTCCCTCAATAGTCGCATTCAGGGCTCCAAAACTCCCCGGGATCTGTAGGAAGACATGATCCGACAGCCCATAAGCTTCAATCTGACCCACGCCTACCACGTTACCGTCATCGTCGGTAACTCCTTGTTGAACTCCCAGGCAAGCCCAACCCACGAGACAGCCTACCAAGACCGCTTTTCCTCCACTGTCAGCAGCCGTGAAGAGAGACTTGTATTCATCTTTTTTCAGGTCGTCTACATGTACCAGCCCGGGATGCGCATCGGCCAAATAGCCCGGGATCAAAAAGGAGTTTTGCCAGTTATCTTCTAAGCTCTTACCAACCCCAATCACCTGGCCCATTGCGATGGCATCTTCCCAAGCGGCATTCTGATTAGGAAGCCAAATCTCCATAGTGATATCTATGCTACCTTCACGCAACCCTTGGAACAGCGGTACCGTATCCCCCTCTATATGAGAGGTCGGGTATCCATACCCATGTTCGACGATGTACCTCGCCACGCCATTTTGATCCATCGCACTATCCCAGCTCAGACCCGCAAAGACCAATTCCCGTTTTTCTTTTTCAGGCGGAGCAACCTGGACTATCTTCTCGATGATCTGTGTCGGGCCCGGTACTATCTTCTCGATGATCTGTGTCGGGCCCGGTACTATCTTCTCGACGATCTGTGTCGGGCCCGGTACTATCTTCTCTACTTCGACAACCTTCTCAACGATTTTTTCCTTGATTATTTCTTTCGCATCGCCGCAGGCGATGGTGAGGGCAAACAGGCCCACAACCATCAATAAAAGAATTACCGGCTTAAGCCGCATTAGGCTGATATCCATTCCTGTACCTCCATTGGTTGAATTAGAACCACCTAGACATTGGCCCCGTAAAGCCCCGCATTTCAATTAAACCCAGCATGTGAACGAGGCATGTTTTCTCTCGCTGTCTAGGCAAATCCTGGTGTCTTGCGTAAAGCCCTGACAACCCTATACCAAGATGCGGTCAATCGTCAACTTTGGTGTCACCTGGCTGTATGCCCACTCTTATAGCTTCGGCCCGCCCCCATGGCCAAGGCAGGCAGGGTAGCCGCCAATGCAACAGCACCGGCCACCTGGAAGAACTTGTTGAATAACGCCACTCCGGCGTCGCTCAGCCCAGTGTTGTATTCGATCACTCGCTCTTCTACCTCCGCTGCCGCCTCACCAGCTTGTGCCAAAGGAAATTCCAGACCTTGCGTGAGCACCTGGAAGTGCTCTACGCCCCACGCCGCCAAAGCCGCCAGACCTAGGGTCATGCCCATCATCCGGGCGACCACCACCAGTGACGCGGCCGTTGCCTGGTAATCCTTCCCCGCCGCGTTCAGCGCGCCGGTCATTATGGGCGTGTTGTTCAACCCAAACCCAAACCCGGCTATCACTAAGTGAATAGTCAGCCACGGCTCCGCCACGTCCAAGTCCCATGTGCTGACTAAGAAGAGCCCCAAGGCGGTGAGGCCTAAGCCGGCGATGGCTACCGGGCGAATACCCATAAGAGCCAGCAAGCGACCGCCCAATACGGCGCCCACAGGAATCGCGACAGTCATTCGCAAAAGCCACATGGCGCCAGTAAAGGGGTCTTTACCCATGACGGTGTCGGCCATCAAGGGCACGGACACCATGGCTATGATTAAGGCCACGCCTTCCATTAGCTGGGTTAGGTTGGCCGACACGAAGGCGCGGGACCGGAACAGTATCTTGCTCAGCAGGGGCTGGATGGTCCGCCGCTCCACCAGAACCAATACTCCCACAAGAGCGAGTCCCGGGATGCCAATAATGAACGGTGTTGGCGATGAGGCTGTGAACAACCCCTCTCTGGAGAAGGCCAGTGACAAGACCAGCAGGGCCGCCACCAACAGCGCCCCGCCCATGTAGTCGACCTTTCCTTCCCGCTTCGGCATGTTGGGTAGCCGAAACAATGCCAGGAACAAGATGGCGCTCTGGGGTGCGTTTAGCCAGAATATCCACCGCCAATCAAAAAACTCGACGATGGCGCCACCATAAGCGGGGCCCAGCATGGAGCCGGCCTCAGCGGCGGCGATGACTATTCCTAAGGCCAGTCCCCTGTGTTGTTCGGGCAGTGCGTTACTGGCCAAGGCCAGGCCGATGGGCACGGTAGCGCCGCCGCCTATCGCCTGAACCACCCGGGCGCCCACCATCCACTCTAAGTTCGGGGAGACCGCCACCAGGCAGGTGCCAATGGTGAATACCACCAAGCCCGCTTGGTAGACCCGTGTGTAGCCATACACGTCCCCAATCCGGCCGATCAGTGGCATGGCCACCGTATATCCAAGCAGGTAAGCGGTAACTATCCAGGAAACGCGGTCAAGTTCTATAAAGGGGATCTTGAGGTCTAGCATGACGGCGGGAAGGGCCGTCACCACCACGGTCTGGTCCAGCGCCGTGGCAAAGGCGCCCAAACCAACCAATGTCAGCACAAATGGCGCCGCTGGTGTTCGAGGCGGAAATTTCATTAAGTTAGGCAGGCAGTTAGCCTTAGCGTAAATAGCCGGGGTTCACCGCCCCAATTTCGGTGCGGATATTTCCACCGGCAGGTTGATATCGTCCAAGGTCAGTTTGCGCACCGTGTCCGGCTCGTCCGTGGCAATCACCCTGCCGGAGATGAGGACTTGTTGCAGCATGTTGGTGGACTGCTCCAGCCACAGGTCCAGGCTCACCTCCAGTCCATCAGCGGCCCTTGGCACCAGACCTCCCAAGTCTTCCGACATTATCTGGCCCCGAATCTGATTGGTTTCGACGTCGCCTATCCGCTCGGTGCCCACAACGGCAGGGGAGTCCACCGCCTCAATAATTTCCGCCAACGTTCGGGCGAAATTAGCAAAAGTGAACGGCAACGATTCGGGCTCAACTTCCAGCCACTTGCCGCTGATGATATCCGTCATATATGCTAGGTCGTCGATAGTCACGACCCTGACTTCTACGAAAGAGCGGGGCTGGATACTCTCGGCTTCAACCGTTAGTTCGAAACGGTCGGGGATCTCCACTACTCCTGATACTTTGAACATCTCCAAAAACCCCGGTATTAAGGCGGTAGACCCCGAGATGTGTTCCAAAGTGAATGCCGCCGTCTCCAAAGCCAAAAGCTCCGTGACAGCCTCCCGCAGCGCGACTCTTGCATCGAGAGTCCGTTCTGGTTGGGAGGTGGTATCGGCGCCGCAGCCCAAGGCTAAGACCGCAGTTATGAGCAGCGCCGCAACCGCGGACATCCGCCAACTGCGGATCGGCGGCCACACTTTGCCAACTCTAATGGGCATAGATGTGTCGATCAGTTCCACGACCAGAAGGCCACGGTTCCACCGGCGATATCCAAGGGAGGCTGCTCTCCAGTGGCGTCCAGCACATATATGCGGTCCCGTGTGGGCGACTGCCCATTGCCAGACCTGGTGACTCCTTCGGGAGTGCCCGCTACGACCAGATGGGCTCCGTCGGGAGACCACGGGGAGTTGGAGTAAGCGTATTGGTCGAAAAAGCTGAGCATGGTAAAAATGTCGTTGGAGGGTTGGAACTTAAACAGCCTCTTTACCGAGTCGCCACTCCGATCTGCCACGGTCCATTCAAAGGAGCTATTCTCCACGTCAAACCCAACCCAAGCAAAGGTGTCCCCTTGAGGCGACCAAAAGAAGGACAGGACCGGCTCTTCGGTAATAGTCCGTACCTGATTCGCATCGGTCGCCGACACCACCTGGAGCTTCTGGTACACCGGCGTTCTTGTGTTCTGCTGGTCGGCCACCGCTATCTCGGTCCCGTCTGGGGACCAGGCAAAAGCGGATATTGCCCCCACGCCCAATAACTTGATTCCATTCTCCGGTGAATCCAGGGACGCCACCACCAGTGATGAGCCTTCCTGGTCCACGTTAATATAGGCGAACCGAGCGCCATCGGGAGAGATTGCGGGGACACGAAAGGGAGAGGGAGAGGAGATTAGCTTTCGCGGTTCTTGCTGAAACGGCGCCTCGGCAAGCTCGATCTCTGTGCCATTGTGCAACAATAAGGCGGAGTCGTCTTGACGCCAATGCCAGTACAAAGGCGCTCCCACAGACACTTCAACTGCTTCTGCGTCGGCTTCGGTGTCCTTTACAAACAGGGTAAGACCATCGGCGGTGGAGGCTAGAAAAGATAGGTACCTGCTGCTGGGCGACCAATAAATATAGTGGGGGGCGCCTTGAGCGACGAGCCCGCCCGCGGTATTCACGTAGGCGGTTCTCTCTCTCACCGTAGTAGTGTTCACAATTTCCAGCGATATTTGAGAGCCGCCGCTGGCCGCTTGTACCCGCGAGACGGCTATCTGGGAGCCGTCTGGCGACCACGTGGGCCAGGCATAGAAACGATCCAGGTTCAGGGGCTGCGCAATCGCCCGGCCAGTTGACCCAGTCGAAGCCTGGACTCCTGCGGTCAACGCCTTGATGTCGCTGCCGTCAGGGTTGATTGTGAGGAGGTCACCGTTTGAATTTATGTAGGCTATTCGGTCCAAGGTCATTTCCTGTCCAGTCGGTGCGGGCGTTGCTGAATTGGGGGTCGTTGGGCCTGGCTTATTTTCTCTTTGAGCTTCGGCTGTCTTCGTTGCCGTGGCACGCTCCGGCTTCGCCGTTAGTATCTCACCGGGAGCGCTTGTGGCGCTGTCAGTGCCTTGACAGGCAACTAGCATCATAAGGGCAAAAATAATAATGGGGAGAACGGCCTTGCGCAATGCGCCTTTCCCGTGTCGATAATCCACGCTCATCCAGAGCCGCCACTTCACTTCATAGCAGGAATAGCCGTTTATAGCCCAAGGATAACATTCTCTAAAAGCAGCCAGCAATTCGCAAGCAGCAACGCTGATTGGCAGTCTTCCTTAATAATTCCGTTTCCGGGCGTCGCCGTTGCGGTGCATAACTTGTAGTTCTCATGTTGATAACTCATTGTCTGTTGTTTAAGAAGCAACCTTTTTCCAGAGCAAATTGCGTTCGCGGCTCCGCACGCTTTCCGGCTTTGCATAAATTATTAACGTCAGATAACCCACTATCCACGGCCCCCACGGTTTTCTCCGTGTTAGAATAAAGCTAATCTACGTTCGGCAGACCGCTTCTGCCGCCTCACAAATCTCAAGTTATTCCCAGTATCCACTCCATTATTATGATTATTATTTAAAGTCCATCTATTTTGATTGATACAGTTAGATTAAACATAAGAGCCGGTAGCGGAGGTAACGGGTGCATAAGTTTTCTGCGGGAAAAGTATAAGCCCATGGGTGGCCCCAATGGCGGTGACGGTGGGAATGGGGGTAGCGCCTACATTTATGGTGACGCTTCTTACAACACGCTCCTCCATTTGAAGTTTAACAGCACGATGTACGGGGAAGCTGGAGCGCATGGTAAAGGAAAAGATCAACGGGGCCGTAATGGGCCTGACCTCTACGTCAAAGTTCCACTAGGTACTCAGATTTATACACAAGACGAACATGGCGAAAGGACATTCCTAGCGGATGTCATTGATCCCACGCCCCACCTGGTGGCCCAAGGGGGGCAAGGGGGCTGGGGAAATACGCGGTACTTGTCCTCCACCAACCAAGAACCCGTATTGGCTCAAAGAGGTGAAAAGGGCGAAGCTAAAGTCCTTTTCCTGGAACTAAAGTTACTTGCGGATGTGGGATTGCTTGCCCGTCCAAACGCGGGCAAGTCTACGCTGATCTCTCGATGCTCAGGAGCGAAGCCTAAAATTGCCGATTATCCATTCACCACAGTGGAGCCGGTTCTGGGGGCTGTGTCTAGTCACGGAAAAGACTTTGTGATGATGGAAGTCCCCGGGCTGTTGGAGGGCGCGCATAAAGGAATTGGGTTAGGGCACGAGTTCTTGCGTCATGCGGAGCGAGCGCGTATCTATGCCCACGTTATCGACGGCTTAGCGGAAGACCCCGTTGCTGACTTGAAAATGCTGAACAACGAGCTGCGCATGTTCAGCGATGTCCTTTCCAACAAACGGCAAGTGATAGCCGTTAATAAAATTGACGTCACAGAAGTCCGTGACAAGCGAGAAGAGATAGAATTCTTTTTAAGAGAGGCGCTGGACGAAGGGGAGGCCGGAACTGATGTGCCCATCCTGTTTATCTCCGCAGTCACAGGGGAAGGCATACCCGAGTTATTAGGAAAGATTGTCGAGTATCTTTCCATCGAAGTTGAAGAAATGGACGCGGTAGATAATATTACTGAGCCCGTCCATAGGCCACTCCGTCCGGCAGCCCAGGAATTGGTCTATAAAGACCTCGGCGTTTACAGAATTGAGTCAGAAGAACTTGAACGCATGGCTGCCATGGTAGACCTACGAGACCAACGTGTGATCCTCCAGCTATGGCGGGAGATGACGAAGAAAGGCTTGGCCCGCCGTTTGGCCGACCTGGGCATTGAAGCGGGCGACACTATTCAAATCGGGCGGTACGAGGTCGAGTGGTTCTGAGATGAGGATAGGGATACTGGGGGGAACATTCGACCCGGTGCATTTAGGCCACCTGACCCTGGCGGAAGAAGCCCGGCTACAGTTGGGCCTCGACCAAGTTTTATTTATGCCTGCGGGACAGCCGTGGCTAAAAGACGGGACGCCGCTAAGCTCGGCCCACCACCGGATGGAAATGGTTCGCCTGGCAGTCGCCTCCAATCCCCACTTTCAAGTGTCCGTTGATGAGGTAGAGAGGTCCGGTCCGACCTATACCGTCGATACGTTGAAAGCAATGAAGGGCAGTTTAGGTTCAGGCACAGAGTTGTTCTTCATCTTGGGTCTGGATGCTATGGAGCACTTTAGTGGGTGGAAGGATCCTGAAACCCTTGTTGACTTGTGTCATTGGGTTGTGGTGGAAAGGCCGGGCCATCAAGGCTTCGACCAAGCCAGTTTCTTGGCTGATTATCCCGGTTCCGCTGGCAAAATTACTTTGCTCTCCATGCCCCTCATGGGAATCAGCGCCAGTGAAATTCGCCGACGGGCCCAGGCAGGCATGTCCCTCAGGTATTACCTCCCGGGAGGCGTGTCCGAGTATGTGCAGCGACACCACCTCTACCAAGCGGACGGTGAGACCTCGGACAAGGTCACAGTCGGGACGGCGCCGCCTACCCGCGGACGGCTGCTAGAAGTGGCGCTGGAGCGGGGCGCACTCAAGTATGGGAAGTTTACCCTGACCTCTGGGAAAGAAAGCAGCTATTATTTCGACGGACGGCTGCTGAGTTTGGACCCCGAAGGCGCCCAACTCATCGCTGAGGCTATGCTGCCTGTCTTATTGCAAGCTGGAGCAGAAGCGGTTGGAGGGCTAACGTTAGGCGCAGACCCCATGGTCTCGAGCATTGCCTTTGCCAGCCGCCTGCGAGGGGAGAATATACCCGGATTTATTGTACGGAAAGAGGCCAAAGTGCATGGTACCGGGCAAGGGATAGAGGGGCCTTTGCCGCCGAAGAGCAAGGTGGCGATTGTTGACGACGTTTGCACCACTGCCGGCTCGTTGTTTCAAGCCATAGAGGCTGCCGAGGCGGTTGGCTGCACCGTGGTTAAGGTTGCGGCAATCCTAGACCGGAAAGAAGGCGGCTCGGAGGAACTGACCAGGCGGGGATACGACTTCTTCGCCTTGCTGTCAGCCAGCCCCGATGGCCAAATCCAGGTGGTCCAACCAAGCTAGTGCCTGGGGAATACGGCAACGGTCACCCGCTCGTCCAGGGTTGAGCGCACGCCACCGAGATCCATTTAAGTAAGGCATTTTAGTAAGTCATTGTTCCGATTTATTGAGGGGATTTCTATGAAGTTTGGCTACTTTACCCAACTCCAAACGCCCAAACCATGGCGGGAAAACGAGGAAGTTTTGTTGTACAAAGAAGCCATGGAGCAGGCGGTGTATGCCGAAGCTGTCGGCTTTGACTACTACTGGCAGACGGAGCACCATTTCTACACGGAAATCGGCCATAGCTCGGCTCCAGAGTTATTCCTGGCGGCTCTGTCTCAACGCACCTCCAAGATCAGGCTCGGGCTGGCAGTCGTGGTGTTACCCTGCAACCATCCATACCGAGTTGTCGAGTACATATCGACCCTCGACATTCTCTCTGACGGTAGGGTCGAGTTCGGAACCGGCAGAGGAGCGTCTGCCTACCATATTGAAGCCTTTGGGGTCTCACCGGACGATTCTAAAGAGCTCTGGGAAGAGTCCCTCGAAGTGATCTGTTCCATGTTCGTCAACGATCCGTTTCCAGGTTGGCAAGGCAAATGGTATCCGAATCTGATCGAGCGGTCTTTGGTGCCCAAGCCGGTGCAAAAGCCGCATCCTCCGCTATGGGTAGCCGGAACCCAGCCCTCTACCTACGCTGAGGCTGCGAGAAAGGGCCTGGGAATACTAGGATTTAACGCTACGGAGCCGGACGAAATAGTCCCGTCTATCCGCGCCTACCGGGAAGCCATGGCCGAATGCGAACCTGTAGGCGGATATCCCAACCACCAGGTGGCGTGCTTCACCATTTGCAACATTGACGCTGATTACACGGTTGGCCGCGATAAAGCCTGTGCAGCGGCACGGTGGTATGCGGGGGACAATAATGCTCCGCTACAACAGGTCCGTTTCAGCAGCCTCACCGGAGAGTACTACAAAGAGAAGGCCGCAGAAGGCCGGCGCCCAGGCGTTCGAGAATCTGTCCTTCGGCGGGATAACGAAGAATTGATCCGAGACGGTTTGGTGATTGGTGGTGACGCAGACTCAGTCTGCCGGGGAATTGAAAAGTGGGCGGATCTAGGCTTAGACCAGCTAATGTTTATGATCCAAGCAGGCAATACTCCGCACGCGGACATAATGCGGGCCTTGGATTTGCTAGGTTCCAAGGTCCTCCCCAATTTCAAAGAGTCCAATACGGTCGCTTTAGGCGCATGACAACGTATCGGAATAACTACCCCAACATATGTAATAGCGGGGAATTATTGCTTGCCGCTCAGATGAAGCTTACATCCGGATCTTGTCCCGTTTCGTGAGAGCAGGTCTCACCCAGGTCTCACCCAGGTCTCACCCAGGTCTCACAATGGGAGGGTCGGATATCTCCGTTAACTTCGTTCGGGACCGAACATCTGGGGGAGGCTGAGAATCTCCGCCCAACCTGATCCGGGAGGCTCCAATTCCAGCCGAATTCCCACCTCTGCTTGCGCCGTGCGCACGTAGGCAAGACCGATGTCCTGGCCCGTGGAAGGGTCGCTGACCACCGAGGTTACTTTGCCCACCGTTTTGCCTTCCAGCGTGAGAGTGGAGCCGGCTGTGACGCCGGAGCCCTCGCCGAAGGCTAGCTTCACTAAGTATTTCTGCACCTTTTTGTAGGTGTCTAACCGGGCTATGACTTCTTGGCCGATGTAGCACCCTTTGGTGAAGTCGATGGCGCCTATCAGCCCGGCTTCCAGCGGATTGAAATCGTCCCCCATCTCGCTGCCCTGAGCGGGCGTGCCCTGGAAGACGCGCGCCGTTTCGGATGCAGATGTGCCCATGGGAGTCGCGCCGGAGTTAGTGATTCCTTGCCACACCGCCGATGCGTCCTCGGTGGAACAGATCAAGTAGTAACCCGGCAGATCGGAAAGCGTACAGGAGAGTAGCCGGACCGAACAGCCACCAATATCGGCGGAAAGAGAACCATAGGGCGCTAGCCCGTCCAGATTAGTATTGGTGGCCTTTGCTAAACATTCTGAGGACTTAGGCCCCCAAACCGCCAACATGGACGTGGAAGAGGACACGTCCTCAACCGTCAGGTCTTCCATGATGGTGTATTTGTCCAGAAACTGTATCACCGGGTCCTGCATCTGGGGACTGGTTAAAAGTAAAACGTGCTCCCCGGTATTCAGCACGATAATTACGTCTAGGATCCGGCCCCGGTCCGTGGTCAAAATGGTGGGCGCGCCTTGCCCGGCTTCTAGGTCAATCACTTCGTTGGTGGAAAGTCGGTTGAGCAAGTCGAGGGCGTCAACGCCGGTGGCCTTGAGTCGGCCCATGTAGGATGCATCGTGGACTGCGGCGGCAGTGGTAGCCGACTCATATTCCGAGGCCACGTCGGTGTAGACCGTCGGCAGTTCCCACCCGTATTTTTCAACGAGGTCAGCGGCTGTAACGGCGCCGGTTGAGTGCAAAACAGAACGATGTAGTCCCATTACGTGCTCCAAAAAGTTTTACTAAAGAAAAAGCGCCGCTCAATTATTCTATGAGACGGCGCTTCTGGATATTCGGACCTTAAGACAGAGTAGTTGAGAGCTAAACGGAGAAGGAAGTACCGCAGCCACAGGTCTTAGTGGCGTTGGGATTCTGGAAAATAAAGCCCTTGCCATTCAACCCGTCGGAGAACTCCAACTCGGTCCCCACAAGGTAGATGTAGCTCTTTTTGTCCACCATCACTTTGACGCCGTGTTGCTCCACAATCTTGTCGCTTTCGAATTCTTTGTCTGTAATGATGAGATCGTAGGTGAGACCGGAACACCCGCCGCCTTTAACAGCCACGCGGACACCGACGTTGTCGGTAATACCGTCTTTCTCGGCAAAGTATTTTATTTTTTCCGCTGCCTTTTCGCTGATGGCGACAGTAAGTTCTACGCCGTCTTGTGTTATAGCCATAAACTCTCCATGCCTATTGAAGCGATCTAAGGGGACAATATCGATCAGATAGCAGATATTCGGAATTAAGCCGTACACACCATTCTATGGCAACGATTGGACCAGAGTCAAGAACACTTGGGCCGGTCCCGTCTTAAATATCGCCAGTTAGGCAATCAACTCAATGCCAGAGACGCAAGCGCATCCATGTCGGCGTGTTCCTCCAGCAGATGCTGGAAGCGCTGGATTTTTTGTAGGCTGCGGGATGTGGCCAAATCTAGGAGTCCGCCCAAGGAGTCGGCGGTATCAATCGTGTTGGTATCAACCAGAATCAATGGCACGCCCTTTTGCGAAGCCTCGGATTTAACATATTCGGCAGGCTCATCGCCACCGGTCAACACTAGGCAGCACGGGTCGCAGGTTAGGCTGGCCATTTGAATGTCCGGCCGGGCCCCGCGGGTGATCACCGCTTGATTGGAGTAGCGGCCGAAGTAAGACGGCCCCGAGTCCATGATGTTGCCGCCGATCAAGAACCGCTCCACCCGAGCATCCACATTTTCCGGTTCTTGTACCCAGCGGCCATTCAAGTAATCCGCGATTTGCTGCACCGATACGCCAAGCATCGTCCGGTCTTCGGGCACAACGCCCAGTAGCGGGATTCCCTTGGCCGCCAATTCCGCTCCCAATACAGCCTTTGCCTGCTGGCTTCGATAAGGGGTTACGCCGTTAATCAGCACACCGGCCAAGCGTTCTCCCAACGGCTGGCAAGCGCGTGCCACAAATTCCGCCGCCAATCCTTTGCTGTACCAGATTACGGCCAAGACTTTGGAATCAGTCGCATTTGCCAAATCAAGGGCCAGGGAGGAAACGGAGCCGTCCGCATTCGCTAGATCGGGGCCTTCCAGGAGAACCGCATCAGATTGGCTTTTGAGCTGGCTTGCTTGGGTTTCGATTTGGGACGAGAGAGCCCCTTCCAGGCTGTCCCCTTCCCTTGGCAAGGTGTTGGAAGGCGGCGCCGGAGGCAAAGATGAGTCAGCCAGTAGAGACTGGGAGAAGAAGCTAACGTCGGGGTCGTCGCCACCAAGAGGAGACAGGGGCTTATAGTAGGCTGTCCGCTTGCCTGCGGAAGTCAGGTGAAGCAGCAAAGCGCCGGCCAGGCTGGATTTTCCGGAACCGGGGCGGTCCGCCGCTATCTGCAAGATTGCCAATTAGCCCCCAATTAATCAGTTCTTGAGAGCGGCCATTTTACCATACGGGAGTGTGGAGAAGACCTAACCGTCGACGTCCTTTTGTCCGGTGTCATTGGGGTCGAATCCCTCAGGGAACTGGGTAGACTCGTCGTACCTGGCCATGGTCATATCCGAGCGGTGCAGGCTGGCCTGCTGGAAATTGGCTCCCCGCAGGTCCGCCGCCACAAACATGGAATCTCGTATCATCGCCAAAGTGAAATCAGCGCCATGCATGAAGGCCCGGCCCAAGTCGGCGCCGTTCATGTTGGAAGAGTGAAACTTCGCCCCTTCCAAGTTCGCGTTTCGCAAATCGGCTTCAATCATGTTGGCTTGACTAAAGTCCGCTCGATTTAAGTTCGCACCGATGAGCGAAGCCCGGCCCATGCGGCAGGACCGCAGGGATGCGCCAGTAAGGTTGCAGTTATTCAGGTCGGCCCAAAAAAAGTTGACGTTAAGCAGCGATGCGCCTGAACAATTGGCCCCGGTTAAGACCGCATGCCCCAAATCGGCGGCTTCCAGATTGGCCCCGTCTAGATTAGCTCCGGCCAGGCTGGCACGGCTCAAGGTTGCCCCGGATAGGTCGGCGCCTTTGAGGTTGGCCCTGCGTATCTTAGCCCCTTTCAGGTCCACGCCAGCCAAGTCGGCCCCAACCAGGTCTAAATCGGTGTCCGGGTTCTCTTCCCGCCACTTAGCGAAAGCTTCGGGGCCGGATTTGGCGATTTTTAGGTGCTCCGAGTTGGCCAATGTTTCTCCAAACCGCAACCGGTAATATATCGAGCCTAAATCCACAGAAAAGATGCGGCACAGAAAAGATGCAGACCGCTGAATTTCACGGGACTGCATCTTTTCGGTCCGGACATTCCGGGAAGTGAGCGCCTCTAATCGGCGGTTAGAGCGTCCTCAATTTCAAAAAGCTTCTCGGCGATGGTCATCTTAAGTTCGTTGACCTTGCCCAAGTCGGGGAACCCGCCATCCTCTTTACGATCGAAGATTTTTTCCCCGTCAACATACACTTCCAACCGCCCTCTGCCGTCGGGGGTTAGCTTCAACGCTATGTCACCGGGCGCATCCGAGCGGAAGAACTCTGACGCCAACCACGTGGCGACGGGGAAGTACCCTCAAGAAACGCAATATAAGATCTCTACTTCAACTTTTCCGTGTTCGCCGCCGGTCATATTTCTCCTCGATAGCCATGGTTTGATTATTCGAGTGTAAATAATCCCCTTGGGAATTGCAAGAGAACTATATAAGGCGTTAGTGGTTGAAGAAGGAATTCGTCATTCCGGCGCAGGCCCGAATCTAGACAGCATCGGAGCCTCACGATTTCCTAGACACCGGCCTACGCCGGTGAGACGTTTGCTTACCCAGCATAAACAGCTGCCCTAAATAATAGCTGTGCCGTTACCGATGGCTGTCCTGTCCTGGTCTTGGTTTTCGCAGAACAGGGCGACGGTAACCAAAGTGCCCTTGTCGATTTCTTGCTGGTGGCTGACATTCCCGGTGACCGTAATGGTGTCGCCGTTTTTTACCGGACGCAGGAACTTCAGGTTTACGGTGCCAGTATGGTTGAAAACCTCGGGGCCGAAGAACTTGCGCAGGCTTTCGGCGGCAAAGGCCACCGACATTCGCCCGGAAGCAAGAGGATGGGCGAAACCCAAACGTTGCTTGGCCAGTTCGGGGTTGTTGTGGATGTTCTGCCGGTCTAGGATTCCGCAGGACTCAAACTGGTTGATGCTTTCCTGGGTGATTTTCTTAGAGACGCTGGGGATTTCCTGGTTAAGATCCATCTTTACTTCTTCCATTTCTTTCCAACCTCGTCCGGCTTTTTCATTTGGTAGGTCCGTAGCTTCTCCAGCAACCGGCCGTCTTCATCCACGGCCGTGGCTTCGATGACCATATAGGGCTTGTCCCGGCGAAGGTATTTGTCGGCCACCCGGCCGGTCACCCGGATGGTTTTTCCCGGGATGGGCGGGTTAAAAAACTCCACCTCGTTTCCTGCGTTCACGCCACCGGTATTGTCCTCGTACACCATGGCGAAGGCGGTGGCGTCGTGTTTTACCGCCAGGGTGGGAAAGGATGCGTCAGGGTCATCCACTGCCAGTCGAAAATTATCCAGCATCTCCTGGGTCAACACGTACTCGTAGGAACCCAGTTCCTCACCGATTTCCAGCTTGTCGTAATCGAATTCTCTTATTCCCTGACTGGCCATGGGCCGCCTCCTCATTCTCAACTGGGGGGCGAGGAGCCCCGATTTGTGGCTAAATATACTATACATCATCCTATATCGGGGTTGAGCACAGCTGGCGCTGGGCCAGTCAATTATGCGTCATTCCGGCGTAGGCCGGAATCTAGCCAGTGCCTGAGCCGCGATATTTCCTGGACACCGGCCTACGCCGGTGAGGCGGACATCCTTCCGTGGAAGTTTGATAGGAGGCCTAAAGAAGCTCACGGTAACGGGCTCGTCGCGTTCACTTGAGGGCGCAATAGTTTTCCCTGTCTGGCCTATGCAATTTCAATCGCCTATAATGGACTAATTGAAACAATCCTGGGAAACAATCCCGGTCTTGGGAATTGGCATATGGACATTACATTCGAAAAAGGCGACCCTCAGCACCCCAAAGGGCACGCTCTACTATATTTCCGGGTCAGCACTGAGCCGGACAAAGTATATGCTACCTACGTGGTCACTTTGCCGGTTAAGTCCGACTTGACCAAGTATGTGCCGCCCTTCCTGGCCTCCCACCTTGGCAGCCTACCGTTGAGCGACTTCTCCGCCTTCGCAATGCCGCCCGTGCCTGAAGCACTAGATAGCTACGAGGAACTGGAGCGTATGAGCCGGATGCGGGACGACGATTTGGTTTTCGGCGACAGCATGTTTTCTTATGACCTTCCGCGGATGATGGAAGCTGTGACCGAGGCCGTTCAATCCTACGCCGAGCTATACGCCAACCAATCTGGCGGCTCGGTTACCATTGGTACAGGAACGACAGAGGCGGAGGACGGCCCAGTCCTAGAAGCCTCGGGAAGTATCCCTCTAAGTGGCCAGGCGCCTGCCAACGATGAAGTTTTGGACAGCTCTTATGATGTCAACGAGGTCTTGTTTGGTCTGATGAGCGAAAGGGACAAACTTGGCGAGTTGTCCCGGCTTCTGGGCAAGCTGCGGTTCGCCGTGGAAGGGAACGATTCTAACGAGGCGGAAGAAGTGTCTGGAGAAATCAGCACCTTGGGCCGCCATTTGCCGGAGAATTTCCAAGTCCCTAGCCTGTTGGCTGTTGCGAGAGAGACGACCCAGCAGGCATCACGCCTGGCCCAGCTTTACTTGGACCGTTGCTTCCGGCTGTCTGATGGCGACACAAACAGCGCCGCTGATTTGGACCAGCAAATCCAGTCCATTAAAGAGGGCGGCTAGGTCTCAGCTTTGTGATTACGCTTATCCGCTCATGGTGAGTCCTTCGGCCTCGCTCAGGACAGGCTTGTCGAAACACTGCCGTGGTTAAGATGAGTTAGGTCATTTAAGCGCCACAGACGATCGATATCTGGTTGCTGCGTAGGTGGTGAGATCTACCTACGCATCCCCGAATATGGAAATCCTTCGACGGTCTCAGGACGAACGGCAGTAGATCCCAGTTAATGGCGAGCCCATTGAACCGTTCCGGGTCTCACCATGAGCTGGGAAAGTCAAGATAATTCTGGCTGGAGCCATGTCCTCCGGGTTTCTCAACCTGGTACAATTACCGCCCGAAGCCGCGTTAACCATGTGTCATGACACCCCACGCCTGGAGGGACGTAGCGCTTGGCCTACCTCTCCCACCTCAGTCTTACCAACTTTCGCAACTTGGTTGAACTCGAACTGGACCTGCCCGAAGGCGTGGTAGTCTTTTCCGGACCCAATGCCCAGGGCAAGACGGCCTTCCTGGAGGCGGTCTACTTACTGGCCATCGCCCGGTCCTTCCGCGCCGAAAACGAACGGGAAGTTCTGAACTTCCAAGCAGCGGCACAAGGTGAACAGGGCCTGGTTAGCGGCACGGTAGAGAAAAAAGGTGAGCGTGTCCAAGTAATTGTCGGGTACGAGCCGGTGGAGACCCGGAGAAACGGTGGTGGGTTGACCGGAGATCCGAGACCCGGTGCCGTTTCCGTTCGGAAGCAGATACGGGTCAGTCGCGTAAGGCGCACGGCCACCGAGTTGGTAGGTACGGTCAATGCCGTTCTTTTCAGTGCCGACGATATTGAACTGGTGATGGGACCGCCGTCAGGCCGGCGCCGATTTCTCGACGTTTTGATTTCTCAGGCCGATCCCTTGTATATAAAGGGTCTCCAACGCTACCAGAAAGTGGTACAGCAAAGGAACCAGTTGCTCCGGATGATTAACGATGGCCGGGCGAACGCCGAAGAACTCGCTTTTTGGGACGATGAGTTGGTCCGGGAAGGGGCCTGGATTACCTGGCGGCGTCGGGAAGTCATGAAGGAACTTGCCCGGGACTGTGCTGAACACCACTCCCAGCTGGCGTCGCCGGGGGAAGATTTCCAAGTTGCCTATCAACCCAGCGTGCCATTGGGTGAATCTATGCATGATACTGAGGACCGATTTCGCCAGTCGCTGGCGGCGGCTTCTCGACGGGAGAGGGCCACCGCCAGTACCGTCGTAGGTCCCCATCGGGACGACTTCGACCTGCTGATAAATGAGGTAGATATGGGAACCTTTGCTTCCCGAGGACAAGCCCGCACTTTGGGGTTGTCACTGCGGTTGGCCGAGGCTTCCTACTTGGCCTCGGTCCGAGGAGAAGGGCCCATCGTTTTGCTGGACGATGTGCTATCTGAGATGGACGGAGAGCGGAGGCGACGGGTGCTGGAAAAGGCCACCCAGTATCAGCAAACGTTGATAACCACCACCGACATCGAGCCGATGAAGGAATTTTTCGGACAGGCGGCAACCTACTTCCGGGTAGCCGATGGCGGAGTTCAGCGATGGCAGTGAATGCGGGAGTGAACGGGGGAATTACCCAAGATGCGCTGGACGAGATAGCGCTGAGCCGGGCCGAGTACGACCGTATTCTGGACTTGCTGGACCGGGAACCCAACCCGGTGGAACTGGGGATGTTTGGCGCCCTTTGGAGCGAGCACTGCGGCTACAAGCACTCCCGCCCACTTCTGAAATTCTTTCCCAGCCAGTCTCCCAGGGTGCTGTCCCAACAGGGGGCCGAGAACGCCGGGGCGGTGGACATCGGCGACGGTTTTGCCGTGGTATTTAAAGTCGAATCCCATAACCACCCTTCGGCTGTGGAGCCCCACCAAGGCGCAGCCACTGGAGTAGGCGGCATCGTCCGGGACATCTTGGCCATGGGCGCCCGGCCCATCGCCCTCCTCAATTCCCTTCGTTTCGGTCCACTTTCCGACCCGCAGAGCCGACAACTATTTAACGGGGTAGTCGGCGGCATTTCTTGGTACGGTAATTGCATAGGCGTGCCCGACGTAGCCGGGGAGATCTACTTCGACGAGTCCTATGCCCAAAACCCGTTGGTAAACGCCATGTGTGTAGGATTGGTGCGGAAAGACGCCCTGGCCACCGCCGCTGCGGGCAAGGCGGGCAACGTGCTGTTGCTAGTGGGCGCAGGCACGGGCCGCGACGGTATTCACGGCGCATCCGGCTTGGCTTCCCGGACCTTTGAGGAAGAGCAAGAACTGAGACCCACGGTCCAGGTGGGCAACCCGTTTCTGGAGAAAGTCCTGATTGAAGCTTGTCTAGAGGCACTGGAAACCGGCGATGTGCTGGCAATCCAGGACTTGGGCGCCGCCGGGCTAACCAGCGCGACGATAGAGTCGGCCTACCGTGCTGGCCGTGGGGTGTCCCTGAACATTGCCCAAGTACATCGCCGGGAGGCCGGCATGACCGGATACGAGGTGATGCTCTCCGAGTCCCAAGAGCGAATGATTCTGGTGACGCCTCCGGACAAGACGGAGCGGGTGAGGAAAATCTTCGAAAAATGGGACGTCCCCTGCCAGCTAATTGGCGAGGTGATTTCTCCGCAAGCGGCATTGGTGTCGGACGGCCCTCGCGAAATTGTCAATCTGCCGATTAAAGACTTGGTTTCGGCGCCCAGATACCGCCTAAAGGGAAGGCCGGACCGGGAGTACAAACAAAGGCAAACATTATCCGCGGACCAAATACCCTTGCCGCCGGAAGGTCCAGCAGCCACGCTGTTGAAACTGCTGTCCTCACCGAATGTTGCCAGCAAAGAGAGCGTCTACCGCCAGTACGACCATCAAGTGCAGACCAACACCGTGGTGGGACCGGGCAGCGACGCAGCCGTGTTGCGGATCAAAGGAACTGGGAAGGCCATTGCGCTTAGTATCGACGGCAACAGCCGTTATTGCTACTTGGACCCATACCGTGGAGGACAAATAGCCGTGGCTGAGGTCTGCCGGAATTTGTCCTGTGCCGGTGCTGAGCCTGTAGCCTTGACCGACTGCTTAAACTTCGGCAACCCGGAGCGCCCCGATGTTTACTTCCAGTTGGAATGGTGCATTAGGGGCATGGCCAGGGCCTGCAGGCATCTGGGGTTACCAGTAGTCAGCGGCAACGTGAGCCTGTACAACGAGTCTAAAGGCCAGGCGATCTATCCAACCCCGGTGGTGGGTGGCTTGGGGTTGCTGGAGGACGCATCCCAACATTGCCAATCGGGTTTCCCAAATGAAGGACTTGTAGTGGCATTGCTGGGCAGAGACGCTTTGCGGCCGCGAAAAACGGACCTGGCGGGCAGCGAGTACCTTCAGGTCATCCAGGGCTTGGTGGCGGGACGGCCGGTTTTGGACCTATCCCTGGAACGGAGGGTTCAAGAACTGTGCCGGCAGTTAATCAGCGCGGGTGTAGCAGCCTCCGCCCATGATTGCTCCGAGGGTGGGTTGGCGGTGGCACTGGCTGAGTCGTGCATTCAGAACAACGTGGGTTTTACCGGCAGTACTGCATTGCCCCGAAGGTGGGACATGACCATGTTTGGCGAAGGCCAATCGCGCATCGTTATATCGCTGTCTCCCGATCACTGGCCCAAGCTGGAACGGTTGGCTGGCCGGTCCGGTGTGCCCACCCTAAGGTTAGGGACCACCGGTGGAAACCATTTCGTGTGGGGTTCCCAATTCGACTTGGCGGTCGGGGATCTGGCTGATGCTTGGCGAAGTGGCTTAAACGTGGTTTAAGCCACTTCTTTTCAATTGACTTTGGCTCGAGGCTGGCTGGGTGCAGTGGCCGCTGGGGCTTCTGAATATGCCGTTGATTCCCACAAGGGTTCCACAACCCCATTTGCCGCGAGGTTTTAGTCGGCCGTTGACACCATTTGAGGGTGAAGGTAGCATTGCGCTTGCTTTGCAGGCTGGCTAACCGGAGTCATTCACCGGAGTCACTTAGTGGAAGATTCGCCAGTTCGCGTTTTGTTTTTGACCCCCTACTTTCGCCCTTATCTGGGTGGCATAGAACGGGCTATCGAGCAACTCACCTTCCAGATACAAAAATCCGGGGAAGTGGAGGCTGTCGGAGTTCTCACCACCAAGTACTCCTTTCCCCGGGTCGCTCAACCCGATTGGGCCGATCGGGAAACCACAGATGAGGGCATCGATATCTTCCGTTTGAGCGGATACCCAAGGCGCTCGATTCCGTTGTATTCGGTGCCGCTGGTCTGGTTTTCTCCATTCCGGCTCCGCCATTACTTGAATGAGTTCAATCCCAATGTTATTCACTTCGTGGGCGACGGTTGGTTTTGGGGCCATATTTGGGCTTGGTTTTGGTTCCGGCGCAGGGCCAGGTTCGTTTTCACGCCGTCGTTTCATACCCTGCCCATCAGCCGTTGGTGGCTACGTCCCTTCAACATGTTCTTGTGCAATGTGGTGGACCGGGTGGTGGCGTTAACCCGCCTCGAGGGTGGCCGGGTCCGCCGGGCCTATATGGTGCCGAAAAGCAAACAATCCGTAATTGGCTGGGGCGCTACCCCTCCCGACCCCGAAGCCTGGAGCGCAGCAGAACCGAGCGACAAAAGCAGCCCCGATTCGACGCCGGCCACAGACAATATCGTCGTTACCGGCCCGGCTAATTCCGACGGCGCTATAACCGTTTTATGCGTGGGCCGTCTGGGCCAGCACAAAGGCCAGATGTGGCTGCTGAGCGTTTATCAGGAAGCCACCGCTAGGTTCCACAAGCCGGCCCGGCTGGTCTTGATTGGCCGGGACGAAGGAGACGAGGCAATCCTGACTCGTGCTGTGCAGGAAATGGGATTGGAGGGACAGGTGATCCTGACCGGAGAGCTGTCCGACTCGGAGTTAAACCAGTGGTACGCCCAATCGGACATCTTCGCTCTGTTTTCCCATTACGAAGCCTTCGGTTTGGTCTTTTTTGAGGCCATGGCCCACGGCCTCCCGCTGCTCACCCACGACGTTGGGGCGAACCGGGAGCTTCTGGTGCGAGGTGCCGAGGTCGTTCCCACCTTTGACCGTGCGGCGGCGCTGGAGGCTCTGGTGCGGTTGGTGAACGATGATAAATACCGGGCAGAATTAGGCGAAGATGCTCAGAAATACGCCTTGTCCGAATTTACCTGGGCGGCCACAGCCGATAAGTACATTTCAGAATATAAATCGACGACGTGAAAGGCGGGCAAAGGCCCCGCCTTTCCGGCGTAGGTCGGAATCCAGGAAATGTCTCAACTCGTGACTTCCTGGACACCCGCCTTCGCGGGTGAGACGGTTCGGTTCTGCTGAAAGCTCTGGCGATACATCTTCGTCATTCCGGCGAAAGCCGGAATCCGGAAGTCGTGAAAGCAACCCGGCGCCTGAACACCGGTGACACGATTAATTCACCTACCGGGGCAAAACCTCGGTGACGGAGTAGCAAATGCAACGAACGGAATTGGAAGAAGCGGCCCGCACGATACTGCTTGGCAATTTGCGCCGGGGTGTGGCCGATTGGAATGGAAAAGAGTTCAACTTTGTCTGCCCGTCCTTGACCGGATACCCCTTCCAGTGGTTCTGGGACTCTTGTTTCCACGCCATCGCTCTACTTCACTTGGACCAGGAGCAAGCTAAGGCTGAAATGAGGACTTTGATGAGCGGCGCGCTGCCTGACGGGTTTATTCCCCACATCATTTTCTGGGAGATGGAAAAGCAGCCGGACTTTCTCAGCCGCAACATCGTTGGCCGGACGTCCGAGTTTTACAGCGCTACCATGCAGCCGCCCATCATTGCCTACACCGTGGAGCGGATTTACCAGGCTACCGGGGATGAGGAGTTTCGGGCCGCTGCCCTGCCCGTGTTGACGGCCTTTTACCGGTGGCTTCGCTTGAACCGGGACCCGGATAACGACGGCTTGATCGCCGTGATTCAGCCGGAGGAGGCGGGCACCGATTGTTCTCCCAAGTACGACGAAGCTCTGGGTCTGGAAGAGTTGAGCAACCAAGGATTTATCGCTGCCCTCAGCAAGGTCTACGCAGCTTACGAGCCAATGCGGGGAGACGACCGCCGTATTCTGGCCGCCGATATTTTCCATTTCGAAGACGTGCTAGTTAATTCCATCTATGCCATGGGCCTGCGATCTTTGGCGCGCCTCCTGGCCGGTTCAGATGAAGCGGCTGAGTTCGAAAGGGAGGCGGATAAGACCCGGGATGCCCTTTTGTCCAAGTGCTGGGATGAAGAGGCCGGAGCATTCTTCGACCTGTCGGGCGTGGCGGAAACGCCGGTCAAGGTTGTGAGCATTAGTTCGCTGATGCCTTTAATTTTGGATGACTTGCCCAGGCCCATTGTGGAGCGGTTGGTGGACAAATGGGTCACCTCGCCGGACCATTTTTGGACGCCTTATCCTCTGCCTTCGGTTCCCGCCTCCGACCCCAAGTTCATGCCGGGCAACCCCCGGGGCTTTATCTGGCGAGGGCCAAGTTGGATCAACACCAACTGGTTTCTCTCCCATGCCTTGCGGCGGCACGGCTATGCTGAGTTGGCAGACACCATCGTTTCCAAAAGTCAGGAGTGCATCGCCAAATCAGGCTTTAGGGAGTATTACCATCCCTACACAGCAGAAGGGCTGGGCGCCCGCGACTTCGGCTGGTCCAGCTTGATTTTGGACATGTAATATGGTCACACTTCCGGTATGATATTATTGGTGGCAAAAGAGTATGAAAGAAAAGAAATCAAGCAAAATTACAATTAGCCTTCCGTCCTCGCTCCTTGATGTGACTGACCGCCTCGCCAAAGAATGGTCAACGACCAGAAGCGGCGTCATCGCCGATTTGCTCAGGAAAGAAAGCAAGGCCAATACTGAGGAACTGATGGCCCAAGGGTACCGGGAGTGGGGAGAAGAAAACTTGCGTGAGGCTGAGGAGGCCACGAGGCTCACCGGCGATGTGGTCCTGCGGGATGGTTAAGCGGGGAGAGATTTACTACGTGGATTGGTCCGGTGGGCGTGGGTCTGAGCAGGCGGGAACGCGGCCTGCGCTAATCATTCAAAACGACATAGGAAATCAATTCAGCCCTACTACTATAATCGCTGCGATTTCCACAAGCGAGGGAAGCAACTATCCGTTCCAGGTTTTAATCGAGTCTCAAGAAAGCGGCTTACCGAGGGCTAGCATAGTCAAGTGCGAACATATTCAGACTATCGATCAATCTCGGCTTGGGCGGCTGGTTGGTGAGCTACGGGACCCAAAGCTAGCGGAAGTAGATGTCGCTATCCATCGAAGCCTGGGGTTGGAATTTTGAGGGTTTAAAATCGCCTGGCGATGCGGAATCGCACCGTTGCGATAGGGATATCCGGTCCGGCTAATTGCCTTAGGACTTGGGGCTAAACAAACGGGAGAAAAATCCGTTGCCGGACTCTTCACCTTCTTCGCCATCAATCTCGCTGTCAGCGACCGGTCCGGCAATAGTGTGAGCGTCCTCGGAGAACCCGTTGTCCCATTGCCCAGCTTGCGAATTCGTGATGACGCCGGTCTCGGTGGCAGCGGACTCATTGCCTTCCCCGCCTTCCCCAGAGGCCCAATGGTCCTTCAAGACCTGCACCACGATTGGATGGCTGCGCTGGAGGTTAAAGGTGCGCCGCCGCCGGTTGTGGCCGGAGGTTTCGTCGCGCCACGAATGCCAGCCACGGGTGAAAACGTTACCGGAACTGAGTTCCCGGAACATTTTGCTTACGTAACCCCGCGAGTAGACGCTGGCCCACCGCTGGGTTATTTCCCCGTACTCGGCCTTTAGTCCCTCTTCCAAGGCTTGGCAGACTTCTCCGACCAAGAAGTTGAACGCCACATGGCTGATTCCTTCACGATGCTCAAGAGTGTCGGCCATGATAATAAGGTCTGAAATTCGCTGGGGATCTTGGCCGTCGCCGGGGCCTTCCGGCAGGTTCAATTCGGCGATACCTTCGGCCAGCATGGTTTCTAATTCCGGCGACATTGCCGCTACAGTCTCGAACGCCGCAAATTCTTCTTCTTGAGATTCGATTGGAGCAGATTCGGTAGGCATAAAACCGGTCACTGCTGGCGCATATTCAGTCGCGGCAAGTCCCGTTACTTCAACCGCCGTTTCTTCTGGAAGCTCCACGGCTGCTCTCTCGCTACGGACAATCTCCTCAACCTCTTCCGTAGGCGCCTCTACTGCCTCGGAATCTTCATCATCATCGAGTATTGACTCGGTTGGTGCTGGTTCCTCATTCTTAGTTCGTCCCGTGCCAAACCGGAAGGGAAAACGCCGACGCGGTTTGGGCTCTTGGATTTCAACCGGCTCTTCGATTGTAGCTGAACGGCTGTCTGACGGCACTTGACCGTGCGCATCCACATCTTCGTCGGCCATGGTTGCCCAATCGACGAGACCGGCGGTGACCAGCTTGATATTCCCTTCCTGAGCGGCCCGAGCCATAAGCTTCTTGAACCCGGAAAAGCCAAGTTGTTTCTCGTCGAAATTGGGGAAGCGGCGCATGACCCTTTGCTTGATAGAAGTCAATAAGGGATTGCCCCCGGCCGCTCTCTCGCTACGGACAATCTCTTCGATCTCCTTGATGACTTCGCTTAGTTCAGGCCGCGGTTGGCGACCGGAGTTTACTGGAGTTGGAGCGGCGGGTGTAGTCGGCGCTCGGCCATTTCCTATTGGGACCGGTTCCGACGCCGGTTCCAAGGCAGGCACTACCGGGTCTACGTCCACGTCGTAGAGAATCAGGCCGTCCGATTGGTCGACCAACCGTCTGGAGGTGGCCCAGGACACGCCGATAATCACTACCCGCTTGCCCATAGTACGAAGGGTGTTCATCACATGGATGAAGTCGGAGTCACCAGATACCAATACAAAAGTGCCGATGTTGGGGTAGGAGTGGGCGCACTCGATGCAGTCAGCCGTCATCTTCACGTCGACACTGTTTTTAACCCTGGTGTGACGGACAGATTCGGGGTTCGCCCCGCCCCAAGATAGGCGAGTGGGGACGTAGACCGGCTCGATGCCAGCGGCGTAGAGGGCAGGGGGGTCGTTAATGAACTGGCTGGCGCCCCTAAGTTCGGGGGCCCGGGTTACCCAGTCGGCGTAAGCTTTGGCCACTACAACGCGGCCTAAATTGGATACTTCTTCTTTCAGCGCCGAAACGTTTGGGTGGCGGCGCCCGGTAGCCAAGCTGATTTTAAAGTTTTCCCAGTCGATAAATAGGGCGACGTCTTCGCCCGGTGCTAAGGGTCCAGTCATGCAGGCCTTACATCCATATTGGGGTTATTAACGATTTCAGTGTAAGCCGCACCTAACTGGGAGTCAAGAACATACATTACCGGTACCCATAGATATCTTTAAATGATAGCTATGGCAAGGCACGGATATTTTTCTGAATACACGAATCCGGGTTCAGAGCCGAAAGGATGCATAATTCGAGACTTCCGGTTGCCGCTCGCAAAAAACCGGTGTTACCATTTATTATTAATGCGGACTTGGCCCTCAAAATTTCCTAAGCATAACTCCGACCTAAGCATAACGGCGCTCTCGTCGGCTCTCGCTATTTTCTTAGTCCTCGTGGGCTTGTTCCCCAGCACAATCCAGGCCAACGGACGAGCCAAGCTAATCTCTTCCCAAGAATCCGGACCATACATTATCGATATCAGTCTGTTGCCTGGACAGGCGGTGGTGGGCAATACCCACATTAGCGTACTATTGCGCGCATTGGACACCGGCGAGATATTGACCACGGCTACCGTAGATGTGTCCGCGACCGGCCCCGAAGGCTCGACGCCATTCGAGAATATTTCAGCGCCGAACAGCTACACGCCCAGCTTTTTTGAAACCGACCTCCCCTTCGATATTGTGGGGAGTTGGCGAATTCTCTTGGCCGTTTCATCGGACTTGGGGCAAACCACCGCCATAGTGCCAGTGGAAGTTAAAGAAGGCGGCGACGGACTCAAAATTGTTTTGATAGCGGCCGTTGTAGTCGTTACGCTGGCTGTGGGCATATTTGTTTGGGGAAAGTTCCCAGGCAAAGGGAAGCCCGAGGCAGGCTGATAAAAGGGCGCTCAAGCACCGATACCTCACTCAACCCGACCTATTGGTCACCACAAGCACCGGAGTAAAATGGAGTGATGGAAACAATCGGCGGATTTCGTGGTCCTGAAAAAAACGCCAGTCTAGAGGATACTGCTTCTCAGGCCGGACCTCGTATGGCGGCCCGTTTCTTGGTGATAGTGTCACTTGCCCTTCTGATGTTTTCCGCCTTGGGGCCAGTCCTAGACCACCACTTCGCCGAGAGATTACCCCATCATGCCCATGCGTTTGTTGGATCATTCCATCTCGAACACGAGCATCCTTTCGAGGCGGTTCACATCCACGACGATATGCTTGCCCATGCAGTCGTGCAGGATACGCAGAGAAGGTCGTTCTCAGGCACCGACGGAGTCTTATATTTAACGCCAGATGAAAGCTTGGGGCAAAGTTATTCCCCAATGGCGCTGACCATTGACCCTGCCTCATGGGCTTTCCCGGAACCCTCCTCGGGGATCCACGAGTTCGCTTTCATCGGTGGAAACCAGGTCCCCGATAGCTGGAAAACCCCACCTCTCGAGAAGCCCCCGCAACTCTAGCTCCTCTCCTCTACCAATACCTGTTGGCCCGGCATGCCTGGTTGTTCGGAAACTGGGCGTTCGTTTGGGTTGCTGCCTGCCAATCATGAAAGGAGCTAGACATGAAGACACCAATTTGCTTTAAAAACCCGATAATTTTACTCATTCTTGGGGGAATTTTACTCATGTTGATCGCCGCTTGCGGCGGCGGCGAACCGGAGGAACTGGATATTCCCATAAAGTTGGAAGGCGGAAGCCTGACCCCAGGGACGATTCAGGTGAAACAAGGCGACATGGTTACGCTAATGATAGAGACGGAGGAGGCCGGGGAATTCCATCTTCACGGCTACGATGTAGAAATGGACGTGGAAGCAGGCGTGCCCACGGATTTCTTCGTCCTCGCGGATATCACCGGCAGATTCAAGATCACCTTCCACGCTGCTGAGGAAGAACACGAAGGCGAAGAAGAGCACGACGAAGGCGGTGAAAATGAAGAAGGGGAATTGGAGATAGGAATATTGGAGGTGAGGCCTCGGTAACCAGCCTTAACCCCGACGAATACGCAAATAGGCTTGAACGGCGATGGCCTCCAGCATGTTTGGATTAGCATGAAACGGGCCGCCGCCAGATTCGCCAAAGGTAACCTTATGCTTCGACCAAAATTTCTCTTTGTGTTGCTGGCCATCGTTACCGCTTTGCTGGCCCAGACGGCCTATGCTCATGGTTTTGGCGAGCGATACGACCTGCCAGTGCCCCTCACGTTCTTCGTGGTGGGCGGCGGCGCAGCTGTGGTCCTCTCCTTTGTCCTTATAGGCGTAGCGGTAGAGGGTGAATTCCGGCGGTTTGCGTATCCCCGCATAAACCTGATCCAAAACACCGTGCTTCGCTTGGTTCTGGCCGGGCCGGTGCTTTTGCCCATAAAGGTGTTTGCGGTATTTGGCTTAGGCTTGATTGTGGCAGTGGGGGTGTTCGGCGAGACTCCGCCATCGGACAACCTCGCTCCCACCTTCATTTGGGTCATCTGGTGGGTGGGCATGGGCTTTTTTATTGCCTTGTTCGGCAACCTATGGGCCCTGGTCAATCCTTGGAAGGCGATTTACGGATGGGCTGAAGGCATCTACGACATAATCCGTCCTGACCGCGATTTGACGCTAGGGTGGCACTATCCAGAGAGGCTGGGCATTTGGCCTGCGGTGGCCCTTTTCTTCGCTTTTGCTTGGGCGGAGAACTCCTTTGGCGGCAGCGCCGAGCCGCGAAGATTAGCAGCCATGGCTCTGACCTACAGCGCCATCACATTCGTCGGAATGTTTCTATTCGGTAAACACAGGTGGTTGCGGCACGGGGAGGCGTTCTCTGTCGTGTTCGGCTACTTGGCACGCTTCTCCATCACGGAGGTCCGGGTAGTGGAGAGCCAGGTGTGCGAGGATTGCGGATCCGAATCGTGCCACCCAGAAGGTCAAGCTGGGAACCGATTCGAAGGATGTGTGGACTGCTACGAGTGTGCCGAGTTCGCTGAGGACGTCCAGTTCAATCTGCGGCCCCCCGCAGTGGGTTTGCACACCGCCGGCAACATCGGCGGCGACGTTATGGCCATGGTGTTGCTCATGTTGTCCACCGTCACTTTTGACGGATTCGGCGCAACCCCCGAGTGGGTGGAAGTACAGAGTCAGTTCTTTGACTGGTTTCCCAGTTTGACCAAAGATTGGCTCAATGGAGTCACAATCGCCAACACAATGGGCCTAATCGGTTTCCCGCTGGCCTTTGCTGCAGTCTATTTCACCTTCACTTATGTTATGCGCCGGGTGACGGGCAATCAAGATACTGCCAGCGCATTGGCTAAAGCCTTTGTTTTTTCCCTGATACCGATTGCCCTTGCCTATAACTTTGCTCACTTCCTGAGCTTCCTGCTAATCCAGGGACAGCTGATCATCCCGCTGATCTCCGACCCATTTGGCTTCGGTTGGGACCTGTTCGGTACTCGGGACTATCTAATAAACATCGGGATAACCAACGCCCGGTTCATCTGGTTTTTCTCCATTATCGTGATAGTCGTCGGTCACATGATAGCCGTATTCCTATCCCACATTCGGGCCATCGTGCTGTTCGGCAATCGCGATTTGGTGGTTAAAAGCCAGCTACCCATGCTGGGCTTGATGGTCCTCTACACCATCGTTAGCTTATGGATAGTTTCCCGGCCAATCGTGGAGTAAGCCATGGGCAATCAGTTCTTTTAGTCACGAGGACGTATGAGCGGTTTCAGCGGCAGACTTCTAGTCCTACTGGTTTTGGCGGTAGTTTCATGGGCGGCGTTGAGCATCCAGCCTGCTCCGTTGGCCCGGGCCGACGATGTGGGTGTTTTCGTAGTGCCATCCGTCGTTGAGATTAACTTGGCGGCGGGTGAGTCTTCCAGCCAGTTGATCACCGTGTCCAATATAGCCCGCCATCCGGTCCAAGTTAATTCCTTCGTGGTGGACTTGGCCGGGGAGGCTGGTCTATCAGCCACTGAATGGATAAAGCTCGAACCTTCCAGGTTCCTGATGGCGGGTTTTGAAGAAATAACCGTCGAGGTTACAGCCCAGGTACCGGACCAAGACCTGGATTCCGGTGGCCGATACGCACTGGTAGGATTTGAGGTTAAATCGGTGGACTCCACCCAGGACTTTGGAGTGACTGATGCCCAGTCCGACCTGCCGGTGGTGGTAAATGTTCAGGGTCGGCAGCCGTTGACTCGATTGGCGGAGGTTACAGAGTTTCTGCCGGTTTTGGAGCCCAACGGTCTGATAGGGTTCAATTTGAGGTTGACCAACACCGGCAATCTGCATTTTTCCACAGAAGGAGCGGTCCAAGTCATCGGGCCGCAGGGAGAGGTGCCTGAAAACCCGGCATTCCCCGTGGCCGAATTAGCGCTCCCCGGAGAGCAGCTAAGCTATACCGCCGAGCCGGGGTTGGCATTGACTGCCGGCGAAACATACACGGCCAGGGCCAGCATCTCCTTTGGCGGGGACCAGCCGGTAACCAAGGAAATCTCCTTTGCCGACCGACCGTCATTGATCCTCAAAGAGCTACAGGTAAAAGCAGGTCCGGACGAGGAACGGCAGTTCGTGATGTTGCTGGTTAACGAAGGAGATTTAGCTCTACGGCCCAGGATGCAGGCTTCGGTGCGTTCCCAAAGAGGAGAAACCATGGGCGCAAGGCTCACCGGTGGCCCAAACCTGCTTTTGCCGGGAGCGACCGGTGAGATGACATTTAGCCTAAGCGGAAGATTGGAGCCGGGGAATCACATTTTCATCGCGGAGGTTTACTACGGCGCCACGGGACGCTTGTCCTCAGAACTCGGGTTCATCACAGGGGATGCGCCACCGCGGGATGAGACAACCACGCAGACTTCCAATCAGCCCCAAGCAACGCCGGTGGATGGCGGGACAACGTTGTGGTGGATTCCGGTCGTGGCGGTGTTAGGCGGGCTTCTGCTCTTGGGGATCACCGGCAGGAGGTGGCTAAAGCAGATCTTCGGTTGGGCAAACTCGTAGGTTGGATAATCCAGAACTTGACAACCGCTTCCAATTTATAGATGGTACCCTTGCCTAGTCCTACTTTTGTCTAAATATCCCAGGGGGTAGCAGCTATGCCTGAACGACGTCCCAGATTGGAAGGGAAAGTAGCCATAGTGACCGGAGCGGGGTCCAGCGGCGCTGGCATCGGCAACGGCAAAGCCACGGCCGTATTATTCGCAAGGGAAGGGGCCAAAGTCCTGCTGGTGGACTTTGCCAAGGACCGGGCTGAAGAAACCCTGGCGATGATCCAGGAGGAGAACGGCGTGGCCTCGGTTTTTCAGGCCGACGCCACCAGCGCTGAGGACTGCCGTCTGATGGTGGACGCGGCCATTGACCGATATGGCCGCCTGGACATTCTGGACAACAACGTGGGCGTTTCTCAGCGCGGGACAGTTGTGGAGGTCACCGAAGAAGATTGGGACAAGGTGATGAACATCAACGTCAAGACCATGGTTTTGGCCAGCAAGGCGGCTATACCCAAGATGATTGAAACCGGCGGAGGCGCCATCATCAACATATCGTCGATTGCTGGGCTGCGGGCCCACAGCAGCACGCCCTACACCACCTCGAAAGCAGCGGTCATAGGCTTAACGCTGTCCATGGCCGCAGACCACGCCAAGGACAACATCAGGGTAAACGCAATTGCCCCCGGCCTCGTTTACACGCCCATGGTGGCGCCGAGGATGGACGAAGATCTCAGGGAGCACCGCCGGAACTCCGGGCCGCTGGGCACCGAGGGCACCGGCTGGGACATTGGCAATGCCGCCCTGTTCCTGGCCAGCGACGAGGCACGTTGGATCACTGGAATCGTCTTGCCGGTGGACGCTGGGCTTTTGGCCGTAACCCCGGCCACATACAGTCCCATGCAACAGCAGACCCGGTATTAACGGAGACTAAGACCCCTCCTAAAGAACTTCAGAAGTGGGGAATTACGATGAGACTGGAAGGTAAGGTTGCTTTTATCAGCGGCGGCGGTAGGGGCATGGGTGCCGTGGAAGCTCGCATGTTCGCTGCGGAGGGCGCCTGCGTGTCCATTGGCGATGTGCTGGAAGACGAGAGCCGGAAAGTGGTCGAGCAGATCAACGAGGCGGGAGGCCGGGCTATTTTCCTCCCCTTGGACGTTACCAGCGAGGCTCAGTGGAATAGCGCCGTGGCTGCCACGGTGAGCGAGTTCGGCAAGCTAGATATCCTGG